>JAQGKX010000109.1 GCA_028289885.1 Sphingomonadales bacterium
GCGTCGATGGCGGCCTCGATCCCGGCGGAATCGCTCTGGTCGACGAACATGGCGACGGGTCGGGCCATTGCGCGAGACAGAGCGAACAGTTCCTCAAGCTCGTCGCGGTGCGGGTTCGACAGGTTGATGAGGACGACATCGGGAGAAAAAGCTTCGAGTTTCGCAGCGATGCCATGGCGGTCCGCGAACGTCGCGACATCGGTGAGAGCGGCCTCTCTCAGGCCCTCCTCGATCACCGCCGCGCGGGCGGCACTTTCATCGACAATCGCAATGCGCAAGGCCGAGCCCCATCCCCGTGATGATCGTTTGTGTGTCGCCGGGCGTCATCCGGATTTCCGAACCTATTGTCCCGTCGTCGTGGCGTGTTCGGTTCGGAAGGTCAAATAATATCGTAACGCCTGCGTTACATTACAGACGCGTAACGAATACATAAGTATTCTCCGCCGTTAACCGAGTTTTACCATCTTCGCGATAATTTAACTGCATGAAACAGGGGTTTATCGTGCAGCATCTTCGCCCGTCCATGACCATCGTATCTTTAATCGCACTTTCCGCATGTGGCGGGGGAGGCGGCAGTACCGCGAACTCGGCAGGCTCGGTGGCGGCTCCGGCGGTCCCAGCGGCGAACGCGCCACCGACTCAGGTAACCGACCCGACAGTCACCGCCTATGCCGCCGCGGTGGCACCTCCGACGGGCTATGTGGTCACGCCGGAAAGCATGCAGCCGGTGCGCTCGGCAAACGACACGTCGGAATACCGCCAGAACTTCACCGGCAACGAAATGGTCAACGCGCTCTATGCCGCCGATCATGGCTGGACCGGCAAGGGTGTAACCGTCGGTGTCATCGACGATGGCGTGAACACCGCATTGTCGGCATTTCAGAACCAGATCTCGTCGGTATCGAAGGATTTCGGCTATCTGACCACAAACGGTATCGCCACGAAACGCGATGTGCTGGGTGATACGCAGTCGAACCACGGTACCGAGATTGCCGGGATCATCGCCGCGCGCGCCGACGGCATCGGGACCGAGGGCCTTGCACCCGATGCAAAGATCGCGATCCTGCGCACTTCCGATTATAACGCCGATACCAAAGTTGAAACGATGTTCCACGATGCGGAGGCTCTGGAATATGCCGCCACAGCGGGGATCAAGGTCATCAACCGTTCGCTGGTCAGCAACGGGGCAGGGCTGGCCGATTCGGTAACGCGTTACGGTGCGACCGGTGGGCTGCTGGTCAACGCCGCTGGCAACAACGCGCAGGCCAATCCCGGCGATACGATCAACGTCAACGACGCGAACCGGGCAACATGGCTGTTCGTCGTCGCGCTCAATCCCGACCTGAAAAGCTATACGCTTGCCAGTTACTCCAACCAGGCCGGCAGCATGGCCGATCGCACCGTCGCGGCCATCGGCACCAACACCACGGTCGGGGTGGACGGCAGCAGCGTGGCCATTTCGGGCACGAGTTCGGCAACGCCACAAGTCAGCGCACTGGCCGCGCTGATCCTCAGCAAATGGCCACAGTTGAGTGGCCAGCAGGCGGGCAACGTGATCCTTTCCACAGCGAGGGACATCGGCGCTCCCGGTGTGGATTCGATCTATGGGCATGGGCTTATCGACGTGCAGGCGGCGTTATCGCCGAGCAATCCGACGATCTCGAATGGTTCGACCGCAACATCGCTCGCAGCTTCGGCGATGGCGGTTCCTGCAGCGATCGGGACGGGCTCGATCCAGACGGCCTTGTCGAAAGTCACCGTGATCGACGCCTATGGCCGCGACTTCACGGGGTCGGTCGCCAGCCTGATCGCGCATCCCGAAACTGGCCAGTCACGCTGGCTGGGACAACGCGTCAACCAGATGGCGAGTGGCGGATCGAGCGACGTCGGGTTCGGCCATTTCCGGACGAGCTTCGGCTATGCCAGCTTTCGCACCGGACCGGCCGACAGCGACGTGCGCAGCGTCATGACCGCAGGCGAGGTATCGTATCGTAATGCCACCACCGGCGTCCGGGTCGGGTTCAACGCGCAGGATTCGATGCAGAACGATATCATGGGACTGGCGCCGTTTGCGGACGGCATCCTTTCCTATGCACCGCAGGCCGGCAATAGCGTCGCCGTCGATCATCTGATTGCCGGGGTCAGACTGGGCGTCACTATGACCGCAGGATCGATTGGCCGGTCGCGCGCGCAGGCGAGCAGCGTTTCGGTCGGTTATAAGGGCCTGTCGGTGCGCGCTTCATATATAGACGAAAGTGGATCGGTCTTCGGCACGATCTCCGAGGGTGGATTGGCCCTCGGGCGTGGCGCGACCACCACGATGCTTGAGGCGCACCAGACGTTGAACGTCGGGGGAGGCTGGAACCTTGAAGGCTATGGCTCGGTCGGCGTGACCCGGCTCAAGATCGACGCCAGCTCTGTCGTGACGGCGGCCAGTTCGCTGGTTGGAACGCGCATGGGGTTGCAGGCAAGCGGCCCGGCATTCGGCGGGTTGCTGAGCTTCGGGGTGGCGCAACCGCTTACGATCGAACGCGGGACGGCCCATCTGACCATCGGCACCGGCTATGACGCAGTGGCGCAATCATTGACCTATGGTGCGAGCAATGCCGATCTGGCGAGTGACAAGCGCCGGTTGGAGTTGACCACCGGCTTTGCCCGGCAGACTGGAAACTCGACATTCCGTATCGGTCTGATGAAGGACGTCGCCGATGGAACGCAGCGCGTGCTGGCGGGATATCGGTTGAGGTTCTGAAGTCGCAACCGATATCCCGTACCCAAGCCTAGAAGCTGATCTTCAGGCCGACCGACCCGCTTGTCGAATGGCCGGTAACGCCTTGGCCATTGTCGAGCGAGAAACGATAATCGCCTTCGCCATAGAGCGCGAAGCCGGGCTTGAACGTCCAGGTCAGGCCGCCGCCAGCTTCACCCCAGAGTGACGAGTTGCGTGTGAGGATGTCGGTCGTAGCCGCCGCGGTCCGGAACAGCGTCTGGTCGGTCGTGGAGAATCCCTTCCATACGTTGCCGCGAACATAGGGCTGGATCGAACCGCTCGATGTCGGGAACCGTCCCTTCAGGCGCAGACCGAGACGTCCGGTCAGATAACCCGGCGTATGCTGGGTTACTAAGGCATTCGGGATCGCGACATCGTTTATCGACACACCCTGGCCGATCAGTTGCGCTTGAGGTTCGAGGACCCAGTTGGTCGATAGTTTGAGCGGATAACCCGTCTCGACCGAAGCGAGGACACCGTGACCGTTGATCCCGATGCGACCGCCGTTCGCGACCTGCGCCTTGCCGCCGTACCAGCTATATTGAAGGACGACGTCGGTGTAGAACCCATTGTTCGCCTGATACGTCCAGTAGAGACCGGCATATTTCGACGTTGGATCGAGCCTGCCGACATAGCTGCCGTCCACTCCACCGGCAAAGCCGCTCACATCGGTCTTTGCCTTGATATAGCCGCCATAGACGCCAAAATCATGGTGGCCTTTGTCATTGCCGTAGCGGAACAGGTCGATCCCGATCTGACCTCCGTACAAATGGCCATCGGTCGTGGCCCGCGCATCGCCCCGCTGGCGTGAACGGCCATCGTCGGCGATGAAGCGGCCCCAGATGCGACCGGGAACGGTGAACCCTTGCGCGACCGAACCTTCGCTGGAGTCGTCGCCCATCCGCTTGTGATAGGTGGCGAGCATCGTCAGGTCGGCATTGCGAAGGCGATCGGGCAGGGCCGCAAGCAATGGGACCTCGGTGCGATAAGTGATGACTTCGGCCGGAGTCGATGGCGTGGTCGGTGGTGTCGGTGTCGTCGGCGGGTTGGGCACTTCGGCCTGGCCCGATCCAGTCTGCGTCCTCAGATACCAGCTCTCGTTCGCACCGGTCGTATCCGATGCATAGAGACGATACTGGAACGCACCCGCATCGACATGGGTCCCGGCAAGGGTGAACGCATCCTTGCTCGTCGTCGCAGTCGTCGTGCCGCCATTGATCGCGCCGACAACCTCGATACCGTTGCCGGTCGTCGCGGCGCCGAGGCCACCGGCATTGGTGATCTGGATGGTCGTGGAGCCACTGGCCTTGCCGCCGTCGATGACGAGCCGATCCGAAAGCGAGTTATCGCTGCCGAGGACGGTCTGCAGTTTCAGCGTTCCGTTCTGGCCGACATAATTGCCACGGATCGTCAGCGTATCACCGGCGCCGGACGTTCCGTTCGTCAGGTCGATGGTGCCTGCATTGTTGACGGTCATGGTCCCACCGGCGCTTGCGCTGATCAGCGGGTTGAAACCGTTGCCCGCATAGAGTGTCGAGGTGGAGTCGATGCCGACCGACCCGCCGGCAAGCGCCAGATCACCATCGGCGGTGAGGCCGGAGCTGTTAATAAGATTGACGTTGTTCCATCCGGTGATCCGCCGCGTGCCGGTTGATGTCGTGTTATCGAATGTCAGCGTGTCGGTTCCGGTCGCCGTACCCTGTCCCGCGATGCGGGTAACGCCCGACAGATTGGCATCGGTCAGCCCACGGAAAGTTGCGGTGTTATTGCCTGCGCCTGCGTCAAAGGCTCCGGTCAGCGTTCCGCCCGTCATAAGGAATGTGTCGTTCCCCGAACCGAGCAGCACTCCGCCGGTCACTGCGCCCGATGTCAGGGTTACGTTCTGGCCGTTGTTGCCCCCGGCGATCGCGGTGTTGCCAGCCGAGGCGGCGGTGATCGTACCGCTGTTCGTGAAGGCGATCGTTCCGCCGGTCAGATCGACAACCGGAGCCACCGTGCTCGTGGACGTGAGCGTGCCCGAGTTCGTGATCGACGCCGCCGGACCGCCAACGACCGCCGAACCGCCCTGCGCGTTGGTGACGTTTATGACACCGTCGAGCATGGCATTGCCGGTCGTGGCGAGACGAAGGCCGGTTGCGCCGACACCCGTCGCGGTGATCGACAGTCCCGTTCCGAGCGTCAGGTCGTTCGCCGTCTGCGCGCCACCTGTGCCCGAAAAATCGAAGCCGGTGCTGTTCGTGCCTGCAGCCGTGAGAGTCGCGGAAGATGCCGGACTGATCGCCACGCCGGTGTGGACAGCGGCTCCCGAACCGTTGGCGACGATCGACGTGCCGTTGAGCAAGATCGCATTAGACCCGGCTGCATTTTCGATGCCGTTCCCGGTCCCCGAAACCGTGACGGTGCCGTTGCCGAGCGTCAGTGCTCCCGACCCTGCGCTAAGCAGGACGCCGTGAGCCGTGCCGCCTGCGGTGAAGCTGCCTGCGTTATTAACCGATCCGCCATTCACGAGATTAAGCGCCGCTATGCCGTTTCCGACCGAAACCGGACCGACTCCCTGCAACGTCGATCCCGCTCCATCGACAAGAATACCCGTTCCCGAACCGACCGTGATCGTTCCGGAATTGTTGAACGTGCCGCCCGCGGATATGCTGGCACCGATGCCGTTATCCATAGTGATGGTGCCGCTGTTGGTACCCGATGCGCCAGCACCGCTGACAGCGTATCCGACCGCGCTTGCGCCACCCGGTACCGTGAGGCCGGTCTGCGTCAGCGCGCCCGTGTTGGTGCCGGTCACGAGGTCCGAAGCACCCGTTGAAAGGAGGGCGATGGCCGTTCCACCAGCCCCGACGCCAACCGTGCCGCTGTTGGTGATCGTCGCACCCGTCGTTGCCAGTATGGCCACGTCATTTGTGCCGGTGAACGCAATGATGCCACTGTGCGTCAGCTGGCCCTGATTCCGGGCGATATAGCCGGTCAGATTATCGAACGATGATGTGAGGTTCGCGCTGCTCGTCAGGGTGGTTGTCGCAATCGGTGCGCCGATCGCGGTTCCGTCGAGGGCATGTTTCTGCCCATCGACGATTCCCGCCGTAGTGCCCGCCCCGGCAAGCGTGATCGTGCCAGCGCCGCTGAGCGTGCCCGTCGCCCCTCCTTCGATCAATATACCCGTCGCTCCGAGGCCAGACACATTGATCGTGCTGCCATCAGTGTTCACGGTTGTTCCCGAAGACGGACCCGAACCGACAATGCCGAAGGCGTTTGCACCGGACACGATGAGGTTCAAATTAGCCCCACCCAACGTCGCGCCGTCTTCTACGCGGAAGCCCGTCGAAGAGGCGGTATCGACATTGGTCGTCGATGCGACGTTGATGCGCGAACCGGCACCAAGCGTATAATAGCCGATCTGATTCGTACCCTGAAAATCCACGGACCCCGATACGCCGACGTCGATCAGGCCGCCGTTCCGCGCATGAACGCCGATAGCACCGTCACCGCGGAGAATGACTGCGCCATTCTGTTGCGCGGACGAACTCGCATTGCCGACATAAACGCCATAATTGCGCAGCCGGTCGACCGAGATGCCGCCGTTGACGATGATCGTGCCGTCGTTGATCGCTCGCGCCGAACCTCCTGCGACGCCATTTTCGACCAGCAAACCAGTGCTGTTGACGCCGCTGACGGTGATGATTCCGCTTGCCGCGTTGGTCGCCTCCACCGCACCGGCGACGCTGCTGCCCCGGACCCAGATGCCGACGTTGCGCGCGCTGGGCGTCGTGACTGCCGATGGGTCGATGGTGATCGCACCGGTGTTAAGGGCCGTATTGCCGTCGCCGCCGACAAGCATGCCGGTTGCGTTCTGGGCAAGCGATCCGATGCGGATCAGGCCGTTGTTGACCAGCGTCCCTCCGCCCGACAGCGACGTCATGCCCGCCGCGTAATTGACCGACACGACGTCGGTCACGGTGGCGAGGTCGGCTGCATTGCCAGCAAAGGTGGTGCCAACCCGGATCGTGCCATCGGCATTGTTGGTGACGGTGCCGCCATTGAATGCGACCATCCCCGCTGCGCCGCCGAATAGGCCCAGCGTGTTCGCCACGGCGCTGCCCGCGCCACCGATCAGGATGGTACCCGAATTCGACGCGGTTGCGCCCGTGCTGACCGCGATACCGGTGTTCGCCTTGCCAAAGGTCGGGTCTTCGGGATGCCCGGCGATGTCGCGGTTGGCGACGTTGATGATACCCTGATTGCTGACCGTCGCATTGTCGGTAGCGCGGACGGCGATGTTGCCGGTGCTATAACCCTGATAGTCTGTCAGTCCGGTCGGAACCGGCACGCCGCTAGAACGATCGAGCGTTTCGTACCCAATTCCGATTACGCCCGTGCTGGTGTTGGTCAGGCTGCTGCCAGCGTCTTTCACGCGGATGCCGACGCCGCCCTCTGCCTGCGCGATCGTGCCGTTGTTCGTTACGGTCGACCCGTTCTGCGCCAAGATCAGCGTGGAAAGGCCATCGTTATTACCGTCTGCGCCAACGACGCCGACCAGTTGCGAGGTCGCGGTCGTCGTCAGGTTCGAATGGTCGAGCTTGATGAAAAGGCGTTCGCTGATCGTCGGCGGGGCGGTATATTTCGGAATGGGCGGTGTCGCGACGGTCACCTGACGCAAGCTCGTCGTCGCGGCGGCCTGAATATTGCTCTCATATTGCGCAGGGGTGATTGTTCCCGCCGTCAACTGGGCGATCTGGCTGGTGTTATAACGCTTCAGGCTCGCAAGGTCGGTCACCGTATCGCCGCCGTCGAAGGCAACGCCCGAATAGGTCGTAACCGGCACATTCACGGTCGCGCTGGCGGCCTGCGACAGTCCGTCCTGATCGGCTCCATCCATCGTCGCAGTCTGGGAATCATAAACGACCCGGCTGCCGTTCGTGACGCTGTAGAGCGTCGAGCCGCTGTCTGCCGTCAGGATTGCAAAGTTGGCCGGGTCATAAATGCTCTTGGCCTTGTCGCCGGTCGCAATCGTGACCGTTGAATTATCGATGTTCGCCAGTCGCAAGTCGCCATAGACCGGTGCGTGGGTATCGACATAAGTGACCGTGCGCGTATCTGTGCTGGGAACCCCGAGCAGGCGATCATTGTCATAGACCAGCGTCGCCACGCGCGTTCCCTGGATCTGGTCGGGATAGGTTACAGAGTTCGTCTTCTGCTGCGTACCAAGCACGACATTCGACTGACCCGCAACCGCATCGTAACCCGAAATGACTTCGCCATTCTGGTTCCGCGTTGCGATCGTATCACTGTCGAACTGGAACCGGCGGGCGCTGGTACCGATAAGATTATAGTCGCCGCTGATCGTGCTTGCGCCATTGGTAACATCGATGATGTCCGCGCGCTGTGCCTTCGACCCGCCGCCATTGTTGACAGCGGGAGAGTAGGAGGGCTGGAGCGACTGCGCGTGGGTCACCGCTGGAGCACCGATCATCAGAGCGACCAGGGACACCCCGCCTGCCAAAAACCGGCGAGCAGCAAACACATTGGATTGAGTAACAGGCATGAGACCCCTTTCAGTTTTTCTCCGAACCGTTCTTTTATTCGGATAAAATAATGGTGCCTTAACCTTTATTAGAGATATTCGATCCACCATTGCTGTTAACCAAGCCATAGAATCGTGTGTTTTCGCGAAAAAGTCTTGCGAATCGCGCAGTTTGACTTGCGCAATATCATTTGATGGATTTTTGTAGCCTGCCGGGCGCAGTTGTTGCGCCGATCTGGGATTGCAGTTCAAAAAATATTCGCGCTTCCCGAGCAGGAACCTAAACAGTTCCAATTTAACACTTATTGCATTTTGGCTGGGAAAAACGGCTAACGATCGAGCGGCCAGAATGCGACGTCTGGTAGCGCACATGAGTAAATGGTCATTTCAAAGGGTCTGATTCTAGCCACGCCGGTTGCAAGGCTCACTGCGTTCGGCAATTTGGACGAGGACGACTATAAGGTCCTGGCCAAGATGGGCGGCACCGGTCGCAAGTTCGCTGCCAACGAGTTCCTCCAGCGCGAAGGTAGCGATTTTCGGAGAATCTGGCTGCTGATGACCGGCGTTACCGCCAGCAGCGTAAACCGTGCGAACGGTCGGCGGCGTCTGCTCCGTATCCATTTGAGCGGCGATCTCGTCGGCCTCCCCAGTCTTGCCATGATGACGGCTGCGAGTTCGATTATCGCATTGTCACCGGTCGTCGCGATTCCGATCAAAATCTCCGTCCTGACTGAAGTTTTTGAATCCTACCCACGCCTCGCCGCCTTGATCTTTCTCGTATCCCAGGAGGAGAGGGTCGCGTTGATGGATCGACTGATCTCGGTCGGGGGATTGAGTATTGTCGAGCGGGTCGCAAATCTGTTGCTTCATATCCACGCGCGCCTGCTCTGCAGTGATCCGGACGCGGGTGAAGCCTTTCACCTGCCGCTGACGCAAGGCGACGTCGCCGACCTTGTAGGTTGCACGCCTGTCCACGCGAACAGGGCCATCCAGCACCTTCGGTCCGCGGGACTGGTGTCCTGGAATCGCCAGGATATCGAACTTCTGAATCGACCGGCTCTGGTTAAGCTCGCCGGTTATATCCCGCGCATAGTGGAACGTGACCCGAGTTGGCTTCCGGTCAACCCCTGATCCGGCGTCGCTTGCATAGCTAGGCCGGGGCTGCGGTGTCCCCACCCATTCGGGCACAACTGAGGTCCGGCCATGCAGAGACGGGCGCAGGGCCCGCATATTTCGTGGCAGCAAGTCCACCGATTGCTCCGACCCTTGCGGCCCCGGCATATTTCACATCCGCCCTTGTGCGCTGCGCTGTGAGGAGGTGATCGCTTATGACCGCGGCCAGTCGGGCAACATGGGGCGGACGGATCATCGTTTCGTGATCGCCCGATGTGCGGACGACCTCGAGGGAGCCGCGCGTCTTTCCCCGCCAGCCGCCGTCGTTTGGTGACTGTGGCGCGTCCGTCGCCCGGATGAGCAGTGTATCGCCATCGAAAATGCGCGCGACGTGGCGGCAAAGCGCATTCTCCACGCGCTGGCTGAAACTTTGCGGGCCTTTTGATTCTGTCGGGTGAAAGATATTACGGACCTGGGACAGTCCCGATCGCAGGATCTCGCGTGGGCTCGGGGCGGTCGGCACGGTGGCGTCGAGCAACACGAGTAACGCCACGTCCTGCCCATCGTCGCGCAACTGACAGGCAAGTTCGTGCGCAACGACCCCCCAGCGACACCAGCCGCCGATATAATAGGGGCCCTCGGGCTGAGCCTTCATCAGATGCCCGCGCAACGTTGTCGCCGTGGAGACGATGTCGATCGCATCTCTGCTCAGCCGGGCTTCGTCGTCCTTGGTCAGATTGAGACCATAAATCGGCTGCTCCGGGGCGGCGCCGCGCGCCATGCCGCGTATCAGTGGCCCGGCATCGAGCCAGTAGAGCGGGGGACGATCGCCCCCGGCGTTAAGCAACATCGTCGAACTGGATGGAGCGAGGTTTCCGTCGACCACCAGAGCCGCCATCGCGGAAAGCGTCGATGACCGCATGAGATCGGCAATCTCGAGAATGCGGCCAAAATCCTGCTCGATGCGACGGAGCAGACGCACGGTGATCAGCGAATAACCGCCCAGATCGAAAAAATCATCGTCCCGCGCAACATCCGCTACGCCAAGAAGTTCGCACCAGATGGTGGCCATCCCACGCTCGACATCATTGTCATAGGTCGAAGTCGACGCGATCGGGGCGGCATCGACGGGACTGGGCAGGGCGTTGCGGTCGACCTTGCCATTGGGAGTCATCGGCAATTCGACCATCGGTACGATCCGGGTCGGGATCATATAGGGTGGCAGGGTGTCCGCGAGAAAAGTTTTCACGTCGTTTGTCGGCAACGCCCCTCCGGGACGCGCCACGACGTAACCGACAAGCACATTTTCGCCGGTGGGGTCCTGCCAGACACGGGCTGCGCACCACGCGATATGTGGATGGGCCGCGAGCGCACTTTCGATATCGCCGAGTTCGATGCGGAACCCGCGCACCTTGACCTGATCGTCGCGGCGACCAAGGCAATAGATCGACCCATCGGGATCGAGGCGGCCGAGGTCGCCGGTCCGATAGACCGGCATCCCATCGTCGAGCCGGGCAAATCGGTCAGCCGTAAGGACCGGGGCGTTGCGATAGCCACGCGCGACGCCGGGGCCACCGATGACGATCTCGCCGATTTCGCCGGCGGGCATTTCGGTAAGATCGTCGTCGGCAATCATGACCGTCGCGCCGTCGATCGGGCGACCGATCGCAACCGGCCCCGTGCCGACAGTAACCCGCTCTATCGTTGCCCATACCGTCGCTTCGGTGGGGCCATAGATGTTCCAGAGTTCGCCGCAGCAGGGCAACAGCCGATTGGCGAGATCGCGGGTCATCGCCTCGCCACCGCAAAGCGCGCGCATCTGCGGACATCCGGTCCAGCCCCATTCAAGCAGTGCGCGCCACGTCGCCGGGGTCGCCTGCATCATATCGGGTGTGTGCAGGGCAATCGCTGCGGCCAGTCGGCGCGGATCGGCCGCATCGTTCAGATCGAGCAGGACAAGACGTGCGCCGACACCGAGCGCCAAAAAGATATCGGCGACCGAAATGTCGAAGCTCAGCCGCGTCAGTGCCAACAGCGTTTCGCCCCGACTCAATCCCGGCGAACGGGCCATCCCGTCGATAAGGGTGACGATACCGCCATGGGTGATCTCGACGCCCTTTGGCTGCCCCGTCGATCCCGACGTATACATAACGTAGGCGAGATCGTGCGGCATCGTGTCAGCGGGCGATGCGACAGGGGGCGATGCGACAGGGTGATGATGGTCCGCTCCCTCTTCGTCCGCGTCGATCACAGCGAGTTCGTTCGCGGGAAGACGTCCGGCCAGCGTCCGGCTGGCGATCACGAAAGCGGGGTTCGCACCGTCGATCACCTGGGCAATGCGGGCGGCGGGCAGCATGGGATCGATCGGAAGATAGGCCGCGCCCAGCTTGAAAATGGCGAGCAGCCAGGCCGGCAAATCCACCGTGCGTTCGAGGCAGACGGCAACGAGCATTCCCCGTTCCGGCAGGAGGGGAGCGAGACGTGCGGCGAGTTCGTCGACGCGCGCCACCAGTTCGGCATAGGACAAGCTCGTGTCGCGCGCGCAGACGGCGATGCTTTCGGGGTAGCGTTCGGCCGCAAGTCTTACGCGCGCGAGGATCGACGTACTCTTTATTTTTTCGTTAGCGTCCTGCTGCACGGCACTGTCCCCCGGAATGTCCGCTTGATGCCGACCGTCTCATATTCGGTAGAATTAGGTGTGCCGTTTCGTCTTTTGATAATTAAGGGTGGGAAAAGTGCGCTACCGTAACGGATGCTCATGCAAGCGCTTGAAGACGGGACCGAGGGTCGACCACAACCGACCTTACCGGTGACAGGGCGCCTGTTCATCAACGGCAAATTCTATAGCGGGGCAATGAACGGCGTCCACCGCGTGGCCGACAGGCTTCTGCGGGAGCTCGATGCTTTGGCCGTTGCACGAGAGCGTCCGGCCGGATGGGATATGCGCCTGCTGGTGCCAGCAACCGATCATTGGGCACCGTCGTTCAAGGCTATTCGCACCGTTCCACAGCGGTTCGGGCATTCGCAGCTTTGGGAACAGGCCATACTGCCCTTTGCGGCACGATCGGGCGCGCTGGCATCCTTCGCCAATCTCGCGCCCAAGGGTCATTCGCGCAAGCTGACCATGGTTCACGACGCGCAGTTCCGTCTGTCGCCCGAATCCTATCCTGCCAAACTTCGCCTGGGTTACCGCGTGCTCATCCCGCGCGGCGCAAGGAGCAGCCGCGTCGTCCTGACGGTGTCGGACTATGCCCGCGATAGTCTGATGACGTTCGGGATCGCCGACGCCGGCCGGACTGCCGTTCTTTATAACGGTGCCGATCATATCCTCGAACTGCCTGCCGATGGTGGATTCCCCACAAGTCGCGGACTGGTGACAGGCGGTTATTGCGTCGTGTTCGGGTCGGTTGCGCGTTATAAAAATCTCGCGGTGGTTTTTGATGCATTTCGCCGTCACGCGCTGGCCGATATGAAGCTGGCTGTCATCGGATCTTCGCGGGAGACTCTCGAAGCGGCCGGCCTCGCCCCTCCACCGCAAGCCGTCTTCGTCGGCCCCATCGACGATGCCGCGCTCCGTGCGCTGTACGAAAACGCCCATTGCCTCGTCTATCCTTCGCGAACCGAAGGGTTCGGACTGCCGCCCGTAGAGGCGATGTTGTGCGGGTGCCCGGTCGTCGCCGCCCCGGCGGGCGCGGTGCCGGAAATTTGCAGGGATGCGATCCTCTATGCCGGTATGGACGACGCCGATGACTGGGCTTCCCAGATCGTTGCGCTCGGGGCCGGGCAGGGGTTGAGAGCAGCAAAGATCGCCGGTGGCCGGGTCCGTGCTTCGGCGTTCACATGGGCGGCGGCGGGAGCAAGACTTGCGCAAATACTGACACCGCTGGTGGAGCAGCGTGGTTAGGCGCGCGCGTGCAGATCGAGGCTCCATGTCTCGGCGGCCAGTTCGACAATCCGGGTTGCGTGACGGTCGGCGGATAAAAAATCGGCAAAGGCCACCCAGTCCTGAACCATCGTTTCGCGTGAGCTAGCTTCGGTCGCCAGCATATGGGCGAGCTTGCGCTCAAGGTCGCCCGGGGTCGAGGGATCAAAGAACATGCCCCCGCCGAACCGCTCGATGAGTTCGGCGGACCCGGCCCGGCAGGACACAAGCACGGGCACCCCGGCCTGCATGGCTTCGGGTACGACAAGGCCCCAGGTTTCGGGCCAGAGCGAGGGCAGGACGATGACGCGGCACGATCGCATGGCCTCGGCAATCGTGTCGCGTGGCTGCCAGTGGCGCAATTCGAGTCGCGGGCGTGAGGCAATCGTTTCGACGAAAGCGCCCTCGCCGACGAACAAGCCTGAAAGGTTCAGGCGGTCGGCCGTGTCGATCAGATCGGCCAGGCCTTTTTCCGGTTCGAGACGACCGAAATAACCGAAGTCGAAGCGAGGTTCGGCGGGCGGCGGACGATCGGTGATGCGCAGTGGATTGTGCAGGATCGCGTGCCGGTCATCGGGCATCAATCGCGATGCCGTCCCATGCGAATGTTTGGATATGCTGAGGAACAGCCGATTGTCTGTCGGACTCCGGGTCACCGCGCGCAGGGCTGCGTGACGTACCAGCCTGCCAATCTTGTGCGCCCGCCCGTTGCGATCGCAATTCGCGGCGACGCATCGGACGCCCATCGGTTGCCGGTCGCAAGGAGTGCCTTGCCGGAAATCATAATAGGCACCGTTCGGGCATGGCCAGAAATAATCATGCATATAGACCATCACCCGGAACCGCCCGAGCAGGCCGATCGAGGAGGGGGTCAGGGCGCGCGTCCATTGATGCAGGATGATGATGGTGCGATCGGGGTCTTCGCCGGCTAGCAGGATGGCCAGAGCTTCGCGCGCGCGTGGGTTATAGATCGCAAGCGCGGCTCCTGTCGGACCGGCCTCGCGAAGATCGACGCTGCCTAGCGACGCGAACCGATCGGGGTCGACGTCGGGCATGCCACCGAAAGCGGCGATGATGCGGACATCGACACCCTTGGCGCGTAATGCCCTGAAGCTGTCGAGCGCCGCGTGGCCCGCCCCGCCGCTGGCCGCGGTATCACCGCCGACGTAATCCGAAAGGATAATCGCCTTTGCGCTACGCATGCACTGCTTCGTGGACGTCGGGGGCTGCGATCGAAGCTGTCCGATCATATTCTGCATAGAGCTGGGCGAGTTGCCGGTTGAGGCGGGCGGCGGTGAACAGAGCGAGATAGCGTTCGCGCCCGGCGCGTCCCATCGCTTTCCATTGTTCCCTGGTGCCGCTCGACAGCGCATGGCCCAGCCGTTCGGGATAATCGGGTGGAACCAGCCGACCGGTTTCGCCGTCCACGACGATTTCGCGCAAGCCGCCGACGTCGGAGGCAACGACCGCGCATCCCCCACGCATCGCTTCGAGTGCGACCAGCCCAAACCCCTCCCAGCGAGAAGGAACCGCGACGACGTCGGCGGCTGCAATCTCACTCGCCACCTCGAATAGCGATCTCCAGCCGAGATATTCCACCTGGCTGCGCCCGCGCCGGGCACTCGCCGGACCGGCAATCGCCTTGCCGACCACCCGGACGGCAATCTCCTTGGCAAAAGGCTCGATGGCGTCGAGCAAGGTGTCGAACCCTTTCTGGTGATCGAGCCGCCCGACGAACAGGACTTTCAGCCGTGAGTCGTCCCATCGTGACGGTCGCGCCGGTACTATGTCCGTAATCCCGTTCAGGATCAGCACCAGCTTTCCCTCGGGGATGCCAATCGCCAGCCCGGCCTGCCGTTCATGCTCCGAAATGACGATGATCCGTGCGCACCATTCGGCCAGCGTGCGCTCGATCAAGGCGGCCACGCGGTTCTTCAGCGCGCTCGTCCGTCGGTCGAATCCCCATCCGTGTGGGCAATAGAGGATGACGAACGGCATCTTGCGCCATCCATACATCAGCCGGACGACGGCACCGGCAAAGCTCGAATGGACGTGGATGATGGACGGCCTGAAGCGACGGACTTCGGTTCGAACGGCAAACGCCAGACGAAGGAGTGCCCCAAGCGATCGGTCGCGCCGCCGCCAGCTATGAACCATATGCCGATCAACCCCGCTCAGGTGCGAAGCATGGTTGTCGGGTACGATGATCCTGACACCATCCACGCCCAGCATATTCTGCTGGAAGGGCAGTATTTCAGAAAGATAAGTGCCGACGCCGCCCTTTGCGGATTCAGCGATGTGAAGAATTTTCATTCGGATTCCTGGCCCCAAGGCTGGTCCGATTGTGGAAGATGAAGGCCAATTCGTGTGCATCAAATGATAGGATGCGAACCGTAGTGTCGTGCTTCACATCGCGAATGGACAAGTCTGGACAATATTTGGCCGACGGCGCCACGGGGACCACCGCCCCGTCGCCCAGCCAGACGCTCTGGACGGTGCAATGGATGCGCGCGGCGGCGGCATTGATGATCATCGTCGGCCACAGTGGGGGCGCGGTCGCCAATATCGCGGAGCAGGGGCGTGCTGGTTTTACCCGCCCCAACATCCTGCCATGGGGCGCAGGGGTCGATCTCTTTTTCGTCATCTCCGGCTTCATCATGGTGCATGCTTCCCGTCGTCTGTTTGGCCAGCCGAATGCCACCGCCGAGTTCCTGAAACGGCGGCTGACGCGCATCATCCCACTATACTGGCTCACGACGTCGCTGTTCCTGGCGATCCTCGCGGCGGCTACCCTGAAAGGGGGTGACCTGTTTCCCAGCGGAACGGCCATATTGGCCTCTTATTTGTTCATCCCGTTCGATAGTTACGGCGATGGACGCGCCTTTCCGGTGTTCGATCTTGGCTGGACGCTGAATTACGAGATGTTCTTCTATGCATTGTTTGCGCTGACGGTCTGGCTGCCCCGTGCGCGCGCAATGACGATGCTTGCCGTGCTGCTGCTGGTGGCAATCGCCATCGGCAACTTTGTCCCTCACTCGTTGAACCCGGCTTATTTCTGGACGCGCCCGATCCTTATCGACTTCGGGCTTGGCATCGGAGTCGGCATGATCGTCGCGCGTGGCGTAACGCTGAGCAAGCCATTGCGCCTGATCATGGCTTTTGGCGGAATCGTGTTCGTCGCCCTCGATCCCATGCATCTGTTCAACGGGCCGATCGGAACGACCGTCGCGAACGAGTGGCCGCGCGTGCTATATTCGGGGGTGCCCGTGAGCATAGCGCTTGCCGGAGCCGTACTGGGCCCTGAACCGCGCGCACATCGCGCGCTCTGGCCATTAACCCTGCTTGGCGATGCGTCCTATTCGCTGTACCTCTTTCATCCCTTCTCGCTGATCCTCATGGAGAAACTGGTTCAGAAGTCGCCCCGGATCGCGTCGCTCGACGGCCATTTGCTGCTCGGGGCCACGGTCACGACGGCGATCGTTTCCGCGCTGTTCGCCTATCATTTCATCGAGCGCCCCATGACGCGCAGGCTCAATGCTTGGCTAGCCGAGGGGCGTGCAAAAAGACATGTGCGCGTCGCTGCGGACTCATAGCGGCAATCCCATCGCCCGCGACGTTCCTTTGCTCCTATCGTTCAGGTGTTCGCTGCCGGTTCGGGACGTTGCATCAACACGGCAATGACGTTGCGAATATGCGGTCGCTGTATCGCATAGCTTGCCAAGACGACGAAACCGTAGATCGCGGTGGCCGCGGTCCAGTGGAGCCAGTTGGAGAATGTGAAACCCGTGGTCAACGCAACAGCGGTGAGCGCCACGACAGTGCCAAGCACCGCCGGAGCAAGCGCGCGCAACAGGCGCGGCCAGCTAAGGCCGGTAAGCGCGACGATCATCCACAGAAAAGCAATGCTCAGGACGGTGATGACCACGGCATAGGCCTTTACGAGCGCCAGCAGGCCGAAAGGGAGGGCAATGACGAACGTCGCGACGATGACAATGGTGTTGACGATGGTCAGCGCGAATTGCGCCCGCGCCTTGCCCGCGACCATCAGCAAGACGCCATTGTACGACGCGATCGATTGCAGTGCGCCGGCGGGGGCAAGCCACGCAACGATTTCGGGTACATGGCTCCAGCGATCCGAGAGCAGCGCACCGACCGGAAACGACAGGCCGAAGGTGAGAAAAAACATTGCCGGAACGGTGAGCATCGCGGTCGCCGACAGTACGCTTTCGACCATTCGGCGCGCCTTTTCGCCATGGGGGTCTTCGTTGCGCAATGTCGCCAGCAATATGGCACTGGTCGGCCATGTAATCGCCATCAACGGTGCCAGCATGAACTGGTAGGACAGGCCGTAAACTCCCACCGCCGCCGCGCCCAGCCACGCCCCGATGAGGATGTTGTCGCTGTTGCGCGCGACGAAATTGAGCAGGTTGGTGGCAAGTACCCATCCGCCGAACGACAATAGTTCGCCGAGTTGCCGAAGCCGGGTGTTGGGTGCCAGTTCGTGGCGGGCCAGCCAGCCAAAGGATGCCGCACGCAGGCCGTGATTGATCAAATTATAGAGCACGAGCGACCAGACGCCCGCACCATGCCACGCGGCGAACAGTCCTATCACTGCGGCGATTGCGATAGCGGCGGCCTCGATCGCGGCGATGCGACCATAACGCAACTGCCGTTCCAGCAAAGCGCGCGGCGTCGATGCGGTGACACTGAAGATGACGACAACCGCCATGCCCAGCATCACAGGCGCAAGTCCCGCCATGCCGATCACTCGCTGCAGCGGGTAGGCAAGGACCGCCAGCAGCGCCGCACAACCGACCCCGCCCATCACCATCGCCACAAATGCCGCCCCGGCCTCGTCCCGGGTGACGACCGGCGCGCGGGTGATTGCACTCGTCATGCCGAGGTCGGTTAGCATCGCGATCAGGACCACGAACGGCGTCGTGAAAACGACCAGCCCGTAATCGCCCGGCGTGATGAACGCGGCGATCGCGATGTTCATCCCAAACTGTACCGCATTGCGATACAGGCTGAGCCCCGACATCGATAACATGGACTTGCCGAGCACGAGGGCCTCCTTCAACGCCCTGCCTCACCATGAATGCGACTGCGCACGTGCAACATTTGACGCATCGGTAGGTGAACCGCCCCGTTAAGACGATGACATCCATGGAAAGGACGGCGTGATGACGACATCGACATTCGACTTGTCCGATCCATATTCGGATACCCCGGTGACGCGCGGGTCATTGCGGATTGGTGAAGCCTTTGCTTTTGCCGCCTTGCTTGCGGTCAACTGGTCGTTCGCCAATGCGGTGCCAAGCTCGCTATTTTCCTTTACGTCTATGCTTCTGTTCGCATGGCTGCTGCTTATCGTTGGGCGGATGACGGCGGCGGGGCTCATCCTGCTTCTCCCCCTTATCATCACACGCGGCGCGACGCTGCTGTCGTTGCTGGTGATCGAGGCGGGGGCCTATATGCCAGAGGTCAATCGGCTGGGCGAGCCGGGCGATGCCAGCGCTTCGTTCGTGGCATTTACCAGCCTGTTTTTCCTCATCTTCGCACTGGTGTTTCGCCAGTTCGAGCGGCCATTCATTGCCTATGCGCGTTCGCCGCTGCTCGACCGGGTGGTCGGCTTGCTTGGATGGCCGGTCGTCCTGGTATGCATGGCCTGTGGCGCGGTTGCGTTCCTGCATGGCTTGCAGAGCGGGTTCCCTTTGCTCGCAGGGATCGACCGGTTCCTGTATCGGCGTGAATATAGCAGCGGGGTCGTGCTGATCCTGCTCGACAACAAATTCCTCTTTTCGGCGGTGCTCGGTGCGGTCGCCTTCGCTCCGCGCTTTGCGCCACTGCTCAAACCGGCAGCCATGATGACATTCGTCGGCCTGACCGGACTGTATTTCCTGTTCGGCGACAAATTCTTCACGATCCTTTCGGAAGTGGCGTTCTTCATGATGCCGCTGCTGCTCCAAAGGCAGGGGCGGCTGGCCGGGACGCTGATCCGCATCGCGCCGCTGGCGATCGCGCTGCTGTGCGGATCGTTGGGCGCGACGCTGTATATCTATTCGGGCTATGGTCGGTTGCCGCTCGACCGAACCACGGCGTTGGTGGGCGAACGTATCGCAGGGCAGGGTGAATTGTGGTTCGTGGCGTCGCGTGATGCCCGCCGCGTGACCAACTGGGATCAGCAATTGGTCGATCGCAACATTGCCGTGCTCGACGACAAAACGCCTCCCGCATCGGCCTTCGCGAACGGGGTGGAGACCTATTATTTCGTCCAGCATTACGCGCCCGCCAAACTCGCGGCCAGCTTTCGCAAAAATCAGGGATGGGTCCAGTTGACGATGGGGACCGAGGCCATGGCGCTCGTCATGTTCGGTTATGTGGGGGTGGCCGTCATCATGGCCTTCCTCGGCGTGCTCGTCGCATTCTCGGCACTGTATTTGCGTCGCGCGTTTGCATCGGGGTTCCCGCTCAGCCTTTTCTTCGCCGTCTGGACCAGCCTGCAGGTATACTTCGCCACCCAGCAGGCTTCGCTGTGGACCATCGGTGCGCCGGGGCAATTCAACCGGCTGCTGTTGTTCGTGACGTTTGAAATCATATTGCTGGCCATCAATCGCGCCCAGATCATGGCGGCTTTCTCCCGCAATCGCGCCGCCGACTTTTCGGGGGGGCGGGCGATATGATTACCCGGCGGACGGTGGTGGCCGGGGGGCTGACGCTTGCGATGTCCGGCGCGGTGCCCGGTGCGCTGATCGCCGCGCCGCGCCGTCGTCAGCGTGAGGTGCTTGCCTTTTATTATCCGTGGTATGCGACGCCTGCGGTTAGCGGTCGCTGGTTCCACTGGCAGGGACCCAACAACGAGGCTCCCCGTCAAAGTCCGACCCTCGACCATCCGACGCTCGGCTTTTACGACAGCCACGACCGCGCCGTCATCGAAACTCACGCGCGTCAGGCCAAGGCGGCCGGCATCACGGCGATGATCGTCAGCTGGTGGGGGCAGGGTTCGTTCGAGAATAAGGCGATGCCCGCGATCCTCGACGCCCTCCACGCGCAGGGCATCAAGGCGACAATCTATTTCGAGCAGCAGAAAGACGGGCAGGCGGGTGCCGACCGCGATGTCGCCTACGTCACGAGGACCTATGCCAGCCATCCAGCGTGGTTGAAGGTCGGGCAACGTCCGGTGATGTTCCTGTACCTGCAGGCGTTGCGCGAACTGTCGGCAAGCGGGTGGCGAAGCGCCGCAGACCATGCGGGAGCGGGCAAGGCAAAACCCTTTCTGGTCGGGGACATCAGCCCGCGCGAAACCGAAAAGTTCGCCGCATGGGCACCTTCTGTGGACGGTATTCATGTCTATGTTCTCGCGCCCTATGTCCGTGGCATGACGCCGCAGCAGATGACGGCATGGGCCGACCGGACCTATCCGGCATGGAAGCGGATGATCGGCAACAAGCTGTTCTGCGCGACCGTGATTCCGGGTTTCGACGATACGCGCGTACCCGGACGGCCTCAGCCTCGGCCGACGGTGGCGCGGCATGACGGCCAGACCTATCAGGCGCTGTGGGATGCGGCGATCAGGCATGATGCCGACTGGGTGCTAATCACGTCGTTCAACGAATGGCATGAAGGTTCGGAGATCGAGCCTTCGCGTGAATATGGTACGCGATACCTCCAGATGACGGCTGTGAATGCCCGCCGTTTCCTGCGCGGCTGACCTTATGCGTATCTTGCACGTGAGTTCGGTTTATCCACCGCATGTCGTCGGCGGCGCGGAGAAGGTCGTCGAAATGCTGGCCGAGGCGCAGGTGGCGCGCGGGCATCAGGTCGCCGCCGCCTATCTAACGCGCGACGAACAGCCGACCGGCGTCCGCCACGGCGTCACGGTGTTTCCACAGGAGAGCCGCAATCTCGTGTGGATGGAGGACGTGTTCCGCCAGCCACGCATAAAGCGGACCGCCAACAAGCTGGGCCAGATGATCAATTACAGCGGGGCGCATGATTTTCGCGGGGCGATGCGCAAGTTCAAGCCCGACATCGTCCATACGCATTCGATGGTCGAACTGCCGCCGATGATCTGGTCGCACGTCGCGGCGAGCGGCGCGAAGGCGGTGCATACGCTCCACGATTACGATCTTCTCTGTTCACGTGCTTCGATGTTCCGCAATGGCCGTTCGTGCGAGGGGCAGCATGCTTCGTGTCGCGTCACTTCGTTGTGGAAGGGGCATTTCGCCAGGACCATCGATGCGGTGGCCGCCGTTTCCGCGCCGGTCCTTGCCGAGCATAGACGCTTTGGAATGTTCGAAGACATGCCCTCGGCTCGGGCGCGGGTGATCTGGAATGCGGTGGCCGAGCGCACGGGCGGTGTGCCGGAACGTCGCGCGAGGTCGGGCGATTTCATATTCGGGTTCCTTGGACGGCTGGTTCCCGAAAAGGGCATCACGACCCTGATCGAAGCGTGCCACTTTCTGCCACCGGACGGCTGGCGTCTGGCAGTTGCGGGACGCGCGCAGGAAGGCGACCATGTTTACCGCGGGCAGGCGGGCGATCTCCCGATCGATTTCCTCGGCTTCACCAACCCGCGCGCGTTTCTCGACTCGATCGATATGCTGGTCGTGCCATCGATCTGGCGCGAGCCTTTCGGGCTAACGGTGGTCGAGGCGTTTGCGCAGGGTGTGCCGGTGATTGGTTCCGATCTCGGCGCGATAGCTGACCTTGTCGGATCGGTCGGCAAGGAGTGGCTCGTGCCACCTGCCGATAAGGATGCGCTGGCGAGCCGTATGATCGACGTGCTGAAAAGGGGGCGGGATAGCCTGCCTTCGCCCGAGTCTTTTGCGCCAGTGCTCGATGCGGTGAAGCTCGATCGGATGGTCGATGCCTATGACTCGCTCTACGCCGATACGCTCGCGCTGGACCGTGCCGCATGACCCGGCCCTTGCGCGTGCTCCACCTCAGCAGCTTATACCCTCCGCATATCGTCGGTGGGGCGGAGCGATCGGTCAGCATGTTGGCGGAAGCGCAGGTGGCTGCGGGGTGGGACGTTGCCGCCGCCTGCCTGACGCCGGGCGAGGAAAAGGAAGAAGAGCGGAACGGCGTGTCGGTGTTTCGCATGCCACACGGGAACGACTTCTGGCTCGAGGACTGGACTCTGCATTCCCAGCGCGCGCGCGAATGGGCCAAGTTTAAGCAACAGGCCAATTTCGGGATCGAGCGCCGGTTCGGTGCGGTGATCGACCGGTTCAAGCCTGACATCATCAACACTCATTCGATGGTCGACATCTCGACGCGCGTTTGGCACGCCGCCAAAAAGCGTGGCGTTCCGATCGTCCATACGCTGCGGGACTTTGATCTGCTTTGCGCCGCCAGTTCAATGTATCGTGAGAGCGGTCCCTGTTCGCACCGGCACCTGAAATGCCGCGTGCTGACGTTCACCAAGCAGTTCGACCAGAAACTCGTGTCGGCAGTGACCGCCGTTGGCAACGAAGTGCTCCAGCGCCATCTGGACTATGGTTTTTTCGACCATGTCCCGCAGGATTTGCGTCGCGTAATCTGGAATACCGCAAATGTTGCGGGGATCGACAGCGACTATGTCCGACCGCCGCGAAAGGGGCCGGTGACGTTCGGCTATCTTGGGCGAATCAGCCCCGAAAAGGGTGTCGATGTCCTGCTAAAAGCCTTGCGCCTGTTGCCGCCGGACGGATGGCGACTGCTGATCGCGGGTAGCGCTCCCGGCGATATCGCGCCGTTCGAGGAGATGGCAAAGGGATTGCCGGTGACCTTCCTAGGGTTTGCGACTCCAAAGGCGCTTTTCGAACAAATCGACATGCTGGTCGCGCCTTCGCTATGGGCGGAGCCGCTCGGGCGAACCGTCCTCGAGGCGTATCAGGCGCATGTGCCGGTCATCGGATCGCGCAGTGGCGGCATTGCGGAGATCATTGCGGACGATGAATGGCTGGTAACCCCGGGCGACGTGAACGCACTAGCAGACCGCATGGCTCAGGTTCTTCGCGAAGGACTTGGCAGGGATGGGCGTAACGGCTCACCGGCTGGCCGCGACCGCGTCGTCCGTCGGACTACGCCCGAAGCCGTGGCGGACGGCTTTGCACGGATCTACGCCGACGTTCTCGAGCGTAAGCCCTTGGAATCTCAAATCTAATAGGCTCCACGCGCAGTTATCACGCTGCGTGCGGTCCCGGCAAGGATTTGCAGGTATAATTTGGGGGTAAGCTGCCGGGCCAGCACGCTATCCATCGCGACTCGTCGGCGATATCCGACTTCGTTGCGTCCGCTGATTTGCCAAATGCCGGTTACCCCGGGTCGGACCGAGCAATAGGTCTGGAAATGCTTTCCGTAGCGGCTGACCTCTGCCGCAACGATCGGTCGTGGACCGACAAGGCTCATTTCCCCCCGCAGCACGTTGAAAAGCTGTGGCAGTTCATCGAGACTCGTTTTGCGTATGAAGCGACCGACGCGCGTCACGCGGGGATCGTCGCGCAATTTGTGATCGCGGTTCCATTCGGCCCTCGCCTCCGGATCGCTGGCAAGGACGCGGGCGAGGCGGACATCCGCATCGGCCGCCATCGACCGGAACTTGTAGCACAGGAACGTGCGGCCACCCCGTCCATAGCGCCGGTGGGCAAAAATCGACGAGCGACCGTCCTGCAACCGAATTGCCAGCATCGTGAACAACATCAATGGAGCGAGGCACGCGATCATGCCGACGGCGACCCCGAAATCGAGGGTTCGTATCATCGCCTCGGTGGATGCGCGTGGCCGCGCGAAGACTTTACCAAACTTCATCGATCAACTCGCTCTCACAGATTTACTGCAATACGAACGACACCGATTTTATGGTTTATCCAATGTTAACGTTTTCATTTAGGCACACACGAAGTGTCCCAAAAAATATCAAAAGATAAATTTTTCGTAAATTCCAGAGTTTTTATAACCTAGGATAAGGAACCAGAATCCAGACCGCGGATAAAGCAACTTCTCAACCTGATTGCGTCGGGTTGCCCTAAATGTTCGACCAAAGACTGTCATTGAAAGGTGATCTGCCGGTTTGGTGCTTCATGCGCCATCCGAGGACTGTGTTTTTCCTTTTTCAGTCATATGACAATGGAGGTTGTAATGAGATTCGCCAGTATCGCAGCAACAATCGCGATGATTACTTTAAGCGGATGCGCGTCCAGCGGGAGTCGTCTTGACAGCGGCGTGGCTGCGACGAACGTTGGCCCAGCTCCGACTTACAATTATGCCCTGGCCGGCGGCGACAAGTTGCGCGTCATAGTATTCGGAGAGCCGACGCTCGGCGGCGATTTCGTGGTTGGGGGCTCCGGTTACATCGGATTGCCGCTGATCGGAGAGGTTCAGGCTTCGGGTCTGACATCAACCGATCTTCAGGCCCGCATCGCTAGCAAACTTACCGAGGGCGATTACATCAAAGAGCCGCGGGTCGTTGTCGAAGTCCTGTCCGCGCGACCGTATTACATCCTGGGCGAAGTGAACAAACCCGGTGAATATCCCTATTCCAACGGGATGACCGTTGAATCGGCGGTGGCCCAGGCGGGTGGTTATACGTATCGCGCAACCACCAAGGCGGTGTTGATCAAGCACGCCGGTGAAAGCGTGCCGCGTGAATATTCGCTGTCGTCTGCCACTGCGGTCGCTCCCGGTGACATTATTCGCGTTCGGGAGCGCTGGTTTTGAGCCCGAGAGTCTTGCGCAAATGCGCACTCGGCACATTTCTGACGCCCATTGCCTGCCTGTTCGGGCAGCCGGTCGATGCGCAACTTCTTCAGGATGCCCAGACCGTGGTCATCCCAAACGAGCCGCCGCTCACGACACAGCGATCGGTCTTCGCGCGCGACAGTACGGTTCCGGTGGGTGAACGGATGCTGCCAGCCCTGTCCGCGCAGGGTTTGAAGCTGGGCAATTTCGACCTGTTCCCCGGTCTTTCGATCGGTGGCCTGTACACGTCCAACGTGTTCGCGAACAACGACCGCAAACACAGCGATTTCGCCGTCGTGGTGCGGCCCGAAGCGACGCTGCGGACTGTTGGGGGTCCTTATGATCTGGAACTCTATGCGCGCGGCGATTTCCGTCGGTATGCACAATATGTCAGTGAAGACACCGAGGAAGGCATGGGCGGCTTCAAGGGGTCGGTCGCGATAGGGCCGCTCAGCAGCCTGACGGCGGGTGCCGACTACGGGTCATATATCGATCCCCGGTTCGCGTCCGATTCGCCGGTCGACGCTGCCAAACCGCTTGAGTACCGGGCACTGAATGGCTTCGTCGGTGCCACGATCGAGGGATCGACGACGCGCGTCATCGCACGCGCCGATATCACCCAGCTCCGGTTCAGCGATACGCCGAGGATCGGTGGCGGGACCATCAATGCACAGGACCGCGACCGGACACGTTACGCGGGGTTGGTCAGGGTCGAACGGTCATTCGGGCCGGGGCTTTCCTTCTACGTCGCCGGAACCGCCAACAAAATCGACTATCGTTTCCTGTCGGGCGGCGTGTTGCAACGCGATTCGTCGGGTTTCGGGGCCTATCTCGGGGCCAGCTTCGACGTGACGCGCCTGATCCGGGGTGATGTACGGGTGGGTTATATCCGGCAGAAGTTCAATCTGCCGGGCGTTCGTGCCATCTCCGGGATCGGCGCGCTCGGCAACGTGTCCTATTTTCCGAACGGATTGTGGACCTTTACCGCGCGGGGCGAGAGTAGCGTCCAGGATAGCGGCGTACCCGGAACAGCGGGATATCTTCACCGTGGCGGGTCGATAAGCGCCGACCACGAACTCCGTCGATACCTGATCGCCAGTCTCGAAGGCGGGTATTACCAGGACACTTATCGTGGCCTCGACCGGCGCGACAAACTGCCTTTCGCCGAGGTCAGCGCAACCTATCTCTCGCACAACCATTGGAATGCCCGTCTCGGCTATCGCTACATCGCGCGTCATTGCGGCGGCTGCTCGGGCGGGATTTCGAGTTACGACGATCATCGCATTTCCGCGACACTCACCTTTCAATATTGATCAAGGAATAGCGCCATGGCCACCGCACTCCTGCCGTATGATCCCGCTGGTCGCGCATCGGCAAGATATCCCAGCAATGGGGGTATCATCGACCTGATCAAGGTTTACCGGCGTCACCTGCCGATCTTCTTCCTTGTATTTGGCACCATCATGTTGGTGACGGTGGCGCTGACGTTTCTTCAGTCGCCTCGGTATACGGCAACATCGACCCTCGTCATCGCGCCGCGCCCCCCGGAAATCGGGTCAGACCGCACGACGCCCTTGAGCGATCCTGCAACCGATTCCAGCGTCGATACCCAGGTAGAAAACCTGAAAAGCCGGACGCTGGCGGGCACTGTCGTCGATCGTCTCGGGCTTGCCGATCCACGTCGCTTCGAATTGCTGACGCATGAGACGCGGCTTGTCGATCGCATTCCCGGACTTGCCAGCACCCCACAGACGACAACCCCGGCTGCGCGTCGTGAAATGGCGATCGACCGGCTTACGCAGGGGCTGGACATACACCGGACCGCGCAGACCTTCGCGATCACAATGTCCTTCACCCATCAGGACCGCAAACTCGCCGCCGATGTGGTCAACACTTTTGCCAAAGAGTTCGTCACTCAATCGATGGCGCTGAAGCGAGATGGTGCCAGTTCTGCCGACACGATGCTCCGTGGACAACTGGCGAGTGCTCGTAGCGAGGTCGAAAAGGCCGATAATGCGCTGGGCCGGTACAAGGTCGCCCACAATCTGATGAGTGTGCAGGGATCGACCATTGCCGAGCAGCAGCTATCCTCGCTCGACGAGCAGGTGGCGACCGCGCGGGCAGGGGAAGCCGAAGCGGCCGCGAGGCTGGAAACCGCCCGCCAGCAGCTTGCCCATGGTTCGTCGGGTGACGACCTTGGCGAAGCGCTCGGTTCGCCTGTCATCCAGCAACTCCGTAGCCAGCGCGCCGTGCTGAGCGGGCAGGTTGCCGATCTGTCGGGTCGTTACGGGAAGAACTATCCGCAACTTGCCGCAGGGCAGCGCCAGTTGCACGATATCGACCAGCAAATTCAGGGCGAGATCAACCGCACGATCGCCAATCTGGAGGCTCAGCGCGAAGTTGCGTCGCGTCGGACAGCTTCGCTTGCCGGTAGTGCCGGTGCCGCGCGATCCGCCGTGGCCGGCAATAACATTGCGTCCGTCCAGCTTGGTGGCTTGCAGTTGCGGGCCGACACGGCGCGGACGAACTATGCGCAGTTGCTCGCCCGGGTAAACGAGATCAGCGCACAGGTGGCGACGACACAGGCCGACGCCCGCGTTTCCAGTCTTGCTCCGATACCCGTCAAGCCATCGTCGCCGAACGTCCCGATCAACCTGCTTGTCGGGGCTTTGCTCGCGACGGCCGGGGGCATTGGAGCCGTGTTCCTGCGCCAGGGTACCGATCAGGGAATCAGCACCTTGGAGGACGTCGAGGGACGCCTGCATCTCCCCTATCTTGCCGGTCTGCCGACTCTTAGTTCCGCAGTACGACACTCCAGCGGGAGTGACCCCGTTGCCGCGCTGCTCGATCACCGCGAGTCCGCCTATGCCGAGGGGTATCGTAACCTCGCGGCGTCGGTGATGGATGCTGCCGATGCGGGGATCGTAAAGACCATCGCGCTGACCTCTGCCTTGCCGAACGAGGGCAAGACGACTGCCGCAATCGGGCTTGCCCGTATCCTTGCCATGAACGGCAAGAACGTCGTGCTGGTCGACGCCGACATGCGCCGCCCGAGCGTTGCCGATGCCTTGGGCATACGGCCACTGGTCGGTCTGCAACATGTACTTGAGGGAGAGGCTACGCTGGCCGAGGCATTGGTGATCGACGAAGCCAGTGGCTGCGCCATCCTCCCGATGCTGCGAACCGGAAAGGTTTCGACAGCGTGTTTCGGTAACGGCACGTTCGACCAGTTGCTTGCCGAACTGAAGGAGACGTTCGAAGTCGTCATCCTCGACGCCAGCCCGGTCCTGCCGGTGGTCGATGGGCGGCTTGTCGCGAAAAAGGCGGATGCGACCGTGCTGCTGGTTCGCTGGCGCAAGACGCCCGACGCCGCTGTCGAAATGGCGGTGCATATGCTGAGGTCATTGGGCGTCACCATGACCGGCGTGGCGCTGACCCGCATCGACCTGAATGCGCTCTCCCGATCGGGTTATGGTGATCCCGCCCAGTTCCTGGGTTCCTACAGCACCTATTACGCGAACTGAGAATCCCGATGGATATGAGTGCATCACCCCGCCTGCCGAACAGCGAAGCGCGGAGCATCGGCGCGGCGATCGGCAGCGAACTCCTGCTGCGACGGCTCCGTGCGCTGGCGGATCTCAGCCCCGTCGAGATCGACCTGATCCTGTCGCTTAACGAAGGTGCAAAGACCCATGCGCCGGGTTCGCTGATCTGCCCGAAAAGCGACGGCAGCCCGTATCCGCGGCTGATCGCATCGGGCTGGGCGTGCCGTCCGCGTATCCTGCCCGACGGCCGTCGCCAGATGCTCGGCGTGTTGCTGCCCGGTGATCTGATCGGCGACCGTGGCGAAAGGCGACCGCTGGCGATGTGCCCGGCGGTTGCGCTGACGACGGTCCGCACGGTCAGCGCAACCAAGCTGTACGATGCTCTCAACCACCAGCCCGAATCATATCCCAACCTTGCGGCGGCACTGGTGCGGGTCAGTAGGATCGAGGAGAACCAGCTGCTCGATCACATCGTGCGTCTCGGTTGCCAGACCGCCTTGCAGCGTATCGCGCACTGCCTGATGGAACTTCATTCGCGGCTGGCGGCGATCGGTTTCATCTCTGGCAACACTTTTCCTATGCCGCTCACGCAGGAGACACTGGGCGATTTGCTGGGGCTGAGTCTCGTTCATGTGAATCGGATCATGTCGCAGTTGAAGCGGGAAGGGCTCGTGCGCGTCCGTTCGGGTGTGGCGGTCGTTCAGGACTTTGGCGCGCTGGCGCTGTTGGCGGATCGTATCGACCCGAACGCGCCGCCCGAGCAGGCACGATCCAATGTCCATGCTCTCCGGGATTATTGAAGACCTTCGGATTCTGCGATGTAACCGGCTAGCCGATCATCCTGATATCATCGAATTTGCTCCGGTGGCGCAGGGCGTCGTCGTTTACATGACATCCCGAAGTGCCAGCGGTGACGCCAAACCGTCCCGCACGTTGCTCGGCCATGCCTTGAGGATTCGCTATGGCAGTGCCGCCGAACCGTGTTTTGTAACATCCGGTCATGGCCAGCCGCTCATCGAACGTGGCAAAGTGCCCTGCACTTACAGCACGAGCGCGACCGGTGATGATCTGGCGGTCGCCATTACCGAACGCGGAAGGATCGGCATCGATATGGAAACAGCCGATCGCATTGCCATGAACGCGACCAAAAATGACCGCTGGTTGTCCGATGACGAGCGTGCGGCGATCGCTACGCTAAATGGCGACAGCCTTGTCACCGAACTGGCCTGCCGATGGGTTCTGAAGGAAGCCTATGGCAAAGCCCGCGGGGTCGGCCTTAACTATGCGCTTGCCGACGTGACGTTTCAAGAATGCGGTGGCCGGGTGCACGCGCTTGCGTCACGTTCGCCCGAAGCCGAAAGAGTTGCAGCATTCGACTTCGCACTTTTTCGCTATGGTTCGTTGGTGATCGGCCTGGCGCAAACGCACCTTTAATCGTGACGCACTCGCCTTATCGTTGAGCGAGATACAGGCCAACGAATGGGAGCCACGCCATCACACCCAGCGCCGCAATAGTGGCGACGCGACCGAGCGGCAGCGGTCTGGCGACCGGCCATATTTCCTCGGCGCGAACTTGCTGAATGAGTGCGAGGTGCAAACGCACCGACTCTGGCTCAGCTTGGGCGAGACCGGTCTGGAAAGTGGATGGTGCATAGTGGAACGACATATATGTCCTTTCAAGCCCCGACATTGCGCATAAAATCATTGCCAAAACTTTAATTTCGAGCAGTGATTTGGCGATGGATCGCAGGTTCATCGCCGTGCGCCAGTCATGAAGACTTTGTCCGCCATCGGCCTTGAACCGATGCGCGGAACATTGATCGCCATTGGAACGGCAAGACCGGGATTACGCAGGAGTCATCGCGATATAACGCGCCTTCGTGTCGGTGCCGGTGTTCGATGTCTTTACCGTGCCGATCTTTGCGCCTGACGCCGAGCGAACGATCAGGTCGATGTTATAATTGCCGCACTGCTCAAGCTGGACGAGGTCATCCAGAGTATTGCCCGGTATGGTCTCCCAGGCCTCTCCGGTGACAGTCAGCCCGATGCAGCGGATCGCGCGAAGGAACTGCCCGTTCCTGCGACCACGCAGCTTTACGTTCTTGAGCACAATGTTCGTGCAGTCGGTCAGATAGGCGGTCGGCCCATCCTGCGTCGCCACGCCGAAATCGAGATCGGCATTGGTGATCGTCACCGAATCGATCACGCATCCCTGCGCGACGCCGTTGTTCTGCATCATCAGCGGGCAACCCGTCGGCCCCTGCGTGATCTTTCCGACAATGTTGGTCAGGCTGATGTCACGGATGGTGGCCTTGCCCGTTGTCGTGCTGGTATAGAATTTGATGCACGAGAATGCCGCGCTGTTTAGCGTCAATCCCGTCAGCGTGATCTTTTCCATGAGCGCGTTGGTCGATTCGCTGTTTTCCGATGTGAAGGACAGCGCGTCGTCACCGCTCGATATGCTGATCGTCGAGCCGGTGATCTTCGTACACGCTCCAAAGAAATGCAGCCCGTCGGCGCCAGCGATGTTCGCACCGGCATTTAATATCAGGCCGCTGAGATATCCGCCGGTGGAATTCTTGATCTCCATACCAAAGCCCGTCAGCGGACCGCTCGTCCGGACGCCGATAACGGTGAAACCATCTGTCTTGACGATACCAAGACCTTTCCGGGTGACGCCTGTCGCTGATGAGGTCGATCCAACGAACGCACCTCCACTACCACGAATGGTTACGTTAACGAGACGACCTGAAGTCCGGTTGGTCAAACAGTATTGCGTACCGACCGCAGGACCATGATCGTTGTAAAGGTCGCCCACCATCACGATCGTTGCATTACTGTTGTAGCCGAGGCCAGTGCTGGACAGCCGATAACCGCCCGCTCCGAGTGTGAATGTCTGCCGGGAACTGACCGCCACATCGAGCGCGGCCTGCAGCGTGGCAGTACTGTCGGCGGCATCCATCGTAGAACTCATGTGATCACCCAACCCATAGTCTTCACAATATTAACGCAGGTCGGGGTTCCCGACAGGCCAAATATACGTCATTTGATAATCTTATGGACGAATGTTGATTTGTAGGCAATTTGTTAAGTGGACTCTCTCAATATGATTAAAATGTATATCGCATCCGAAATAATACTCGAGTCTACCTCATCCCGCGTCCACAGCCGTCGAGGGTTTCTTCGCGTGGCTGCCGGGTTGGCTGGGGCGACCCTGCTCGCCGGGTGTGGCGGTGGCGGAGGCGCAGCCGAAACAGTAACACCGTTGCCAGTTACCCCCGTGAATGCCCCACCCATCGTGGGAAACAGCCTGTCAGCCGAAGCCGTAAAGCTCAATCTTGCACTCAATCTCGAATATCTTGGCGCGCAATTCTACGCTTATGCGTCGAAGGGTGCCGGCCTCTCGGCGAACCTCCTTACCGGGATCGGGCCACAGGGTGCCGTTATCGGTGGGCGGCAGGTGGCCTTTGTCGATCCTAGGGTCAGCGAACATGCCTCGGAACTGGCCGCAGACAAACTCGCTAATGTCATCTCTCTTCGGACGCAGCTTGGAACGTCGGTAGCCGCGCAACCCGCTTTCGACTTTTCTGCTTCTGTGACAAGCGCATTCTCGACAGCAGCACAGGCGGCGGGCGTTGTTGCAAAGGGCGCGACGTTCGATGCATTTTCGAGCGATGAAAACTTCCTCATCGGTGCCTTCCTCCTCCAAAACAGCGTGGCAGCCACTTATCGGATGATGTCATCGGACGTGGTGACGCCAGCCTCGCTCCAGACGGTTACCGCAAACCTCGCGGATGCGATCTATCATGGGGGTAGTATCCGCACGATGCTGGCGACCATGGCAGTAGACAAGGCAGCGATTGCACTTTCGATGACCTCGATCTGCGCCTATCTGGCAAAGCTGGACGGTAGCAATAGCGGTGATCAAAGTCTGGAACATGCGGCAGGCGGAAGCACAAACATCATCGACACCGATGGAACCCCGATCCCCTTCATGCGCGATCAAAATCAGGTTTTGCAGGCTCTCTTTCTGACCCCGATACCTGCGCTTGGCGGAGGATTCCTGCCCAATGGCACGAATGGCCTGAGCTGAGCGAGGCGAATGACGGGGGTAGCTCCACCGGTCTGGTTGGATTTCGGCACGTTTCGCCGTCATGTGCAATCTTTGTTGTCTTTGTGTCCCTTAATCAGTGTTATGGAACACAAGAGTCGCTGGCTTAATAAAATCGTTGTTTGTTGCGCCGACATTGTGCGCGTTGTTATGATCGGGTTCTCGTTCAGTCATGTCTCGGTACTTTTTCGATACTGTGGGAACGGTGCACGATCCCGATCTGGAAGGCTGCGAATTCCCTGATTTGGCACAAGCCAAGTTGGCGGCGGTCATATTCGCGGGAGCCTATTTGCGGGACAACCCATCGCTGATCTTCAATTCGGCCTGGCACGTCAGAATAAGGGATGACAACGAGGTCGTGCTCTACACCGTCACCATCGAAGGTCACGAAGAGAAGACCGCCGATGTTCTTGTGGCAGCGATCACCGATCAGGAGATCCGCCCGCAACCGTAACGGCAATGATCGCGCGGGGCAGGGCTGTGCGTGGCCCTCAGGTCGTGTTTCAAAATGAAACGGGCACCTGATTCGTCGATGAATCTCCATGGATCACCCTCAACTCACTCCAAAAACTATCTTTTATTATCGACGGGTGCTCCGGACATGGAACATATTGCCCGGCTTGCACTTTAAACGCGAGGGTTTGCGTCGGTCATCGGAGTGTCAATGAAAGCTACAGCCGCGGACCTTTGGGGGCCTGCAACTCAGAAACTCGGACGACTTGGCACGCTGACTGCCGACGACATCCAGGCGATCACTGCGCTGCCCATGAAGGTTCGCGAAGTTAAGGCCGGAACTTACCTGTTCCGCGAGGGAGATGAACCTTCGCATTGCTGCGTGCTGATCGCGGGCTATGCCAATCGTCACAAGCTCACGACGGACGGCTCGCGGCAGATCGTTTCGATCCATATGAGGGGCGACATCATCGATTTGCAGCAGTTATTGCTCACGACCGCCGACCATAGCGTTCAAACCCTGACTGCTGCCACGCTGGGGATGATCTCGATCCGTCAGATGAAGGATCTCGCGCGGGAACGGCCAAGTGTCGGGGAGGCGTTCTGGCGCGACTGTCTCGTCGATGCGTCGACCTTTCGCGAATGGGTGTTGAATGTTGGTCGGAGGGATGCGCCTGCAAGAATTGCGCATCTTCTCTGTGAATTCGGCACGCGGTCGGAATCGGCGGGCCTTAGCCGAAACGGAAAGTTCGAACTGCCGATGACGCAGGAGCAGCTTGCGGACGCGACCGGCCTGACTCCCGTCCACGTCAACAGGACGCTCCAGCGCCTGCGGGCGCAGGGATTGATCGAGCGTACCATGCGATCGATCGATGTGGTCGATTGGGACGGGCTGAAGCTCGTTGCGGGTTTTCGGGGATCATACCTTCACGAAAGCATGGGGGGTCTTCGTAACTCATGATGGGGTGCAATGATTGTCGATGAGGTCCGCCGGAGGAAAACGGCACAGTGACCTTTTCGCTGTGTTGGCAGGGGATGCAGCGCAGGGTGATTAGATGACGCCACGGGTAACGCAACTGGACAGTTTACGCGGGATTGCCGCCGTACTTGTCGTCCTCCATCATGCACGCCAGGCTTTCATCAACAATGTGGATGATGCGTCTGTCGGCCTGTCGGCCTATCTGGACGTCGGTCGGCTCGGCGTCGTTATCTTCTTTCTCATCAGCGGGTTCGTGATCGTCAAGGCGATCCCCGGCAAGGACCTCGGTTCGACCGCTCAATTCTGGAAGCACCGTTTCTATCGACTTTTCCCGGCGTTCTGGGTTTCGGTTTTCTTTGCCACGTCCGTCGCCTACCTTGTCTTCAGTACCGGATGCTGCGCGTTCGTGATGCCGGTGACGAAGGAAATGTTCCTCGCGAACATGACGATGATCCCGCTCCGCTTTCATCAGCCGATGCTGATCGGGGTTTATTGGTCGCTGGAACTGGAGCTGTTGTTCTACGCGCTGATCTCGGTGATTGCGCTGGTCGGCTTCAATAGCGCCAAAGTCATCACCGGAGCCGCCCTGCTGACATTCATGGCGGCGGTGGTGGCCGCGGCCATCACCGCAACGCACTCGGGCGCGGGGGAGATCGGAAAGGATCAACTTTTCCTCGCGCTGCTCCATTTATCCATGATGTTTGCCGGAGGGGCACTCCGTTATCACTGGGACGAGCAGATTGGCGGCAAAAGCCATCTCGCCACCATGCCGCTCCTGCTGAAGACATATTTCTTTCTTCAACTTGGCTTTTTCTCCATCGCCGTCGCTGTAAAGGCACGGCACGGTATCGAACCGCACACCTTCCGCGTCGCGGCCACCTATCTGCTGGGCATAGCCGCATTCCTGACCTGCCTGTATTTTTGCAGCGGTTCGCGGTTCGGCATGTTCATGGGCAACCGGAGCTATGGAATCTACCTGATCCATGTGCCCGTACTCAGCCTTGTGTCTTTTGGCGTTGCCAGATCCGCTGCCCACGCGATCGGCTATTTCAGCTACATCATCGTCGCTTGCGCGATAACGCTCGCGCTTGCGGACGCGCTGAGGCGATTTATCGAACGGCCCGCCATCCGTCTTGGTCATATGTATTACCGGGGATCGGCGAGAAACCCAGCGGTTGGCATCGCCCCTGCAACTGTCATTCCAGTGCCCTAAGTTCTCAGCGGGGTGCCCCTGTCACGGACCGACCAGATCGGCGCATGTCGCCATAGGTGCGGCCCTTTATTTCGCTACCGTTCCGACGAGTTCCCGCCGCACCAGTTCGGTGACACCACCGAAGACCAGGTGCGACGCGTAGGAATATAGGTTGGTTGCGATGTCGGCTTTCCATGGTGCGTCGCCCAGACCAAGTGCCGGAACCGCCCCCTCGTCTAGCAAGGTTGCCGTGCCAATGCCGAAAGCGGAACCATGTCCCGCAGTTACCGAAGGCCGGAACTCCGCCGCGACACTATACGCGATGCCCAGTCCTACGCCGACAGCATAGTGCATCGATTGCCCAGCGAGAGGCTTGTCGGCCTCGGGAACCTTGCTCCCCGCAACGCGCAGGGCGATCGCATCCGCGGCCTTTTGCGTGGCCGGCTCGCCCTTTTCCTCATCTCCGCTGGAGGGAAGAAGCGGCGACGTCAAAGCCTGAAACTTGTCCATGGCATAGGAAGCGATGATGCCCGCGATCGAACCCGCGAACACGCCCCGCGCCACCTTCATTACAACTTCGTGATCGAGCGCGCTCAAGCCCATTCTCCTCGGCAGACCAATTTCACAGGCAATGCGCTTCCGCCAAGCTTGTGCACGCGCGGTTAGAACGGCCCGGACTGCATACGGTTTCACACCCACATGAACCAATTGTAATCGCGAGGTTTTCGGCGTGCTTGTCGGCCTTGCCGTCACAGCCGTGGCGCTCGACCGGTCAAGTAAGGGCGCCTCAGAAATCCTTCGAATAGCGGATTGTTGCGTTCGTCCCGCCTGAACCCCCGGCTTGTGACAGGATGCTCAGCGCCTTCGACAATGAGATCTGGAGTTGCGTGGCGGTGAAGCCCTTCGCGTCGGTCACGATCTCGATATAGATGTTGTTCGAGATATACTTGCCTGCAGCAACTGCAGTGCCGCGGCCCGTCGCCTGGTCGGCCCCAAGAATGCGAAGCCGGTCGATACCTGTGGCCGAGCGCAGCTTGCCGAGCGGATTGAGCCCGCCACCCGAACCTCGCAACGAATTCAGCGCAGCGGCAAGTTGCAACGCCTGAGTTGCCGACAGGGATGTGACCGACGTCCCGAACAACAGCCGCGAGAGTATTTCGTCCTGCGGCAGTGTCGGCGTCGATCCGAACACGATCGCCGGTCGTTGCGCGGTGCCGGTGATGTTGATCGTGGCGGTAACGCCGTTGATCGTCGTCGATGCTGCGATGGCGAGTTCGGGGTTGATCGTGGTGCCGCCACGGAAAATGATCTTGCTCGACGTATCGAGGTCGAACCTGCGCCCGGCAAAACTATAGGTGCCGCGAACCAGATCGACATCGCCCGTCACGATGGGGGCAGCCGATGTTCCGCCAACGCGAAGGTCGGTCGACCATTCGGCCTCCAGCCCCATGCCGCTGACGAAAACCCTGCGGTCGGCGCGGATGCGCAGGTCGAGCTTGAATAGCCCGGGCGCGCCCGAAGTTGCGCTGGCAGGCTGGGGTGGCAGTGCGCCACGACGACGCACTCCGGAGAGTTCGGAAATTTCGGCGGCTCCCTGTCGGATGACCTCGTAGCGCACCTCTGGCAGGCGAAGGTCGCCCTTGATCAGGGCACCGTTCCTGCGGTCGTTGGTTACCGCCAGCGTTCCCGACACCGTTGCGCCGAGTGCATCGCTGCGCGCCAGTCGCGCATTGTCCAATATGGAGAATAAGTGGATTGGAAAGCCACTATTTGCAGCAAAACCGACGCTTCCCTTGGCTTCAATGGTGCCATCGCCAGCCTGTCCGGCGAATTGCCCGATTTCGAAACGGTCGTTGGTGAAACGCCCGCTCAGCCGGATCGCCCGGATGCGCGTGCCATAGGTTTCATTGTCGTAGGTCAGATTGTTCGCGCGAACGATTCCGGTAATTTGCGGCTGTGAGACTCGCCCTCCGAAATCGGCGGCGATACCGATCGGCCCGGACAATTGCTGGTCGGCGATGCCAGACAGCGACCATAAGGTTTCGGCAGGCCCGTTATAGCGGATGCCGCCACCCAGGTTGGCGTTCATCAGCCGCGCGCTGAGACTGGACCCGGCGGCGAGCGGCTGCAGCCGCGCCTGCATACGACCGATAACCGCCCCGTTGCGGCGGATCAGCGCATTGAGCGCCGCGCTGTCGGGACGAAGTTGCCCGATGGCGGCGATATCGACCGGCGTCGATACGATGGCCGCACCCGACCGCGTGAACCCGGCGACATCGAGGCGGAGGTCGGCGCTCGGCTGTGCGGTCGCTGAGCTTTGCGTGTAGTGCAACGTGCCGGTCGCCTTGCCGCCGACACCGGCTCCCGCGGCGAAGCTGTTCAACAGGCTGAGGTCGAGGTTCTGGAAACGAGCCTGCGCGTCCATGCCATTGCCATAGCGGCCCGCGACGAGGATTCGCCCTTGTTTCAGGGCGATCATGGTCGGTGCGAGTGTGTAAACGCCCCGGTTGGCGCGGATGACGGCGGGTTGCGCGAGGCGGAAGGCGAGGGCGTTGACGCGTCCCTGCGCTGCCACGGTGTACAAATTGGGGCTAAGCCGCGCATTGACCGCGATCTGGAACGGCGCTCCGTTCGATCCGCTCGCGACCGCCTGAGCCGACCCGCGTCCGGCACGATAATCGATCTTCGCTCGGGCTGTCTGGACGACGAAATTGCCCTGTCGCAGTCCCGCAACTTGAACATCGCCGACGATCGATGGTGCGTTCGGATACAGGATCGCCACGGCCCTGACGATCGCACGGTCGATCGTGATCGGGTTTGCGCCCGGAATTCGCGCGTTGCTGGCGGAGGCGTTGATGTCGGCACGCTGGATCTTGCCCTGCGCGGCGAGCGTGACGAGACCCGCAACGCCAGCGCCGTTCGCGGTCAGTCGCCCGGCGAAGGGGCCAGCGGACGTCTGGACGATGCGCCCGGCAAAGTCGATGTTGGCGAAGCGTGCGCGGTTGATGTCGACGGCGAGCGGCCCCTTGCCGGCGCGAACCAGCACATCGGCATTGAAAGGCCCATAGGGCGATCCGCCGGTTGCCTTGATCGCATAGCCGCCACCCGTTCCGCGCACGACGGCATCGACGTTGGTCAGCTGGACGCCGACGTTGGGACGGGCGGCTTTCAGGTGGATGAGCGGCTGGGTCGCGGTGCCGGTGACGGTCAGCAGGAGCGGCCCATATTGCTTCGAGGAAGCAGCACTGGTGAAAGCCACCCGGCCGTCCGAACGATAGGACCCTTCACCCGAAAGGATGCGGAAGGAGGGCGCGTTGAGGCGCAGGTTGCGGACGGCAATCGTGCCCTGCGGGTCGAATCCGATGTCGGCATTGACGATCGCCGGGCCGCCGAGAAAGTCGCTTGCGGACTTGTTGAAGATCCTGACGGTCTGGGCAATGACATGGCCGGTCAGGCCGAACCCGCCCGACGGCACGGTGACGAGTTTAACATCGGTATTCAGGTTGATGCGACCGACGCCGTTGATCAGATAGTCGTTGACGCGGCCCTTCAGCGCGCCGCGATAAATGCCCTTCACCAGATCGGCGACGACGATGGCGGTGGCATCGACCTTGTCCGACCTGATCTTCAGATTGTCCGACAGGATCGACCTGCCGGTGACGGCGAACTGGCCGTTGATCGCGAGGTTGGTCAGCAATCCGCCAGCCGTGGCGTTCAGGCCGCTGACGCGTCTGGCGCGGGCCGCGACCGGTATCATTATGTGATCGGCATCGACCCGCGCGCGACCTTCTGCATGAAGGCCCTCGACGACCGTTGCCCCGAACCCGATCGCGGCGGCGTCGAGTTTATAATCGACGAGTGGCCGCGCGAACGCACCATCGAGCAGCAATCCGATCCGCACGTCACGCCCGTTCAAATTCGGTGCAATCGCGCCCGGCGTCAGCAGGCGGGCATCGACTTTCAGTGCCGCGAATTGCGACCTGGCGAGGTCGATGACGCCGTTCGATGTCACAACCAACGCATCGGATTTGAGCAGGATACGCATATCGGCGCGCCGGTTGTCCAAGGTCGCAGCGGCATCGATATAGAGGTTCGGCGCGGTCAGGCGCTCGACCGGACCCGACAGGATCAGCCCCGGGCGCGTCGGGCCCTTCACTGTGAACGCTCCAGATCGTGCGGTGACGGCGAGATCGGCAAGCGGCTGCCCCCCGAGCGAAGCCTTTGTCGCACCCGCCCAGTTCGCCCAGCTTCCGCGACCCGCGACGCTGGCGACCAGTGGCGCTTTCAGGCCCGCAAGCTGCGTCACGACCCCGCCCGCCGGAGCGTTGAGCCGCGCATCGATGATCAGGCGATTGTCGTCGGGAACCGCGTCGAGGTTGAAAGCCAGCCGGTCGCCCGCCGTCGAGCCCGCCGTCCCGACGATTTGCGCGCGGCGGTCGGCAATTCTGGCCCGCGTATCGATGGCGACAACGCGCTGCGCTCCCGTCACCGGGGCTTCGAGGACGAGGCGGTCGATCTTCAGCCGTCCGATGTCGATGTCGAGATCGGGCAGCGTCGGGGCGTTGGGGTCCGATGGCACCGGTTTTAGTTGCGGCAGGCGGCTGACCTCGATCAGCGGGACCATTGCCGAACGAACATCGACATGGCTGGAAACGAACGCGAAAGGCCGCCAGTCGAGCCTTATTTCCGGCGCCGTGGCGAAGACGCCCTTGTCATCAAAGACACGCAGGTTCCGGACGATCAGGTCGCCGTACAGCGAGCCATCGAGTTGCCCCACCTCAAACCGCAATCCCGATGCCAGCGAATATGCCGCGATCCGGTTAGCGACGAACTTGCGGCCGGGTCCGGTGTTGAGCCCAAACAGCACCGCTCCGAACAGGACCAGCAAGCCGACGAGCGTAAAGCCCACCCATTTGGCAATCCGGCGACCGGTCAAAACGCCTGCCCAATCGAGATATAAAGCGTGATCTTCGATTCACCTGCCCGGCGTGCGATCGGCGTGGCGACATCGACGCGCAGCGGGCCGAAATTTGTGTACAGTCGCCCGCCGATACCTGCGCCATAACGAAGCCCGGAAAAGCTCGGCATCGTGCTGCTCGTGACCTGTCCGGCATCGAAGAAAGGCACGATGCCATAGTCGCCGAAGCGGTAGCGCGCCTCGACTGCGAATTCGGTCAGGCCGCGTCCCCCGATTGGGTTGTTGTCGGCATCGCGCGGCCCCAGTTCCTGATAGCCATAGCCGCGCACCGACCCGCCACCGCCCGCGTATAACCGCCGCGATGGCGCGATGGCGTCGCGGCTGGCTCCGGTGATCGTCCCGAACCGTGCCCGGCCCGCAAGCACAAGGCTGTTGGCGACCGGATAATATACGCTGCCGTCGATCTGGGCGCGGACATAGGTGTTGGTGCCGCCGCCGGCATTGGCGCGCTGGGAAAACTCGGGGCTGACCCGGGCGAGCAAACGAAATCCCTTGGTCGGGTTGAGGATATTGTCCGAACGGTCATAACCGATCTGGCCCGGCAAGGCGGCGATGAAATAGGTGCCATCATCCTGCAGGCGGGTCGGATCGGCGCGCTTCTCGTTCGTGGCGATCAGTTCGAAGCCGTAAGCATAGGTCCAGCGTTTCTGCCAGATCGGCGTGGAATCGCGCGAGATGCGACCGCTAAGCGTCGCCGTCGTCGCTTCATAGGCGTCGAAATTGTCATGCTCGCCACGCAGGGTCAGCTGGACTGTGCGGTCGCGCTTGCCCGCATTGGACCGGCGGAAAGTCACACCAGCGCCCTGTTGTTGCGTACCGGCGATGACGTCGGCCACCAGCGCACCCTCGGGCGGCAACAGGTTGCGGTGGGTGAAACTGCCCTGCAGCTTGAAGCCTTCGCCAGTGCCGTAGCCCGCGCTGCCCGCCAGTGTCTTTGCCGGACCTGCCTGCTGGCGCACGAGAAGGTCGACAATCCCGGTGCCGTCGGCGTTAGTGCGGCCTGTCTTGACCGGTTCCACCGCGACCGAGGCCAGCAGGCCGGTCGCCACCATCGCCTCGCGCAGATCCTCGACCCGGCGACTGTCGTACAGCTGGCCGGGCTTGAACCGTGACAGCACCTCGACATGGTGCGCGTCGAAGGCAGTCTTGCCGGTCGTGGCGATGGTCCCGAACGAGGATCGCGGCCCGGCATCGACCGGCAATGTATAGTCGCCAACTGGCAGGCGATCGTCGAGAAGTATGTCGCGTTGCCCCACCACGACGAACGGATAGCCTTGTTGCGGAAGGCGCAGGCTGACCCCCGCCTCGGCACCCTCGATCGCGGCGGCGACGATATCATCGCCCGCCTTGAGTTGCAGCGCCTCGCGCGCGAGGCCGGGGGGCTGGGTCGCTGCCCCGGTGATCGTAATGTCGCGCAATTTGTACCGCGATCCGGGCACCGCCGTGACGACAGCCGTGACGCGGTCGGGGTTCTTGGGATCAGGCGCGACGTTCGATGTTGCGCTGCCGTCGTAATAGCCTTCTGATTTCATCAGGCGAACAGCAAGCGCCTCGTCTTCGCGCGCACGGGCCGCGATAACCGCGCCGTTCGCCGCCTTGCCGTCGCCCTTTGCAAGCGCGGAGAGGCTTCGGAAACGGCCTTCCAGATCGATCAATTTCAGGCCATCGACAGCCACCGAATAGCGCACGAGCGCGGGTTTGTCGGCCGCCGCAGCTGCGGTCGAGGGCGGCGGCGTCGTCACGTCGAACGAAGCGATGGGCGGGAGCGGCTGGGACAAGCCAGGGTCGGTCGCCGGCTGTCGATCGACGGGCATCGGGGTCTGGTCGATCGGTGTAAGTGGCGCGTTGATAGCAGGGTCGATCGGAGGGAGCGCCGCATTGAACTGCGCATCGGGAACGATCTCGGCAGGTTTTTGGGCGCTGGACCCATCACGCGTTTGTGCGTTGGCCTGGCAGCAGACCGACAGCGCCGCCACGCCGAATGAAATCAGTAATTTACAGACCGCCACTCCGGCAGTTCCCCTTATTCCGAGTTCAGAACCCGGTCTTTGCGTGAAGGTTCCCGCCACCTGAGATAAGCTGGTTTGAGGAAGCGCGGTCGTCCATAAACAAATAGTTCGCGCTGCACACTATGGTGTCGCGCGACTATTCTCCGCTGGGATGACGAGGGCGACGAGTGCTTCGGCAGCCACGCCGATCAGGGCACCGACCAGCACGTCGCTGGCGAAATGAGCGGCGCGGGGCAATTGCACGGCTGCAGCCGCTGCGGCGGCGGTGTAGCCAATTCGGGCGCTTTTCGGAAAGTCGCGCGCAACCGCCCGGGCGACGGCCACGGCTCCCGCTGTATGACCCGATGGAAAGCTGTTCTCGCCCTTTGCGTGGCTGGTGCCTATTCTGGCGTGATAATCGTCGCCACCGAGCATCACGGATGGCCGGGTCCTGTCGATCCTGTGTTTTACAAAGGACTTCATCCGGGTGGCGAGCAGATGGCTGGCCAGCATGCGGACCCCCGTGCGCGCCATATGACCGCGCCCGAGCATGACGCCTGCGGCCATCGTCAGCGCCGATATGGCAATCAGTGGTGGCTGGTCGGCAAGGTCGCTGACCGTGCCGATAGCTTTTACTATCGGTGTATCGCGTTTCGCCCCGGCGGCGCGTGCGACCTTGCGGTCCACGCTCTCGATCTTTGCAACCTTGTTTCTGGCTGCTGGCTTTTTAACGTTCACTCTCACGCCTCCCTGCATGCAGCATAAAGCGCACGGGGTGGTCAAAGGGTGCGTGTCTCTTGTTGAAACATCCGCGCGGGCGGAGCTTCACGCGCCAGACTGCCCGCCTTGCAGTCGATTATTGCCGTGTCGCGACACCAGGTGACGTGACCTCGGCGATGAGTGCGTTGAAGCAGGTCGCCATCGCCCGATGTGCTTCGGCTATACATGGGTCGCGTTCCCGCGCGGCCGCCTCAAATTCCGATTTTGCACGCACGATGCAATATTTGAGTAGAGTCGATTTCGCCATAACGGTCCCCCGACCATAGCTGGAGCACTTAAAGTCTCTCTGTCATTGGCGACTCGCGTTAACTGCCGCCACTATCGCAAGGTACGCAATCGGACGGGACCATTCTGTTCGTTATCGCACAATCAGAATCAAGATTACGCAACTTACGCAAAACCGCTGGCTTGTGTTAGTCAGCCTCAATCAACCTTGGCCGCAGGTGCCAGAGCGTTGGCGACGAGCGGCGCGACTTTGGCCACGATGATATCGATTCCCCGGGCATTGGGGTGCACGTGATCGGGCAGCACCAGCTGCGGGTTGCCGACGACCCCATCGAGAAAGAACGGGTATAATTTTGCTTCGAAGTTTTTCGCAAGATCGGCGTAGATCGGGTTGAAACTATTGGCATATTCGCGACCCATGTTGGGGGCGGCAATCATGCCCGTCAGCATGATCGGGATGCCGCGCCGTCTCAATTCGGTACAGATCGCCGTGAGATTGATGCGCGTTTCCTTTGGGTCGATTCCGCGCAGCATGTCGTTGCCGCCGAGGTTGACCATGAACAGGTCGGGCTTCCGCGTCAGGCCATCAAGGGTGAAGGCAAGGCGCCTCAAGCCGGCGGAACTGGTGTCGCCTGACACGCCCGCATTCTGGACGGTCACCGATATCCCGCGCGCGACCAGTGTCCTTTGCAGCTCGGACGGGAAGCTCTCCTTCGGCAACACGCCATAGCCCGCGTAGAGACTGTCGCCGAACGCCACGACCAGTTTCGTGTTGGCCGTCGTCGCGGGGGTGGTCACGGCTTCGGGGGTAGCGGTCATGACGTTTGCCGATCTATTTTCGTCCGAACAGCCCCCCAACGCTTGGAGCATGGCGAGTGCCACCACATATGGGAAAAACTTCAACGCCAAGTCACTCACTCCAGGATGCAGGTCATCTCAGCCAACGATATCGCAATCCGTGCACGTAATGTCACCCTGACGCTGGGAACCGCCGACGCTCCGACAGAGATATTAAAGGGTATCGACCTCGATATCGAGTGCGGGGCCAGTGTCGCGATCCTCGGGCCATCGGGGTCGGGCAAGTCCTCGCTGATGGCGATCCTGTCGGGACTGGAACAGGCGAGCGGCGGCGAGGTCGTCGTGACCGGCATTTCATATCGTGGCCTGAGCGAGGATGCGCTGGCCCGGGCGCGGCGCGGGCGGATCGGGATCGTCCTGCAGAGTTTCCATCTGCTGCCGACCATGACCGCGCTGGAAAACGTCGCGGTGCCGCTGGAACTGGCAGGGGTCGCCGCCGCCTTTGCGCGCGCGGAGAGCGAGTTGGAGGCGGTCGGGCTTGGCCATCGGATCGCGCATTACCCGGCACAGCTTTCGGGTGGCGAACAACAGCGCGTGGCCATTGCGCGCGCGGTTGCGGGGCGGCCAGAGATCGTCTTTGCCGACGAACCGACCGGTAACCTCGACGGGGCCACCAGCGGCGCGATCATCGACCTGTTGTTCGCGCGGCAGGCGGCGGCGGGCGCGACGCTGCTGATCATCACGCACGATCCGGCGCTGGCAGGGCGGTGCGACCGCATCCTCGAAATGCAGGACGGACGAATCGTGGCGGACCGCGCCGCGTGACCGACACACAGACGCTGGGATGGGCGGCAAGCTGGAAAATTGCCCGACGCGATCTTCATGCCGGATTTCGCGGGCTGCGACTGTTGTTCGTGTGCCTGTTGCTCGGCGTCACGACGCTGGCCGCGATCGGCAGCCTGACCGCGTCGATCACGGGCGAATTGTCGGCAAGGGGCCGCACATTGCTGGGCGGCGATATCGAAGTCGCCATGACGCAGCGTCAGGCATCGACGACCGAACATGCCGCGCTTGCCGCGCTCGGGCAGGTCAGCGACACGATCCGCACGCGCGCGATGGCACGGGGTCCGGTTCCTAGCGGCGCACCCGGCGCGGTGCTGACCGAAATAAAGGGCGTCGATGCGGCGTACCCGCTCTATGGCAGACTGACGCTCGCGCACGGCCCATATCGCCAACTGGCCAGCGATCAGGTCCTGATCGACCGCTCGCTTGCCGATCGTCTCCTGCTTCGGACAGGCGGGACGCTCCATTACGGCGAGGCTGATTTCCGCATTGTGGACGTTATAGCTGCCGAACCTGATCGCGTCGGAGAAGGCTTCACGCTCGGTCCGGTCGCCATCGTATCGATGGACGGACTGCAGCGGACGAAACTGCTGCAACCGGGTGCGCTGTATGAGACGAAATATCGGATCAGACTGAAGCCCGGCATCGAACCAACCGGAGCGATGGAGGCCCTGAAAGCGCGTTACCCATCTGCTGGCTGGGAGTATAAGCATCGCGACCGCGCCGCGCCGGGTGCGGCGCGCTTTTTCGAGCGCATGGGGCAATTCCTGTCGCTGATCGGACTGGCGGCGCTGGTAATTGCGGGCATCGGCGTCAGCAACGGGGTCGCATCCTATCTCGCCTTGAAGCGCGACGGCATCGCGACGCTGAAAATCCTCGGCGCGACCTCTGGCGACATTGCCCGCATCTACCTTATGCAGATCGGCGTCGTTGCGTTTCTGGCGGTCGTTGTCGGCCTGTTGCTGGGAGCCATACTACCTGTGGCGCTGATTACGCTCGCGCGCGACATATTGCCGGTCCAGCCCGGTGTCGGGTTTTACCCGATCCCGCTGACCGTCAGTGCCGCCTACGGCCTGCTGATCGCGCTCGCCTTCGCCCTGCCGCCACTGGCGCGAGCCCGGATGCAGCCTGCAGCGGCGCAGTTTCGCGGCAATGTGGACGACACGCCGCGTCTCGACCGTCGCACGATGGTGATGGTTGCCGTTGCCGCCCTGCTGGTCGTCGCGCTCGCCCTCGGCACTGCGCGCGATCCGCTTTTTGCCGGGGTCGTGCTTGGGTCGGTCGCGGGCGTGCTGTTGCTTTTGCTCGGCATCGGCTCGGCGATCCGCTGGCTGGCGATCCGCATGCCGCGCCCGCGTGGGCCATTGCTGCGGCTGGCGCTGGCGAACCTCCATCGACCGGGGGCGCAGACCGTTGCGCTGGTCATCGCACTCGGCCTCGCGCTGACGTTGTTCGTGACGCTGGCCGCCATTCAGACCAGCCTGAATGCAGAGATCACGCGGACAGTGCCGCAAAAGGCCCCTAATCAGTTCGTGCTCGACATCCCGTCGGAATCACGTGGCCAGTTCGTGCAAATCGTTCACCGTGCTGCGCCCGAGGCCCAGTTGAATATCGTGCCGTCATTGCGCGGGACGATCGTCGCTTACGGTGGCCAGCGCGTTGCCGACCTGAAAGAGATACCAAGGGAGGCGTGGTTCCTGCGCGGCGAACGCGGCGTGACCTATAGCGACGTGTTGCCGCAGGGCAGCGACCTGACTGCAGGCAAATGGTGGCCGCGCGACTATGCAGGACCGCCGCTCGTCTCGCTCGATCAGGCCGCCGCCGACATATTGAAGCTGAAGATCGGTGATACGATAACGGTGAGCGTCTTGGGGCGCGAGATCGAGGCGCGGATCGAGTCGTTGCGCAAGGTCAACTGGGATACGATGGGCTTCAACTATGTGCTGGTGTTTTCGCCGAACGCTTTGGAGGCGGCACCGCATAGCCTGACCTCCACGATCACCATTGCGGCGGCGCATGAAGGTGCGGTGGCCCGCGCATTGCTCGCGGCGTTCCCATCGGCGTCGATCATCGCAGTCAGCGAAGTCATCGGACAGGTGCGGACCTTGCTCGACCAGATGGCGACGGCCATCGTGCTATCCGCGTCGGTGGCGATCCTCGCCGGGATCGCGGTGCTGATCGGCGCGATTGCCGCGTCCCGCCAGACGCGCAGTTATGACAGCGTCATCCTGAAGACTTTGGGGGCGACGCGGTGGCAGATTCTTGGCGCGCAGGGTCTGGAATATGCCCTGCTCGCGGCGCTGCTGGCGACCGTCGCATTCGTGCTGGGGACCGGTGCCGCATGGTATGTGATCGTCGAGATTTTCAAGTTCACCTGGGCGCCCGACTGGTGGGTCGTGCTGGGGACTCTTGCGGGCGGGGCGGTGCTGACGCTCGGTATCGGGCTGCTCGGATCGTTGCCGCTGCTGTCGATACGCCCGGCGCAGGCTTTGCGCCGAATGTAGCCAGTCGGGTCAGGGAACTCCGGGCAGGGGAGGCGGCGTCGGCACAGGTGCTACCTTGCTGCGTTTGCGATGGAGTTCGTCGATGGCCGCCTGACGACTCCGCAGATAATCCTCGCGCGTCTTTGCATAAGGATCGCTGCCCTCATGCAATGCCTGCAATTTTTCATCAAATTCGGCGCGCTGGTCGAGCGAACTGAAGACGCCGATCGAAATCGCGTAAACCGGTTTGTTGAAGGGTGATCCCGCAACCGCAGGCAGTACGAGCCGGTCGAGATTGTCGCCGAGCAGGTCGCGCAAATCGGTCGGTCCGAAAATCGGCAGGTAGAAAAACGGTCCGGGCTTTACGCCGTAAAAGCCCAGCGTGTTGCCAAGGCCGTTGCGGCGACGGGGAAGGTGGAACGGTTTTTTGCGGGCAACATCGAACAGTCCCGCAGCACCGAGCGTGGAGTTGACGCCGAAACGGCCAACGGTTTCAAATGCCTTGCCGATCTTGTGCTGCAACAGGAAGTTCAGGAAAACCACCGGCTCGCGCAGATTGTTAAGGACGTTGCGGATGCCGCTGCGGAGCGGGTCCGGGAGAATACGCTGGTAGGTCAGCGCGATCGGGCGAACGATGGCCCGGTCGACCGACTGGGTGATCTCGAACGATTTGGCGTTCAAAGCCTGAAGCGGATCGCCGGGAGGGGCGGGGGCCCGCGCCTGTACGACGATCTCGGTTTCACCGGTCGCGTTGTGGGCGGCAACGGGCGGTTTGGGAACCGTAGGAACGACCACGACGGCGGGCGGCGTTGGAACGGGGCTGATGGTCTCGGCCGATGGCGCAACGGGGGTTGCCGCCTGTTCAACCGCCTGAGCGACCGGTGCTTCCGGACGCACCTCTGCCGCCTCAACCGGCGATCCGGCCAGCAGCAGCGCATAGGTTAGTGATGGACCGATCATCCGCCTGTCCCGGGCAGAATAATTATGACGACACCAATACTGATACTCTCATGTGCTTTCCCAGGTCATCATGAAAAGCCTGAAGGCGATTCCCGAGTCTCGTTTCGTCGAACAGCGTTGGATTTCCAGCTTCGCCGTGTGGCCGGAGCCTCGCGGTGTCGCCTGCTCCCACGGCATGGCCGACGCTGACATATTATTGTAACCTTGGCCAAGGGAAACCGCAACCTCGGTCAGCGATCAGATGCTGCGCGTGGCTCGCGCTATTTTCTCCGTTACCGATGCGCGCGCCGCAGCCAGCAGTTGCCCGGCTTTCGCATCATCGGGCTGGACGCGGGCCATGCCCAGCGCACCGACCATCTCCGCAATCATGCTCGCCGCCAACACCTCGACATCATGCGCGCCCAGTTGATCGAGCAGATCGGCGACGCCGGTGGTCAGGCGTTCGACCGCCAGCATGAACCGTGTCCGGGCTGCCTCAGGAAGGTGAGGAACCTGCCCCGCCAGCATCGGGATCGGGCAGCCGCGGTCGGTCGCGTCACGGTGCGCCATCGACAGGTAGCGCTCGACGAAATTGGCCAGCGCCGTTGCCGGTTCGATTCCTTCGCTATGGGCAAGAAACTTGGCGTAACGGTCGACGAACATATATTCGACCGCCTGCGCGACCAGTTCGTCCTTCGATGCGAAATGCGCATAGAAACCGCCATGGGTCAGGCCCGCGCGCGACATGATCTGCGCCACGCCCACATTGGCAACCCCGTCCGACCGGATCGCGTTCGCCGCTTCCTTCAGGATGAGATCACGGGTTTTTGCCTTATGTTCGCTGTCGTATCGCATGGCCCCTACATGTGACCTCGCGCCAGCGAAGCCAAGGCCGGGGTCGCATCCGAACGCCATCCACCGCCGAGCGCACGATAGGCCGCGACCGCCGCGCGCGCCTCGTCGCCCTTCACCGTTGCCAGCCTGTCGGAGGCAGAAAGCAGCTCGCGGTCGGCGTCGGTTACGTCGATCAGGCCGACCACGCCGCCGCGATAGGCATCCTGTGCCTGCGCGCGCGTGAGGACCAGGGCCGTCACCTGTCGTTCGAGCGCGGCCCGTTCGACGCGTGCTTCGGAAAGGCGGGAGAGGGTGGTTTCGACATCTTCGGCGGCGCGCAACACCGATCCCCGCCATGCCGCCAGCGCCTCAGCCTCGCGGCCGCGCGCCTGCGCCACTTCGGCATCGATGCGGCCGAAATCGAACAGTCGCCAGCGGAGCCCGACGCCTCCCGAAGCCTGCACGGCGCTGCCGGTCAACAATGTGCTGGTGCCGAGACTGGCGACGCCGAGGATGCCGGACAGCGAGACATGCGGGTAGTAATCGGCGACCGACTGGCCGATGCGCGCGGTACTGGCTGCAAGTCTGCGTTCGGCGGCGACGACATCGGGACGGCGACGGAGCAGGTCTTCGGGGGCGGTGCTGCCCGATGGTTGCGGCGCGACAGGGATTGCCGCCGTGATGCTCAGGGTCTGGCGATTGCTCCCCGGCTGCTCTCCGACCAGAACGTCGATACGGTTGAGCTGGGCGGCGATTCCCGCGCGCAAGGGGGCCGCACTGGCGCGAACTCCCTCCAGACCGGCAATCGTCCGGTTCAATTCGCGTTCGGCGGCGACCCCCTGATCGAAGCGCATGCGGACAAGGCCGACCAACGTCGCCTGATTGCGGGCCTGTCCTTCCGCCACATCGAGCCGGGCCTGAAGCGAGCGCAGCGTGAGATAGGCGTCGGCGGTTTCGGCGGCGATGGCAATGCGCACGGCTTCGGCGCTCGCTTCTGTTGCGCCAAGGTCGGCGCGCGCCGCCTCCCTGCCGCGCGCCGCTCCGCCGAACAGGTCGAGTTCCCATGATGCCCGCGCTCCGACGCCATATTCGGTATAACCACGCGGCAGGCCGAGGACGTTGGAGACATGGCCGATGGGTGTTTCGAGGGACTGGCTGGTGCTGGTCAGGTCGCCCGTTGCATCGAGAGTAGGAAGCAAAGCGGCGCCTGCCGCCTTCGCAAGCGCGCGCGACTGGTCGATCCGGGCGCGCGCTTGTGCCAGATCAGTGTTGCCCGCCACCGTCTTAGCGACCAGCGCGGACAGCAGCGGATCGTGGAAACTGCGCCACCAGTCGGTATCTGTGGAGGTCGCGATTTCCGTCGTCGCCATGAATCGCGGGGTCAGGGCAATTTGTGGACGTGCGTAATTCGGGCCGACCGTGCATCCAGCGAGTGCGGTAGCGACGAGGAGAAGCGGCAGGCGCATGATCGGTCCTTCAGTGGGCGAGGGCAGGGGAAACGGGCGCGGCGTCGGCGGGGATTTTGCAGAATGGGACCATCACGAGCGCCGCGAGGAATATCCACGCCATGACCCGAAACACGTCATCGAAGGCGATCGTAAGCGCCTCGCGTCCGACGACGCGGGCAAAGCTCGCCTGCGCCAGAAGCAATGCATGATTGGGATCGGGTGTCGCAGCGGCAAATCGATGAGCCATCGCGGCGACTGCCTCCTGCGCGCCGCGACCGTTGGCGGCGAGTGACTCGCCGAAACGCAGCGCTTGTGTCCGTGTATTGTCGCCGAGCCAAGTGTTGACAGTGGCGATGCCGATCGCGCCGCCGAGGTTGCGCATCAGGTTGAATAGCCCGGAGGCCGATCGCAACTCAGGACCCTGAAACGCCGACAGCGCCATGTTCACCGCTGGCACGATGCACAGCATGACGAACAGACCGCGCACGATCTGCGGGATCAGCAGTTCGTCGAACCCCCAGTTCGACCCGAGGTGCGAGGTCAGGAACAGGCTGAACGAAAATCCCGACAGTCCGATGGCGATCACGATACGCCGGTCGATACGGATGCTGGCCCATGCGGCAAAGATCGTGCTGACCAACTGGCCTGCGCCGACGATGAAGACAGTCGTTCCGATCTCCAGGCTGTTGAAACCCCGGACCCGCGCAAGGAACACCGGCACCAGATAGGTCGAGGCATAGATGCCGAAACCGATGACGAGATTGAACACGCAGGCAAAGGCGAAGGTGCGGTTGCGGAACGGGGACAGTCGCACGATCGGGTTGGCCGAATAGATCGACCGTTCGATGAACAGGCAGAAACCTATCAGCGAAAACCATGCGGCCATCACGATCCGGGGATCGCCGAACCAGTCCTTTCGCGGCCCTTCCTCCAGCACATATTGCAGCCCCGCCAGCGCGACGGCCATTGCGACAAGGTGCGACCAGTCGATGCGTCCGAACATTTTGGTGTCTGGCCGGTCGAGGTCGACCACGACCAGCGTCAGCACCGTCACCACGATGCCGGGCACGACGTTGATGAAGAATATCCAGCGCCAGCCGATCGTGTCGGTGATGATGCCGCCGACCGTCGGCCCCAGTGTCGGCGCGAGGACCGACACGATGCCGAGGATCGCGGGGATCATCGCGCGCTGCTTGCCCTCGAAGATCGTGAAGCCGACCGCAAAAACGCTTGGCACCATCGCGCCGCCGACGAACCCCTGGATCGCACGAAAAATGATCATGGATTCAATGTTCCATGCAAAGCCACAGGCGACGCTCGCCAGCGTGAACAGTCCGGCAGAGGTCGCGAACAGCCACTTGGTCGACATCGCCTGCGCCAGAAAGGCCGAGAAGGGAATCATCACCAGTTCGGCCATCAGATACGCAGTCTGGACCCAACTGACCTCGTCCGGACCCGCCGACAGCCCCTCCTGCACATCGTTCAGCGACGCCGCGACGATCTGGATATCGATCAGCGCCATGAACTGCCCAAACGCGAGTATGCCGAAAATCAGATATTTGCGCGAAAGGGGCAACCCGGAGGGGTTGGGGGCCGCAACAGGCTGGGCCGGTAATGTGGTCATGACTGTTCCGGCCTTGTAGAATGATGACCATCATATTATAGCCATCATATGGACCGTGCAAGGGGCGAATGATGGACGCGATGACGAGTGACTCCGAACTGAGGGTCCCAACGGGGAAGCGGCGCTTCGCCTTGCCTTCGCGTCGCACGTTGGGCGCCTCGGGCGTCGCACTGGCGGTGGCTGTCGGCGGTGCGCTCTGGATAACCGCCGCCCCGGCCAGCCAATCGACCGACGATGCCTATGTCACTGCCGATGCTACCTCTGTCGCCCCAAAGGTGCGCGGCCTCGTGGCAGAGGTGTTGGTCCGCGACAACCAGCTTGTGCGCGCTGGCCAGCCCCTTGCGCGGATCGACCCGGAGGAATTCGACGCCAACGTCGCGCGCGCCCAGTCAACGGTCGCCGATGCCGTGGCGGGCGTGGCGTCCGCCCATGCCGCACTGGTCAGCCTCGATGCCGAGGAACGGCTGGCGACCGCACAGACAGCCGCCGCCCGCACCGCGATCCGTTCAGCCGATGCACAGTCGGTTCGTGCCGGAGCCGACCGCCGCCGCTTCGATTCGCTCGTCGCCAGTGGCGCCGTCGCCCGCCGCGATGCCGACAGCTATGCCGCCGGAGCCATCACCGCCGAACAGGATGCCGCGCGCGCGCGTGCCATGCTGGCGGTCTCAGGCGAAACCGCAGGCGTCACGCGGGCAAAGCGTGCAGGTCTGCTTGCGGCACTACAGGCCGCCGACGCCGGAGTTGCACAGGCGCGCGCCGTCCTCAATCTCGCGCAGCAGGACCGCCGCCATACGGTGATTTTCGCGCCGGTCGATGGCACGGTCGGCAATCGACAGGTGCGCGTCGGCGATTACGTCCAGCCCGGCACGCGGCTGCTGACACTGGTGCCGCTCCACGCCCTTTATGTCACGGCGAACTTCAAGGAAACGCAGACCGCGCGGATGGTTCCCGGCCAGTCGGTCACGATCGACGCCGACGCGCTCCCGGGAACGGACCTGCACGGCACGGTCGAAAGTCTGGCGCCCGGGTCGGGATCCAGCTTTGCGCTGTTGCCCTTTGAACCTGGAACCGGCAATTTCACCAAGATCGTTCAACGTGTCGCTGTCCGCATCCGCTTCGATCGGGGTCAGGTGGGGGTTGATCGGCTCAGGCCCGGCCTGTCGGTGACGGCGACGGTACGACTGAAAAACTAACGGATCGGAATGCGAAGTGGATGTCATCAAGAACAATGTGAACGGCTTGAGCGGGCTCGAACAACTTCGCGCGCTGATCGACGCTGGCACTCCCGCCCCGATCGCGGTGACGCTCGGCTTTTCGCTCGTCGAGATCGAGGAGGGTCGGGCAGTCTTCGAAGGGCATCCCGACCGCAGCGTCTATAACCCGATCGGATCGGTGCATGGTGGTTATGCCGCGACATTGCTCGACAGCGCCTGTGGGTGCGCCATCCATTCACGCCTGTCCGCCGAACAGGGGTATACGACGCTCGAACTGAAAATTTCCTATCATCGCCCGCTCACCGACATTAGTGGCCCGGTCCGTGCCGAAGGGCGCGTCGTGTCCATCGGTCGCCGTGCCGGATTTGCCGAAGCAACCCTGACCGACGGCAACGGTCGGCTGTGTGCTTCGGCGACATCGACGTTGCTCATTTTCGCGAACCCTTGACTTGCCTTGTCGGTCGCATCGGCATTTGGCGGTGGAGACGCGCGGCATGGCGTTGCGAGGCTGAACCGGGCTAAGCACGTCATCGTCGCAAACGGGACCGGGATGAAATCTTTGCCGAAAATCGAGGACCGGGTTTTCGGTGCGCTTGTCATCGTCGTGTCGCTGGGCTTCGCCGTCATTCTCTGGCCGTTCTTCGGTGCCGTCCTGTGGGCGTTAGTGGCGACGATCCTGTTCGAACCCCTCAACCGCCGTCTGCTCGCGCGGATGCCGACGCGCCGGAACCTTGCTGCGGCGATCACGCTGGTGGCGGTTGTCGGGCTCGTCGTCGTCCCTGCGATGATCCTTGGCGCACTGCTGCTTCAGGAAGCCAGCGGGTTCTACGTGCAATTGCAATCAGGGAAGATCGACTTTGCCGCTTACTTCGCGTCGGCGCAGTCGGCACTGCCCCATTGGGTGAACAAGTTGCTGGAGTGCGTGGGCCTGACCGATTTCCAGGCGGCGCAGCAAAAGATCGGCGCAGGGATCGCCAACAGCATCGAGACACTGACCGCGCGCGCGCTGAACATCGGCCAGAGCGCGTTCGGTTTCCTGATCGCGCTGAGCGTGATGCTGTACCTGACTTTTTTCTTCATGCGCGACGCCACCGAACTCTCCGCGCTCGTCGATCGTGCCGTCCCGTTGCGAGCCGAAGAGCGACAGGCTCTCGCCGCCCGCTTCATCGCCGTTGTCCGTGCGACCATACAGGGGAGCCTGATCGTCGCTATTTTACAGGGCGCGATTGGCGGCGTTCTTTTCTGGCTGCTCGGTGTTCAGGGCGCGGTGCTGTGGGGCGTGGCGATGGCGTTTTTCTCACTGTTGCCGGCGATCGGAACCGGCCTCGTCTGGGTACCCGTCGCTGCCTATCTGCTGCTGACCGGATCGATCTGGCAAGGCGCGGTGCTGGTTTTCTGCGGGCTGTTCGTCATCGGCATGGTCGACAATGTTCTTCGTCCAATCCTCGTCGGCCGGACCACGCGCATTCCCGATTATATCGTCCTGATCTCGACACTGGGCGGTATCGAAGCGTTCGGCTTCAATGGGTTCGTCATCGGCCCGGTCATTGCCGCACTGTTCATTTCGGTGTGGGAAATCTTCACCGCGTCGAGGGTGGCGGGCCGGGTATAAAGAGATGCCGATCGCTCCACCCGATGTCGCAGCTATATTGCTCGCTGCAGGCCGATCTTCGCGCTTCGGAGACGGTGACAAATTGCTGGCCGAACTGGCCGGAGAACCCCTTGTCCTCCACGCCGCCCGTCGCATCGTCGAACTCGATCCGGGTCGCAAGGTGGCGGTTTGCACGGAGGGGGGAGCGGTTGCCGGGCTGCTCGCGCCGCTGGGCTTCGAAATCATTTATAATCCTGCGCCCGAGGGTGGTCTTTCAACATCGCTCGCCTGTGGTATCGCGTCACTGAAACAGGGGGCATTCTCGGCGGCGCTCGTTAGCCTCGGCGATATGCCGTTTGTCACGCTTGCTCACTTGCATCGGCTGGCGGCCCGGTTCGACCCTGTCGATGCGCCGATCGTGGCGTCCGTGACGGATGGGGTTGCGCTGCCACCGGCGATGTTTGCGTGCGCATATTTCGATCGGTTGCGGATGCTTGAAGGCGATAGCGGGGCGCGCGTCTTGCTGGCCTCAGCCGCCCATGTTGCTGCTCGATCCGATGAACTCACCGACATTGACACCCTGAAGGATATGGACGCCGTCTCCCGCAGGGGTGGTGCTCCCATCAAATCTTGAAACCGGTTCATAGCCAGATGCGGCGCGCCCGCAGGCGGCCTCGTAGCGCATGGCGATCTGACCGAGTGCCGAAAGCGCGAGAGTCTCCGGATCGCGCGTCGCAGGAATCAAGCCGATAGGGCCTGTGAGACGGTCGATGCTTTCGATCGAAACGCCTGCGCGTTCGAGCGCCGCGATGCGGACCGCATGGGTCGCGCGGCTTCCCATTGCCCCGACGAAGAACCCATCCTGTTCGAGCGCCTGCTTCAACAGGGCGGATTCCCAATCATGGTCGTGGAACAGAAATACCGTTGCGGTGAATCGATCAGTTTCCAGCCACGGCGATGGCGCCGGCGTTTTCAAATGATGAACCGTCGTTCCCGCGCTCCTGAGAAGATCGACGAGCGCAGAATTCGGGGTCAGCACGACCACTTGCGCACCATAGGCCGATGCGATTGAGGCCAGGGCCCGCGTTTCCTCTCCGTGACCGACAATCACTATCCGCAGGTCGGGGTCGTGCCGGACATGGAAGACCTCGTCACGCCAGCGGGTGCTGTCGCCGTCGCGGGCTGCCACTGCAGAGATTGCGCCATCCTTGCCGAGACTTAGCAACGCGGGGCGGCGGTCGGCCAGGAGGGCATGGGCTTCGACGAGCAAATGGAGCGGCGGCTGGGGGGTGATCAGCAGGTCGATCCCGCCACCGCAGGGGAGCTTGATGTCGATGAAGGGCGATCCGTCACCGAAGCGCACCGTCTCGGCGACACCGCTCTCTATGACGCGCCTCGCCTCGGCAACCACCGCAGCTTCGATACACCCGCCCGAAAATGAACCCAGGTAAGCGCCGCTTTCGCTGACGCCCATCTGCGTGCCGGGGGCGCGCGACGACCGGCCGATGACGTGGGTTAGCGTGACAAGCGCAACCCGCTCACCCTTGCCACAAGCCTTAATAAGAAAATGCAGGACGGACGCCGCACCCTTCACGCGCAAAGCCAGCGGTTCAGGCCGCCCCGGTTTGCGCACGCTTCAATGGACATCTTCATGGCTAAACCGTTCATGTCCGCAAGATATGGTCTGTTGGTCGATTTTCCAACAACTGGGTCGGTAATACCCCGACGAACACCGTCCGCGCAAACTGTATCAACGCTGACAAACCGGTTCAGCAAAGATCAGCCTGACGCCTCGTAAACAGGTCCGGCTCGATGTCGGGCTGAAAGGATCTACCATGAAAGCACACAAGATATTCGCTACCGCAGCACTCATGCTGGCATCGCTCGGCGTGAGCAGTGCAGCCAGTGCGCAGGGTTACGGCTATGGCCATGATCGTGGCTATCACGGCCATCACGACGGTGGCTTCGACAATCGTCGCCACGACGACGACCGGCGCTATTACGACCACCGCAACGATCGCCGCTGGCACCGTCAGGGTTGGCGGAACGAGCGTCGGTGCTGGAGCGAATGGCGTCATCACCGCCAGATTCGGGTTTGCCGCTGATCGATAAACCCGAAGCGGGCAAGGGCTGTCACCTGCCGTCCTTGCCCGCCTCTATTATTTCCTTTGGACTGATGGCAGGCGATCCGGTTCGTTCGACCTCCAACTGGCCCATGATGGCTGCAATGGCGACAAGGGGTAGACATTTTCGGGAACCGCCGCGGATGTGAAACTCTTTCCCAGGAAGGAAAACGGGTCGAGCGGTCTACCGTCCAGGCGCACTTCGAAATGAAGGTGACTGCCTGTCGAACGCCCCGTCGATCCCATCAACCCGATCACGCTTCCGCGCAGCAGCGGCTCCCCCTGCGAAACAAGGATACGCGACAAATGGGCATAGCGTGTCTGCAACCCGCCGCCGTGCATCACTTCGACCATGTTTCCGTAACCGTGAGCCACGCCTGCAAACATGACGACGCCGTCCGCCGACACGCGGACCGGTGTACCGATCGCGCCCGGTACATCGACCCCGGCATGCAGTCGGACCGTACCGAGATAAGGGTCCGCGCGGAGGCCGAAAGTCGACGACGTTCGCATGAAGTTAAGGGGGGATGCAAAGATCAAAGGGGATAGCGGCGTTTGCGGGGAGCGTTGGCGCGATATGCCCTGCCAGTTCAGTACGCGAACGCGAAAAGCGTCCGCATCACTCAGAGTGAGGGTCGTGGCACCGGAGGCTTCAAAAACTGGCTTTTCGGAAGCCACCGGTTCTGCCATCCGGAATGCTCCATCATAGGCAGCGGGGAGGCCCAGGGACGGCATACCATCATCCGCGAGCGCGGACACGGGCGAACAAAGGATCAATCCGAGTGCGAGCACCGTGCGGGAGAATCGAAGGAGAGGCATTGGTGCCGGTTATCAGAGCAGTGGGGCGGGAGGAAGACGGGCAGTCGTGGTGGTAACTCCCAATCCCGCACTCAATTGGAGTCCTCTGTTTTGGATGATCATCGATACCCAGCGTACCAATTGGCCTTAACATCGAAGGGAGAGATAAGCATGTATTGTGCTAGTATTCATAAGGTCAGAACACTAAAAAGTAAGTGAATTGGTTCGGATCGAACACGGAACGAATTACTTGACGACGTGCTTTTACGAGGTCAAGAACGCTGGCCTGATTAATAATTGACGAGGACACTCTGTGACGCCCTTTGAAAGTAAGATGCTGGACGCGCTCAAGAAGGGGCGGGATCAGTTTGGCGTGGTTGCCGTAAAGGCTGAGTTTGAAGCAGAAGGGACACGTCCCGACGAGTTCCTCAGGTTGCTTGAGCTAACCCAGCGTGCCGACCTGAAGGTTGCACTGAAGATCGGTGGATGCGAGGCTATCTCGGACCTGCTGGCCAGCAAGCTTTACGGCGTTGATTACATCATCGCGCCAATGGTGGAAACGCCTTACGCGTTGTCGAAGTTCATCCAGGCAAAAGACAAGACCCACGGGCCGGATGAAGCGCGTACCGAGTTTCTGTTCAACCTTGAGACTCAGACCACACTCGATAATCTCGAAGAGATGATGCCGCTGGCAAGCAAGTACCTTGATGGGATTGTTTTTGGTCGGGTCGATTTCACCTTGTCTCGCAACATGCCTCGCACTGCCATCAACGATCCATCGATTACCGAGGCTGTGCTCGAAGTGGCAAAGGCTTGCGCGCGGGATGACATCGAGCTGGTTGTCGGCGGATCGATCGCCATGGAAGCTGTGGAAGCGCTACGCGAGTTTCGCAAGGTTCGGTTGGACCGGTTTGAAACACGGAAGATCGTATTCGACGGTGCAGCGGCGGAGGCCCATTGGATCGGTGCCGCCATCGCCAATGCTGTCGAATTCGAACTTCTTTGGTTGAAGAACAAACGAAACTATTACGACGCCATCGCTCGGGAAGATGCCGCGCGGATTGAAATGATGGAAAAGCGCGTTGCTCCTAAGAGCCCGGTGAGCGTAGCAGCGTAAGAGGTCGCTATGTCGGGGGAATGGCGCCTGCTCGTATTCGGCGCCTCCGGTGCGATCGGGCGGACAGTCGTTGAGCGGGCAATGTCTCGCGGTTGGTCGGTAACGGCTGTCACGCGCGGCGCTGCGCCTGTGACATATGATGCGGTTGCGTGGCGGTCATGGGATCCTCTCACGGCCCCTGATGCCTCGGCTTTGTCGGACGACGCGCCGTTCGACGGTGTCTGCTGGGCGCAGGGGGCCAATCTTGCGGATTCCCTTGCGGACTTCGATATCGAGCGTCACCGGGCATTGTACGACGCCAATGTGAGTTCGGTTCTCATTTCGGCAGCGGCGCTGGTCAGTTCGGGTCTCCTGCGTAGTGAGGGTGCTCGACTGGCGGTCGTCAGTTCCATCTGGCAGGAACGCGCGCGTACCGACAAATTATCGTACACCGTCAGCAAGGCAGCGCTCGGCGGTCTGGTGCGGGCGGCAAGTGTCGACCTCGGGCGATTGGGTCATTTGATCAATGCAGTGCTTCCCGGCGTGCTCGATACGCCGATGACCCGGGCCAACCTGTCGGCTGAACAGGTCGATGCAGTGGCCGGCATGGCCACGCTCGGGCGGCTGCCCGATTTGCACACGCTCGCAGAAACAATTCTTTTTCTATGTTCGGCGGACAATAGTTCGATTAGTGGCCAATCGCTCGCAGTCGATCTCGGGATGAGTAATGCACGCCTCTTTTGATATTACAGCTTCCAGCGGAAGTTATGGCGTGTCGGTACAACCCGGCCTTTTGGAAGCATTGCTTGCCGAAGCCGGGGAGCGCATCTTCATCGTCGATGAGTTTCTCGCAGCCCCACTGGTTGCCGCCGGGCTGGACCCCATCGTCATTATCGCCGACGAGCCCGCCAAATCCCTGGATCGCATGACCGATGTGATCGTTGCAATGCGCGATCGGCGTGCGACCCGCGACACGGTGCTGGTCGCGATCGGCGGCGGCGTGGTCCAGGATATCGCCGCCTTTGCCGCTTCCACCTACATGCGCGGCATCGCCTGGATTTATGTGCCAACCACGCTCCTGAGCATGGCAGACAGTTGTATCGGCGGAAAATCCTCGATCAACGTCGGCAAGTACAAGAACATCGTCGGCACCATACACCCGCCGGTTCGGGTCATCATCGACCCGATATTGAGCCTTAGCCTGAACGCCGAGCAAAAGGCCGCTGGCCTGTGCGAAGCGGTGAAGATTTGCCTCTGCCACAACCCGGACACCTTCGATGCCTATCTGGCGCTCCAGCCGTGCGTGAACGCGGACGCGAAGCAATTGTCGGAGGTGATAGCCCTTACTCTACGCGCCAAAAAATGGTTCATCGAGATTGACGAATTCGATCGGGCGGAGCGCCTGTTGCTTAATTTTGGGCATACGTTCGGCCATGCGCTGGAGGCGGCGAGCGGCTTTGCGGTGAGCCACGGTATTGCCGTTGGCCTCGGCATGCTCGCTGCACTCCATCTGGGCAAGGCGCTTGATCCGGATAAGGATCAACCCCGGTACATCGAACAGTTCCGCGATCATGTCATCGAACTGATATCATCGGTCGACGGACTGGACGCGGTACTGGCAAATGTAGAAGTGCCCGCGCTGATGGACGCGTTCGAGTCCGACAAGAAACACCGTCGGGATCAGTACGCGGTCATCGTCATTTCCGGCGATGGCAAGGTCGAGCGCCGGATGCTCGCGCGCGATGCCTTTTCTTCCGACCAGATCGCGCGGGCTTTCGCAGCGATGCTTGATTATGCGCAAGAGGACAGCCAAACGCGCAAGCCTGCTGGCGTGCAGGAAATCCTGCAGATAAAGAGTTTTTAAACAACGAGTGGCTGTTCTGGCCGTATACTCGCGAGAGGCAATTAGAATGATGAGTCCTGCGCTTCACCTACGCAAGTTGGGTCGACGGCTGATGCCGGTCTTGCTGGCAACGGCGGCAATGACGGTGGCGGATGTGCCGGTTGTTGCGCAAACCTTCAGTACGTCACAGGAAAACGGCAGTAGTTCGTCGAACCAGAATTCAGACAACAGGCGCAATTCGAATAATGGGGAAAGTTCGGGAAACGATGCTGCCCAATCGCAGATCCAGGCCGCCCCAAGTCAGCGTTACGTACCGGATCAGATCCGGTCGTCCGACAGTTCGTCGGATTCATCATCGGACAATCGCCGGGATCGATCCGACTCTGCCAACAACCGCTCCAATGATAACCGCAACGACAGTGACTCAAGGAATAGCACGCAGCGGACGCGCCGCGTGGCGCCGCCCAGCGAGTTTGAGACTTATGCATCCGGAATTGTCGACAAACCCCTCCGGCGGTTCGGTGCAAACCTTCTCGTGCCAGACGCGCGTGATTTCACAGCCGCTCCAACGACCACGGTTCCAACCGACTATCGTATCAATCCGGGCGACGAGCTGATCGTTAATCTGACCGGGTCGGTTCTAGCAGACGATCTTCGGCTGAAAGTGGATTCCGAGGGTCAGATTTTCGTGCCGCGTGTCGGCACCATTCGGGTTGGTGGCATCCGCTATGGCGATGTTCAGTCGGCGATTTCGGCTCAGGTTTCTCGCCAGTACCGCGGGTTTCGTCTGACTGTCTCTGCCGGGCGACTGCACGGCATCACGGTCTACGTCACCGGTTTCGCCCAAACGCCGGGTTCCTATACGATCAGCAGTCTATCGACACTGATCAATGCGGTTCTGGTTGCGGGTGGCCCATCCAGTGGCGGAAGCTTCCGGTCGATCCAGCTACGGCGCGATGGTCGCTTGATTTCGGACTTCGATCTGTATGACCTGCTGCTGAAGGGCGACAAGCGCGGAGACGCAGTCCTCCAGAATGGGGACGTCATCTATGTCGGTCCTATCGGGTCGCAGGTTGCCGTTATCGGCAGCGTTAACAACGAAGCAATTTTCGAGGCCCGTCCCACCGATACCTTGACCGATGTCCTGCTCTACGCAGGTGGCGTCAGTACGGTGGCGGACGACACGCGATTGCTCGTTCTCGACTCGCTTGGCATCAATGGGGGCTGGCAGCAGCTTACGCCGCAACAGGCCAGCACGACAGCCGTGAAACGCGGCCAGGTAGTGCGTGTTCTATCGGGTATAGGCATCGCGCGACCGCTGGGCGGACAGCCCGTGCTCGTTACGGTCAGCGGCGAAGTCGCCAAGCCGGGACGTTACTATGTTCAGCCAGGAACGCCGATATCCGACGCTGTGGCACAGGCAGGGGGTCTGACCCGTGAGGCCTATGCTTTTGGTGCCGTATTTACGCGCGAGTCCCTGCGCAACCAGCAGCGTGATGCTTATGATCGCGCGTTGCGTGACACGCGGTTCATGCTGACAGCACAGCCATTGACCACCTCATCGGCCGATCCGAATCAGGCTGCCCGCGTCCAGGCGCTGGCGTCGGTTGTTGAGCAGATGGAGCAGCGCAAGCCTGATGGCCGCTTGGTATTCACCGTCGCCCCGGACGCATTAACGGTGCCGGGCGATATCGTGCTGGAAAACAACGACACGCTCTACATCCCGCCCCGGCCTGTTACAGTCGGTGTCTTCGGATCAGTACCGAGCGCGGCGAGTTTCCGCTACACGAGCGATACGACTGTTGGCGATTATCTGAAGCAGGCCGGCGGCGTCCAGAAGATCGGGGACAAGCGCCAGATTTTCGTGGTCCGCGCTAATGGGTCGGTCGTGTCGCGACATGGAGTGCTCAAACAACGCGCGCTTCCAGGCGACCTGATTTACGTGCCGATCAACCCGTCGCGCGGCGAATTCTGGTCGCGTCTGCGTGATCTTACCCAGCTTGTATTCAGCGGCGCGCTGACAGCAGCCACGATCGCGGCGGTTTCCAAGTGAGTTATTTTGACAGGGGGATTTTTCTCGTTCGCGATACCCGGTCTCGTCGGATCGGATATGCAGTGATTGCATTGATCTTTGCCTTTCTGTGCCTCTTTCCAGAGCCATTCGTGGCACGGGCAAAAATCGTTCCGCAGGATACCAGCGCGACTGCTGCGAGTACGACCAATCTGCTCGGTGCCCTCGGTGCCGGTAGCCAGAGCATCGGCAGCCTCCTCACCGGCGGACGTCCATCCAACGATCTGTATCTGATCATTGGACGAAGCGAGAGCGTGATGGAGCAGGTGATCAAGATGCTCAACCTGGTTGGGCCGAACCAGCGCTATTCGACGATCCCGAAAGCAAAGCTCGCGCTTGCCAAGAAAGTGGATGTTCATTTGCTGTTGGGCGGCGTGCTCGAAATCGAGACTAAAACGCATAGCCCTAAGGAATCGACGGACCTCACCATTGCCTATCAGGACGCCATCAGTCGGCAGCTTGCGCAATTCGGTCGACAGATCATCATCAACAAGGAACGCATCGTCCATCGACGCTTCCAGGATGCCATCGACCGCGTGGCGCGTTCAGAGGCTACGCTGCAGGCCTATCGTCGTGCCAACAATCTGGCCGATCCCGAAGTGCAGCTTGGGGCGGCCCTTACACAACGGGCGACTGCTGACTCCGAACTGCAAGCCAAAGAAGTAGAACTGCAGACACTGCGCGGGGTCCGCGGTCCCGAGGCGACCGAAGTGTTATCATTGCAGACCGAAATCCAGGCGCTGCGCGCCCAGATTGCCCGGACGGTGAGGCCAGCACTTGGCATGACGGGCCCTAACGTAGCCGGGTTGACCAGCATATCGACACAATATCTGCGGCTATACCGCGATTATCGCTATCAGCAGTCGATCTACGACATCTACCAGCGCTCGGCCGAGCAGATTCAGGTCGAGGAACTTGCCGCTGAAAGTGCGTCATATATCCAGATTATCGATCCGTCACACATCGATGCGGAGCGCCATTATAACATCTGGGCTGTTGCTGCGCTTCTTTGCATCCTTCTTCTTGCGGTATTCACCGAATGGTATGCGCCGGCAACAGGCCTGATTTCGTGGCGGGAAGAGGAGGGTGAATCCAGAATGGGCGAGCCGAGGGCGTGAGCGATACAATACGGTCGGAGCGGGCAAGCGTCCCGACGATCCCTGAACTCTCGATCGTAATTCCATGCTATAACGAAGAAGAAAACGTCGTCGCCATGTATGAGGCTGTCACGGCGGAAGCCGAGCAGCACGCCACATCACACGAAATTATCTTCATCGATAACGCATCCGCTGACCGGACGCGCGAATTGCTACGCGATATTTGTGCACGCGATCCCCGCGTGCGCGCGATCTTCAATAACCGTAATTATGGCCAGATGCGGTCGCCCACTTATGCCATCTATCAGGCCGAGGGTGCCGCCGTTATCGCCATGTGTTGCGATTTCCAAGACCCACCCGCATTGATCGGAACGATGGTGAGGCAGTGGCGCGCCGGTGCGCAAATCGTCATGGGACAGCGTCGATCGGAGAAAACATCGCCGCTACTCGGACTGGCGCGAAAGGGGGGCTATAGTTTCCTGCGCCATTTCGCCGATTATCCCGTTATTCCTGGCGCTACCGGTTTTGGGCTTTACGATCGCGAAGCCGTCGACATGATGGCATCGTGGAACGAACCAGAACCCTTTATGCGCGGGATGGCCGTCGAAAGCGGATATCGGCTGGCGGTCGTGCCGTTCGATCGACCCCAGCGGGCAGCAGGTGATTCCAGCAATAATTATTGGACTCTGCTGAATTTTGCGCTTTCCGGGCTGGCGGGATCGGCCAAGTCGCTGCTGCGTTTGCCGCTCGTCCTCGCAATTTATCTTGGATTGTTTTCGATGTTGCTCGCGGTCGTTACGATCATCCGCCTGATATTTTTCGGCTATTCTCCCGTCATGATCATCATCTCGATCGTGGTTGCCCTTTTCTCGATGCTCCTTCTTTTCATCGGACTGATCGGCGATCAGGTGCGCCTGCTTGCCGAACGATCGCGCAACGTGCCGTTGGTCATCGAAGACGAACGCGTGAATTTTCCTGCAGGGCGTGAGCGGCCCGCCGATCGCGTAATTAACCGGATCAGGCTGGACGGACGGGCATGATCGGACGCGGGCTTCCCCGGATCTCGCCATTAATCCTCGAAGCGCTTCTGGTGATCGGCCTGCTTGCGGGGCTGTACGATCTGTTCAATGTCTTTCGCACGCTAGGCTATTTGCCGGCACCGTTCGTGTTCGACGTCAGCGATACGTTCATGGACTGGTTCAATACGGCCTATTGGTCCCATAATCCGGGCGCGTATAGTGTATGGAATACAATCTATGCCCCGCTTTCTTTCGTCATAACCAAGGTTATCGGGGATCCGACCTGCTATGCCAGCGCGCCCTGGGATGCGCGCAACTGCGACGTTCTCGGTATCGTCGGTATTCTGGCCATCTACTTCGCCTGTGTCGTGGCTACGGCCGTTGCACTTTACCGGCGGGACCGTTCCACCGCGTTGTTCCGGACGATCGGCCTTGGCGTGGGCGGCCCGATGCTGTTCGCTTTGGAGCGCGGCAATCTCATCATGTGGGCCTATCTCGTCTTTGTACTTTTCTATGGCCAGTTGATCCGCTCGAAGGTCGGTAATGCGATTGCAGCGGCGGTGATGATCAATTTAAAATCATACCTCTTATTCCCAGTCCTCGGATTGATTGCGCATCGTCGCTGGCGCGCATTGGAACTGGCTGGGTTTGCAACGCTAGGCATTTACTTCCTGTCGATGTTCATCATCAACGCCGGAACGCCGTTTGAACTCGTTCATAATCTGCAAGTCTGGTTCGACATGCGTGCCGGAACGATTTGGGATGAGGTGCTTTACTCGACAACTTACAAGCCTTACCTGCTGTTTGATGTACGCCAATACCCAATTCGCGATTATGTTGAGCAACGCTCGATCGACATTGCCAAGATCGTCATAACTGGCGAAGTGATCGCTTCACGCGCGATTGCGATGATCTGCGTCGCAGGCGCTTATTTCTATCCCAAAGCGGTGTCGATGCAGCGGATCGCTTTTTTCATCTTGATGCAATCGTTTATGAACCAAAACCCCGGTGGATACGCGATTGCTTTCATCGTATTCCTGGTTTTTATGGAAGAGTGGAGAAATTGGGGGACCGGCCTGGCAATCGCATGTTGCTATCTGGTGAGCATCCCCACCGACCTTACCATCTCGGTTTTTTACCATTACGAACGCGAGTCCTGGCTGAGCGGTCGATTGGTCGACTCTGCTTATGGGCTACCGCTTGGTGCGCTGGTCCGACCCGGCTTGCTGGTCATCGTCCTATGGTCGCTCGCCATCGACAGTTTGATCGACATTCATCGCGCCATAAAAACCGAAAGGCCTAATCTGGGACTCGGTTGGCGACGCAGGCCTGATTTGGCGCAGGTATGACATGGACATTTACCGACGATCTTGACGCGGTGTTCGCCGAGCTGGCGGACGACTGGTCGCGGTTGCGGAATGCTCGCATCTTCATGACTGGCGGCACCGGGTTCATTGGTCGCTGGATGCTAGAGACGTTGCGCGACGCCGACACCAGGCTGGGCCTTGGGATCGATGTGACCGTTCTCAGTCGCAATCCTGCGACTTTTGCGCAGAAGGCGCCACATCTGGCCAGCCATAAGTCGTTCAGCTTCGTTGCAGGCGAGATCAACGATCTTAAGGCATCCGGAGAGCGTTACACCCATGTTCTCCACGCCGCGACCGACGCCAGCGCCGACCTGAACGAAAACAATCCCCGCGCAATGTTCGATACCGTGGTCAGCGGTACGAGGCGCGCGCTCGATCTTGCCGTGGACAGTGGGGCAGGACGGTTTTTCTTTCTCAGCTCCGGCGCGGTATATGGATCGCAACCATGGGAAATCGAACGCGTCGGCGAGGAATGGCGTGGCGGCCCGGATCCGCTCGATCCCCGCGCCGCTTATGCAGAAGGGAAGCGCGCTGCGGAGATGCTGTGCGCCATATATGCCAAGCAGTTCGGGCTGGAGATCGTCGATGCGCGGATTTTTGCTTTGCTCGGGCCGCTGCTGTCACTCGACATACATTTCGCGGCCGGAAACTTCATTCGCGATGCACTGAACGGTCGAAAGATCATTGTCGACGGGGCCGGGCTGGCGGAGAGATCTTATCTCTATGCCGCCGACCTGACTGTCTGGCTGTGGAAGATTTTGCTACGCGCCGACAGTGGTTCCGTTTACAATGTCGGCTCGGAAGACGCAGTGTCGATCGCAGGTCTGGCGGCGAAGGTATCAACGGTTCTTGGCGGCAACGGCTTTGAAATACTCGGCAAACCTGATGCCGGATGGAATCCGGGCCGCTATGTCCCTTCGACGGAAAAGATAAGACGCGAACTGGGTGTCAAAGCCACTGTCGATCTCGACGAAGCGATCCGACGAACAGCCTACTGGAATGGATGGGTTAAATGACGAGTATCAAATTGAGTGCGTGGGTGTCGGAACAACTCGTCGCGCACGGAATCCGCGACGTGTTCATGCTGACGGGTGGCGGCGCGATGCACCTGAACCATTCGCTCGGCACGCACCCCAAGCTCAACACCGTGTTTGCCCATCACGAACAGGCACTCGCGATGGCGGCGGAGGCTTATTACCGTCTCACGAACCGGCTTGCGGTGGTCAATGTCACGTCGGGGCCGGGTGGCACGAACGCCATCACCGGCGTTTACGGGGCGTTCGTCGATTCAATTGGGATGCTGGTCATCTCGGGTCAGGTGAAGATCGAAACCACCGTTCGATCGACCGGCCTCGCATTGCGGCAATATGGAGATCAGGAACTCGACATCGAGGAACTGGTCCGGCCGATCACGAAATACGTGACGATGGTGACCGATCCGCTGACCATCCGATATCATCTTGAAAAAGCAATCTATCTGGCGACGACAGGGCGTCCGGGACCGGTTTGGCTGGATATTCCGCTCGATGTTCAGGCGGCAATGATCGAAACCGATGACCTGTTGCCAGGCTTCGACCCTGCCGAGCTCGACGAACCCTGGAAGGCGACCGACGTTGACGCGGCAGCGGCGGCCATCATGGAGCAACTGGCGAAAGCCGAACGGCCAGTCGTCTTTGCTGGCGGCGGCGTCCGGTTGAGCGGAGCCCATGCGCAGTTCATCGCATTCGTCGAAAAGCTGGGAATTCCCGTTGTTACCGGGTGGAACGCCCATGACGTGATCTGGAACGACCATCCGCTATATGCGGGACGGCCCGGAACGGTCGGCGATCGTGGCGGCAACCTCGTCACGCAGAGTGCCGATTTCCTGCTGATCCTGGGCAGCCGGCTGAATATCCGGCAGGTCAGCTACAATTGGGCTACATTTGCACGCGGCGCGTATAAGGCCTGGGTCGATATCGATCCGCTCGAATTGCAAAAACCGACAGTGAAGCCTGAAATGCCCGTGGTGGCAGACCTTAAGGATTTGCTCCCCGCCCTGATCGCCCAGCCGTGGAGCGGGCCCGGCGAGAAGCAGAAAGAATGGCTGGCCTGGGCGCGCGAACGTGGCCGTCGTTTCCCGGTGGTGTTGCCGGAATACCGGGACAGCGCGCTTGTGCATCCCTATGTGGCCATGGAAACGCTGTTCGAGGCGCTTGACGAAAACGATGTCGTGGTCACCGGCAACGGCAGCGCGTGTGTCGTCAGTTTCCAGACTGCGGTACTTAAGCGGGGCCAGCGGCTCTGGACCAACTCCGGATGTGCGACGATGGGCTATGATCTCCCCGCATCCATCGGCGTTTCGACCGCATTGGGGCCGGATCACCGCGTCATCTGTATCGCCGGCGATGGCAGCATCATGATGAATATCCAGGAACTTCAGACGATTGCGGGTAATAACCTGCCTGTGAAAGTCTTTTTGCTGAACAACAACGGTTACGTCTCTATATTCCAGACGCATCGAAACTTCTTCAACGGGGTCGAAGTTGGCGGCGGACCGAAAAGTAATGTGACGTTCCCGAACTTCAGCAAGGTCTCGCAGGCGTTCGGCTTCACCTATTTCCGGGCCGAGTCCAATGACAGCGTGGCGGGGGTCATAGCCGAGGCGCTGGCGGCGGAGGGGCCGGTGCTGTGCGAGATCATGATCGACGAAAACATCGCGTTTGCCCCCAAGCTGAGCGCAAAACAGCATCCAGATGGGCGGATTACCTCCCCGGCGCTTGAGGATTTGTCACCGTTCCTGTCTCGCGAGGAATTGCGTGATAATATGTTGATTGATTTGATCGAGGAATGAGCCAAGGGCGGGTCAGAGCATTGGTTGGCGGTCTGTCCGTAGTGCTGGATCGGCATATCCGGACAGTGCGCTTTGCAATTGCCGCGGGCGTAAATACTGCGTTCGGCCTGACCATTTACCCGCTGCTGTTATGGACGTTTTCTGACCTCCGCCATCACTATATGGTAGGTTTGGCCATAGCACAGGTGACCAGCCTGATCTTTGCGTTTTTTGTGTACAAGATCGGTGTTTTCAGAACACGCGCCAACCTTCTCAATGAATTCAGCAAATTCTCTTCTTTTTACCTGATAAACTATGCCGCAAACTGGGTTGCCCTGCCGCTACTGGTTGAAATCGGCGGAATTTCTCCAATTATATCTCAGTTCGGGTTTGCGTTAATCCTGATGGCCGGAAGTTGGTTCTGGCATAGCAAAATAACATTTTCCATAAAACGGGATCGCTCATGAACGACGTGTTTCTTCACAGAACCTGCCCTGCCTGCGATGGACAGTCGAAGGTGGAAGAGGTGCATAGCATTCCTAGGGCCGAGACGAAGACGCTGGACGAACTTGAACCTTATTGGAGCGGCCTGTTCAAGGAGAAGCTGTTCTTTTCTTACTACCGCTGTGACGTTTGCAAGATACTCTATGCGCCCGAGTTCTTTACCAACGACCAACTGGGAACGCTTTATTCAGCAATGGCGCCGAATATGGACGTTGTGCCTCTGGATGCCATCGAGGCGACGCAACGCGGCTATTGGTCTGCCGTAAAGGGTGGGGATTTCCTGAACGGCGGCTATCTGGAGATCGGAGCCGATGTCGGGCACGTGGTTAAATATGCGGCGGCGGACGGTGAATTCGACCATTTCTGGCTGGTGGAGCCGAATCGTCTGGTTCACGATCAACTGTCTGCGTCCGCGGGCGGCAAGCCCCATGATATCATCGCTGACATGGATGACCTCTCGCAGGTGCCCGACGGGTCGGTCGGGCTTGCGGTCATGGTTCATGTCCTCGACCATCTGCTCGATCCGATGGCGTCGCTGGGGTCTATCCGTCGCAAGCTTAAGCCGGGCGGACGGTTGCTGATCGTCACGCACAACGAAGCGTCGGTACTCCGTTCGGTGATGGGTCGTCGATGGCCGCCGTTTTGCCTGCAACACCCGCAATTGTATAATCCGGACTCAATTGCCGAATTGTTGAGGCGCGCGGGCTATGGATCAGCCCATGTCGCACGCAGCACGAACTATTTTCCAATCGGGTTCATGATCCGGCAGGCCGCCTATACGGTCGGGCTCGACCTCGGGAAATTGCCGCTGCCGAAAGCACCACTCGGACTGAAACTCGGCAACATGATCACGATCGCCAACTGCTAGGCGCGTTGGCGATAGTCGCTGATCTGTTGCAGGGTCTGGGTGCGGGCATCGCCTCCGCCGCCGACCGTCCTGTGCCAGTCCACGACCCAGCCGAGCGCCTCGCTCAAGGGCAGTTTCGGTCGCCAACCAAGCATCCCGCGGGCTTTCGAACAATCGAGACGTAACAGGCCGGCTTCGTGGGGGGCCGCGGCGTTGTATGCCAGTTCCTTTGCGGTGGTCGCGCCCCCCCAGGCCTCTTCCATTCGTTCGACGATCCAGGACACCGGACGGGCATCTTCGTCGGAGGGACCGAAATTCCACGCGTCGGCGATAGCACGATCGCCCGCGAGCAGGCGTTCGCCGATTGCGATATATCCACCCAAAGCCTCAAGAACGTGCTGCCACGGCCGAACCGACTGCGGCGACCGGATCAACGGCGCTTCGCCTCGTTCGAAAGCGCGCACGAGGTCGGGGATAAGGCGATCTGCCGCCCAGTCCCCGCCACCAATGACATTACCCGCCCGGACCGACGCAAGAGCAAGGCCATTTTCGAAAAACGAGCGACGATATGCAGAGATCACAAGTTCAGCGCATGCTTTACTGCTGCTGTACGGGTCATGGCCCCCTAGGGCGTCGGTTTCCCGGTACGGCCACACCCACTCGCGATTTTCGTAGCATTTGTCGGTGGTGATCCCGAGAACCGCGCGAACGCTGCCGCACTGGCGGGCAGCCTCCAGCATGTGCACGGTTCCCATTACATTGACCGCATAGGTCTCGACCGGCTGATCGTAGGACAGGCGGACCAGCGGCTGTGCTGCGAGGTGAAAGACGATTTCGGGCTGAGCTTTCGCAAAAACAGCCTTCACCGCGGCCAGGTCGCGAACATCGCCGTCGACATGGTCGATCAGCTCGCCAATGCGCGCTTGTTCGAACAGGCTGGGGTCAGTTGGCGGCGGCAGGGCAAATCCCGTCACCTGTGCGCCAAGATCATTCATCCAGAGTGCGAGCCAACTCCCCTTGAAGCCGGTGTCGCCAGTGATCAGGACACGGCGTCCGCGCCATGTTTCTGTATCGGTCACCAGCATTTCCACGGTGCGTTTCCGCTTTGCCATAATTCCTCGAGGAATATTTTGTCGCGCAGTGTATCCATCGGCTGCCAGAACCCGGTGTGGCGATACGCCATCAACTCTCCATCATGAGCAAGCGATTCGAGCGGTCCTGCCTCCCAAGTCGTCTCGGGGCCATCGATGAGATCGAGTACCGACGGGTCGGCAACGAAGAAGCCGCCATTGATCTGACCGCCGTCACCTGCCGGTTTTTCGCGGAAGCGAAGCACGCGATCGCCATCAAATTCGAGCGCGCCAAAACGACCGGGGGGGGCGACCGACGTGATTGTGGCCCGCTTGCCATGGGCATGGTGAAATTCGATGAGTTTCTTCACGTCGATGCTGGCCACGCCGTCGCCATAGGTGAAGCAAAATGGTTCGCCGGGCGTCAGATATTGCCGAACCGCCTTCAGGCGGCCACCCGTCATCGTCGTCGGCCCGGTCTCCACCAAAGTTATTCTCCATGGTTCGCTGCGGGCGAGATGGATCTCGACGCTGTTTTCGCGCAAATCAATGGTGACGTCTGCAGTGTGCAAAAAGTAATTAGCGAAGTATTCCTTAATCAAATATCCCTTGTAACCAAGACAAATGACAAAATCATTCAATCCGGCCTGGGAGTAGATCTTCATAATATGCCAAAGGATCGGCATGCCGCCGATTTCAACCATGGGCTTTGGGCGAACCGCCGTTTCTTCCCCAAGCCTGCTGCCCAGACCCCCAGCTAATATGACAGTTTTCATGACTACTCCGGTTTATTACTTTTCCCTGCACGTCCCGCTTGCCATGTGTCAACACAAGCATTTCCAGCCATAACGTTGCGCCCGATAGCCGTGCCATCTAGGCGATAGTAAGGGTAACGAGGGGCAAGCCGATAACATCGTCAATGCGCGGATCGAGCCGGGTCGCGACCGGGATTTTCTTGTTGTGCCTGATCATGGCGATCGGGGTCGCACTCAGGCTTCACGGAGTAGCCTTCGGGCTGCCGGCACTTTATGATCCCGACGAACCGATCTTCATTCTCAGTGCCCTGAAGCTGTTGCGTGATCACACCCTGAACCCGGCCTGGTTCGGGCATCCGGGTACCACGACGATATACTCGCTCGCTGTCATCGACATCGGAATGTATTTTTTCGGGCATCTGGCTGGTTATTTCGCTGACGTGAAGGAGTTCGGTCAGGCAGTCTATGCCGATCCTGGATTGATCATCCTTCCCGGGCGTCTGTTCATGGTCCTGTGCGGCGTTATCTGCGTCGGGTTGACTTACGTCGTCGGGCGCATGGTCGCCAATGATCGCGTCGGCCTGTTCGCGGCGCTCCTGATCGCAGTGAACCCGCTGCATGTTCAATATTCCCAGGTCATCCGTACCGACGTGCACGCAACCGTTTTCATGCTCCTATGCGTGATATTCTCGCTCAGGATTGCGAAGACGGGACAGGTCAGGGACTGCGTCGGAGCCGCCATTTGCGTTGGTCTCGCGGGTGCCACAAAATGGCCCGCACTGTCGTTTCTGGCGTGTCCGGTTGCCGCCATCATCATGCATTTGCAGTATCGGCGCTGGCCGATCCTGCGCGACAGACGGCTTTGGATCATCGTCGTAGGTTCGTTGATCGCATTGATCGCATCGTCGCCTTATTTGTTGCTCGATTATAAAACCGTATTGAGCAATTTGCATGGTGAGGGCCGCCCGGAGCATCTGGGGGCGACTGGGCATGGCCTTTTCAACAATCTGATCTGGTATATTCGCAAACCAATCACGGAGTCTTTTGGCGTGTTGGGGCTGGTCGCCATACTCATCGGGCTGATATCGCTCGTCTGGGAAAGCCGAGCAGTTCGAACGATCATCGCGCCCGCGTGCCTCGTTTTCCTGATCGGACTTTGTACCCAGGCCCTAGTCTGGGAACGCTGGATCGTGCCGCTGATCCCCTTTTTTGCGCTGGCAGCGGGGGCAGGGATCACGCGACTGGTTTCGGTGTCGAGCACATACCTGGGAACGAAATCCCGCATCGTCATTGAAACGCTTATTTGCATCGGGCTGGCCACGCCGATGGTTCTGACTGCCGAAACACGGTCGGCAGAACGTACGAATGACACACGTGCCATCGCTTCCAACTGGGTTCGGAAAAACATCCCGCACGGTCGGTCGATCGTACTCGAACATGCAGCGATTGATCTGCTCGGTGGCCAGTGGCGGTTTCTTTTCCCGCTTGGGGCGATTGGCTGTGTCGATGTCGATGCGGCACTGAAGGGCAAGATACGATATTCGAAGGTCGAGACGGCACGAGCCGGCAAGTCGGTTGTCGATCTGGGCAACGTCAACCCGGCCAAGATTGACTCTTGCCGAGGCGACTTTGCGATCTTCACGAATTACGATCGCTACGAAAGCGATCCTCACCATTATGCGGTCGAACTCAAAATCTACAACGACCTTATCAAGGGCGCGACGCCATTGGCTGAGTTCAAGCCCGAACCGGGTATATCAAGCGGGCCGATCGTCAGGATATTCAAGCTGAGAGCAGCCCCGGGCGCCACTTGATCACCAGACCGTTACGTCGATCTAACCGTCTCATAGGCACCGCGGGTCAAACGGTCGTTGATCGCTATCCCGAGGCCCGTGCGGGGAATGGGAGCAATGGCAATTTTCGCACATTTGCTGGCGTCGGCGACATGCAATGCTGCAAACAGCCTTGCCGCTGCCTCAACCATATCGCCCCTTGCGCTCAAAGTGTCGTTCCCCGCTACCTTGCCAAATCCGATCATCCATTCGTCACCCTGCGGTGCTGCTGCGTCCAGACGGAGCGGCTTTCGGGGGGCGTAGTGGCTAGCCATTTGTCCGGGAGCGGTGATGATCGACGACTGCAGCCCGACGATAGTATCCAGCATTATGGGGCCGGACCTAAGCAGCAATAGCGCTCGATCATCCACCGCGACGATTGTCGATTCAAGGCCATGCCGCGTGTCGCCGTCGTCGATGATCAGGCGAACCTTCGTGTCCAACGTCGCGAGAACGTGCTCAGTCCGGGTTGGACTGACGCGACCGCTCATGTTCGCACTTGGCGCGGCGAGGGGGCAATCACCGGCTTCGATCAAGGCGCGCATCGCACGGTGCGCGGGCACGCGGATCGCTATCGTGTCGAGACCGGCTGTCACGATGGACGCGATGGGAGAATCTGGGCGCTGGGGCACGACAATCGTCAGTGGCCCCGGCCAGTATTTTTCTGCCAGCGCACGCGAGATGTCGTCAAACACGCCGATCTCTTCCGCCCCCGCCAGGTCCAGCACATGCACGATCAACGGGTTGAAACTCGGTCGCCCCTTAGCCTCATAGATTCGCGCTACGGCCTCGCCATTGGTCGCGTCCGCCGCGAGTCCGTAAACGGTTTCGGTCGGTACGGCGACCGGGTAGCCGGCGCGGATAAGCAGGGCGGCTTCGGCAATCGCGGCCTTGCCGTAAGGGCGGACGATCGTTTCGAATGGCTGGTTTGAGGATGGCATCGGAGAGCGCTATATGCGCACCCCCTCGCTCACGCAAAATCCTGTTTCATCGCCCATCTTCACCGACCATAAGGACCGACAGCTTGGCCTACACGCCCCCAACAACCGAACAGCGCTTCGTCCTCGATCATGTGGTCCAGATTGCCGAACTGTCGGGTCATAATGCGTTTGCCGATGCGACGCCCGACCTGATCGATGCGATCGTCGAGGGGGCGGCGGGTTTTGCACATGGCGAATACGCACCGTTGAACCGTGTCGGCGATACGGTGGGCGCGAAGTGGAAGGACGGCGTCGTGACGATGCCTGCGGGTTTCCGCGAGGCGTATCGGGCGCTGGTGGACAATGGTTGGGGGACCATCGTCGGCCCCAAGGATGCGGGCGGACAGGGATTGCCGTTCACGCTGGGGACGGTCGTTCTCGAAGACCTTGGTACCGCGAACATGGCGTTCACGCTATGCAACATGCTGACGGCGGGCGCGGTCGAGGCATTGTCGGTCCACGGCAGCACGGAACTTCGGACGGAATATCTCCCCAGACTGGTTAGTGGCGAATGGACCGGCACGATGAACCTGACCGAGCCACAGGCCGGGTCCGACGTCGGCGCATTGCGTTCGACCGCAACGCCGGCCGGTGACGGCAGCTGGTTGGTCGCAGGCACCAAGATCTACATCACTTTCGGCGAGCATGACCTGACCGACAACATCATCCACCTTGTCCTTGCGCGGACGCCCGACGCGCCCCCGGGCACCAAGGGCATCTCGCTGTTCCTCGTGCCAAAGTTCAGACCCGGCGCCGATGGGTCCCATACGCAGCCGAATGACGTCCGCTGTGTCTCGATCGAACATAAGCTCGGCATTCATGCTTCCCCGACCTGCGTCCTGTCGTTCGGCGATAATGGCGACTGCCGGGGCTGGCTGGTCGGCCCCGAAATGGGCGGCATGCGCGCCATGTTCACGATGATGAACAACGCCCGACTCAACGTGGGCTTGCAGGGCGTCCAGATCGGCGAGCGCGCCACGCAGGAGGCAATCGCCTATGCCCGCGACCGGGTGCAGGGCAAGGCCATCGTCGAACATCCCGACGTGCGCCGCATGTTGCTGCGCATGAAGGCGCTGACGCA
>JAQGKX010000115.1 GCA_028289885.1 Sphingomonadales bacterium
CGCCCACCGAACAAGACCCGCCCTATTTGCGCGGACTGAATGCCCCTCAGCGCGAAGCTGTGCTGACCACCGATGGCCCTGTGCTGGTATTGGCAGGTGCAGGAACCGGCAAGACCGCCGCGCTGACAGCCCGGCTCGCGCATTTGCTCTACACCCGCAAAGCTTACCCTTCCGAAATCCTCAGCGTAACTTTCACCAACAAGGCCGCGCGTGAAATGCGCGAACGGGTCGGGCGACTGGTGGGCGACACGGTGGAGGGAATGCCGTGGCTCGGCACGTTCCACGCCATAGCGGCCAAAATGTTGCGCCGTCATGCCGAACTTGTCGGGCTGCAATCGAACTTCACTATCCTCGACACCGACGACCAGTTGCGCGTGATGAAGCAACTCATCCGCGCCGCCGAACTCGATGAAAAGCGCTGGACCCCGCGCGTGCTGGCCGGGCTGATCGATCAGTGGAAGAACAAGGGGCTAATCCCGAAAGACATCGACGCGGGCGAATCCGAACGCTTCGCCAACGGTCGCGGCGGGGAACTCTACGCCCAATATCAGGCGCGACTGCTTGCGCTCAACGCCTGCGATTTCGGCGATTTGCTGCTCCACGTCCTGACCATTTTGAAGGGCCACCGTGACGTCCTCGAAAGCTACCAGAACCGCTTTCGCTACATCATGGTCGACGAATATCAGGACACCAATTCCAGCCAGTACCTCTGGCTCCGCCTGCTCGCCCAGACCCGCAAGAACCTGTGCTGCGTCGGCGACGACGACCAGTCGATCTATTCATGGCGCGGCGCTCAGGTCGAAAACATCCTGAAGTTCGAAAAGGATTTCCCCGGCGCAAAGGTCATCCGGCTCGAACAGAATTACCGCTCGACTCCGCACATCCTCGCCGCCGCATCGGGCGTCATCGCCAACAACAGCGGACGCCTCGGCAAAACCTTGTTCACCGACCTGCCCGACGGCGACAAGGTTCAGGTCATCGGCGTGTGGGACGGACCCGAAGAAGCCCGCCGCGTCGGTGATGAAATCGAAAGCTGGCAACGTGCGCGCAACTCATTGGACACCGTAGCCATCCTCGTCCGCGCGCAGTTCCAGACCCGTGAGTTCGAGGATCGCTTCATCGCCATCGGCATGCCGTACAAGATCGTCGGCGGCTTCCGCTTTTACGAACGCGCCGAAATCCGCGACGCGCTCGCCTATCTCCGCGTCGTCAATCAACCCAGCGACGACCTCGCCCTCGAACGCATCGTCAACGTCCCCAAACGGGGGCTTGGCGACAAGGCGGTGGCGAACGTCCAGCAACTAGCCCGCGCTGCAAACGTGCCGCTCTCGACCGCCGCCGCGATGATCCTCGACACCGACGAACTGACCCCGCAGGCCCGCCGCGCGCTCGGCAATCTGGTCGGCGACATCGCCCGCTGGCGCGACATGGCCGGCACGATGTCGCACACCGACCTCGCGCGACAGGTCTTCGACGAAAGCGGCTACACGGCGATGCTTCAGGCCGACCGCTCCGCCGAAGCCGCCGGACGATTGGAAAACATGGCCGAACTCGTCCGCGCGATGGAGGAGTATGAAAACCTCGGCGCGTTCCTCGAACACGTGTCGCTGGTCATGGACAACGACGCCCAGCGCGACACGGAGAAGGTCACCATCATGACCATCCACGCCGCCAAGGGCCTCGAATATGAAAAGGTCTTCCTCGTCGGCTGGGAAGAGGGCGTGTTCCCCTCACAACGCGCGCTCGACGAAGGCGGCCTCGCCAGCCTTGAGGAGGAACGCCGCCTCGCCTATGTCGCGATCACCCGCGCGCGGCGGTCGGCAACGATCCTCCACGCCGCCAACCGCCGCATCTATGGCCAGTGGACGTCGAGCATCCCGAGCCGCTTCGTCGGCGAACTCCCGGAGGCGAACGTCGATTCCGAAACAACGATGAGCGGTGGTGCGTCGCTATGGCAGGCCAATTGGTCCGACCGCGCCGACCCCTTCGCCAACGTCAAACGCGGCGAAGGACGCGGCCCCGGCTGGCAACGCGCCAGCGCAGGCGGCTTCTCGGTCGCCCCGCAGCGAATCGTAGAAGCGCGCGGTTCCGCCGTCAGCCTCGGCAACAAGGGCCGGGACGATGTTTCTGTTGGCGCCCGCGTGTTCCACACCAAGTTCGGCTATGGCCTGATCGCGGAGATCGAGGGCAACAAGCTCGAGATCGATTTCGAGGTGGCCGGTCGCAAACGCGTGCTGGACAGCTTTATCAGCATCCCCTGACAGGCAGCTCAAGCCCGCCACACTGGTACCGTTCAAGAACCACGCAGGCCCACCATCACGACCACCGCCTACGACCGGCACGTTTCGGGCGGTTGGGCCAGCCCGTTGGCACTTGTGACTATGACGCACTCGCCAACGAACTCGACGCACAAGGACGAGGTCATCCGCGATCTCACCGATTTTCCTGCGCGGAGAAGATCATCTGTCCGAGGAACAAGATATTCGTCGCGCCGCAGCCATGGATCCGCTGCTTGGCGGATTGCAGCCGACACTGTGATGATCCAATGGGAGGTCGTGAGTTCAACCACTTCCCCCCTCCGTATTCGCGATTTCCGATACTATTGGATCGCGCGCCTCGCCACGACTCTGGCGCAAACATCGATGGTCGTGATCATCGGCTATCAGGTGTACGATATCGCGCGCGGCACGCTGGGAATGTCGCTGAAGGATGCGGCATTTCAGCTAGGGCTGATTGGCATCGCGCAATTCCTGCCACTGGCTTTGCTGACATTGGTGGTGGGCTGGGTCGCGGATCGCATAGACCGTCGCTGGATCGCGCGTGCGGCACTTGGTCTGGAAGCAAGTTGCGCAATGGCGCTCGCCGTCCTGACTGCGACAGGCGCGATCAGCCTGCCCTGGCTATTCTCGATTGCCGCGCTGCTGGGTGTCGCACGCGCCTTTGCCAGCCCCGCACTGTCGGCGCTCGCCCCAAATCTGGTGCCGAAGGAAATCCTGCCGAACGCAATCGCGCTGTCCTCCATCGCGTGGCAGGGCGGGTCGGTCGTTGGCCCCGCCATCGGCGGATATCTCTACGCGTCGGGACACGACTTGCCTTACGCGGTCAGTGCCGGCTTGTTCACCGTCGCCTTTTTATGCCTGATGATGGTCCGGCCCGTGGCCCGTCCTCAGATGTCCGCCTCGCCACCCTGGGTCCAGATGATCGACGGCTTGCGTTATGTGCGCCAGAACAAGCTGGTTCTGGGCGCAATCTCGCTTGACCTGTTTGCCGTGTTACTCGGCGGCGCAACTGCAATGCTTCCGGTCTATGCACGCGACATTCTCCACGCCGGTCCGGAAGGACTCGGCCATCTTCGCGCCGCTCCCGCACTTGGTGCCGCGCTGACCGCTGTATATTTCGCGTTCAAACCGCTCAAGACGAATGTCGGGGTCAAGATGCTTGCCGCAGTCGCAGTATTTGGCGCGGCAACGGTCGTCTTTGGGCTATCCAGATCGATGCCGTTGTCCCTGGTGGCTCTTGCGGTCCTCGGGTCTGCCGACATGCTCTCTGTTTATGTCCGCCAGTCATTGATGCAGCTTTATACTCCGGACGCCATGCGCGGTCGCGTTGGAGCCGTTTCGACCCTGTTCGTGTCCGGTTCGAACGAACTTGGGGAAGCTGAGTCGGGGTTCCTCGCCGCTTTCATCGGTCCTGTGGTCGCGGTGGTTGCCGGTGGCGTCGGCGCAATTGCCGTCACCTTGCTCTGGGCTAAACTATTCCCGCAGCTTAAGAATGCGCGTACGTTCGATCCACCCGAGACCGCTCTTCCCAACGCCGTTTTGCAGGAGAAACCAGCATGAAAGCCGCATCAGTCCTCGAAACTATAGGCAACACCGCGCACATCCGTGTCGCGCGCATTTTCCCGAACAATGAAGTGTGGATCAAATCCGAACGCGCCAACCCCGGTGGCTCGATCAAGGACCGTATCGCGCTCGCCATGATCGAGGATGCCGAACGGTCGGGTGCGCTGAAACCCGGCGGCACGATCGTCGAGCCGACCAGCGGCAATACCGGTATCGGCCTCGCGATGGTCGCGGCAGTGAAGGGCTATAAGCTCATCCTCGTCATGCCCGAATCGATGTCCCTCGAACGTCGCCGCCTGATGCTGGCCTATGGCGCGACTTTCGACCTGACCCCGCGTGAAAAAGGTATGAAGGGTGCCATCGAACGTGGCCTTGAAATCATTGCAGGGACGCCCGGGTCATGGATGCCACAGCAGTTCGAAAACCCTGCGAACATCGACATCCACGCACGGACAACGGCGATCGAGATCCTCAACGACTTCTCGGATACGCCCCTTGATGCGATCATCACCGGTGTCGGCACTGGCGGACATATCACCGGCGTCGCCCAGGTTTTGAAAGCCAAATGGCCGGGCCTGAAAGTGTTCGCCGTCGAGCCGACATTGTCTCCGGTAATCTCGGGCGGCCAGCCCGGACCGCACCCCATTCAAGGGATCGGCGCGGGGTTCATTCCCGCCAATCTGCACACGCAGTTACTCGATGGCGTGATCAAGGTCGATCCCGTCGATGCCAAGACGATGGCCAAGCGGTCGGCTTCCGAGGAAGGGTTGCTGGTCGGTATTTCTTCAGGCGCGACGCTGGCGGCGATTGCGCAGAAATTACCCGATCTTGGGGCCAATGCACGGGTGCTCGGGTTCAATTACGATACAGGCGAGCGGTATTTGTCGGTGCCGGACTTCCTGCCGGAGTAACTTGGCTGCCTGAATAATCAGGCCGTCGGTTCCAGCTTTCCCTCATGAAGGCGCAGCACCCGGTCCATCTGTCTGGCGAGGCGTTCGTTGTGGGTCGCAACGAGCGCCGCGCTCCCCTCGCCGCGCACGAGCCGAAGAAACTCGGCGAGCACCTTGTCGGCGGTCGCCTCGTCCAGATTGCCCGTAGGCTCATCGGCCAGCACAAGGCGTGGCTTATTTGCCAGGGCGCGTCCGACCGCAACGCGTTGCTGCTCGCCGCCCGACAATTGGCTCGGTCGATGCGTCAGCCGATGCCCTAGCCCTAAAGCCCCCAGCAACGATGCCGCCCTCTCCTCGGCAACACCGCGCGCTGTTCCATGGATCAACTGCGGCAAGACCACGTTCTCGCTCGCATTGAAGTCGGGCAGCAGATGGTGAAACTGATAGACGAAACCCATCGAATCGCGCCGCACGCGTGTGCGGCCCTTGGCATCGAGTTTCGAAACCTCCTCGCCATCGATGCGGATCGAACCCTCAAAACCGCCCTCGAGTAATCCGACCGCTTGCAACAAGGTCGACTTTCCCGAACCCGACGGTCCCAGAAGCGCGACGATTTCTCCGGGCGCTACGATCATGTCGATGCCGCGCAGGACGTCGATCGTCACTTCGCCCTGCTGGAACGACCGCGAAAGGCCCGCGACTTCAAGGACGTTATTCATAGCGCAGGACCTGTACCGGGTCGGTACTCGCCGCCTTGAACGCCGGGTAAAGCGTCGCGAGGAAGCTGAACAACAACGCCATGACCGCGATGCCGACGACTTCGAACGGATCGGGTTTCGAGGGCAATTCGGTCAGGAAGCGGATCGACGGGTCCCAGAGGTTCTGGCCCGTCAGGAATTGCACCCCTTCGATAACCTGCTGGCGGAAGAACAGGAAGATGAAGCCGAGCAGCAAGCCCGCCGCCGTCCCAAGCGCACCGATCGTCACGCCGACCACGACGAAGATACGGATCAGCGATTCGCGGCTTGCACCCATCGTCCGCAGGATGGCGATATCGCGGGTCTTGGCGCGGACCAGCATGATCAGCGACGACAATATATTGAAGACCGCGACGAGGATGATGATCGACAACACCACGAACATGGCGACGCGCTCGACCGTCAGTGCCTCGAACAGCGCCGAATTCATGCTGCGCCAATCGCTGATCACGCCGCGCGCGCCTACGCTCTTTTCCAACGGCGCAAGTATCTGGCCGACCTTGTCCGCATTGGTGGTTTCGAGTTCGACCATGCCGACCGAATCGCCCATCAGCAGCAATGTCTGGGCGTCCGCAATCGGCATCACGACGAATGCCTTGTCATAATCATAGACCCCGATCTCGAATATCGAGGCGACCTTGTAGCTGACGATGCGCGGCACCGTACCGAACGGCGTCGTCTGTCCAGCGGGCGAAACGAGGCTGATCTCGCCACCCACTGTAACGCCCAGCGCCTCGGCAAGCCGCGCGCCGATCGCAACATTGCCGCTGCCGGGGACGAGGTCGGTAAGGCTTCCGCCGAGAACCTTGGTTTTCAGGGCGGCGTTGGTGCGAATGTCTTCAACCCGCATACCGCGCACGAGGATGCCTTCGACGCGGCCTTCGTGGCTCGCCATCAGCGGCTGTTCGATCAACGGGGTGGCAGAAGTGACACCGGGTGTAGCCTTTGCCTGTGCCACGATATCGCGCCAGTCCGGCAGCCGGCCGCCAAAGCCCTGAACGACCGCGTGACCGTTAAGGCCGACGATCTTGTCGAACAATTCGGCACGAAAGCCGTTCATGACACTCATCACGATGATCAGCGCAGCAACGCCGAGCATAACCGCAACAAGGCTGATCGACGCGACGAGGAAGATGAAACCCTCGCCCTTCCCCGGCAGGAGATAGCGGCGGGCGATCATGCTTTCATAGGGGGACAATAACATATGCGGCCCGCCTTAGGGTTCCACGCATTATCCCGCAACCGGAAGCCACCTGTGGCGTAATGAACACAGGGGTTACCAAATCGATAGCAGGCGGACCAAAGTCGAGTGACAAGAGGCCGAGTCGGTCATAACCAATAAGTCTGAAACGAAAGGCAACGGCCGCGGTTCGGGGAGATCCAGTCTCCGCTGTGCATATCTTTGGGGGATGTGTGGTGTCGAGACAGGATTTTGAAGGGGGCTGACGAGCGATCGTCACGCAGGCGCCCGGACTGGAAACAGTCCGGGCGTTTTCATGTCCGGTAGAGTTTGGCTAGCCGGACCAGCGATATTCAAATCGGATAAAAAGGGCCACCCGCCAATCAGCGGATAGCCCTTTTGTCTTCGGGAGAGAGCTTTAGCCTCCGAAGCGATAGCGCGCCGTTACCTGGAAGGTGCGCGGGTCGCCCGGCAAGCCCGATACCAGGCCGGAGTTACCCGTCTGTGGCGTCAGGAGCTGGAGATAGTTCTTGTTCAGGACGTTGCGGACGAGTGCGAAGACTTCCCAACCCTTATCCGACGCATAGCCGATGCGGGCATTGACCAGAGCGTAGCCGTCGATTTTCAGATATTTGGAATCCGACGAGTCAGCGTAGAACGACGAACGATAATTTGCATCGACGCCGATATAGGCGCTGCCGTCACGCACCGGACGGCGATATTCGCTGCCGGCCGACAATGCCCATTTCGACGATCCGGGAAGATCCTGTCCCGAAAGGTTGCATGATGCTGTTGTGTTGGCGATCAGTTCCAGTGGACATGGTGCATTGGTGAAAGAGATATATTTCGCGTCGGTATAGGCGCCGCGGAAATAACCCGACAGGCCGTTGATCGGCGACACTGAGATGTCGAACTCGGCACCTTGGCTACGGACCTTTTCAACGTTGGCGATATATCCGCGCAATGCACCCGGGCCGGTATCGACGACATTTGCCTGGAAGTCCTTCACATCGGTCCGGAAGATGGCAAAGTTTGCGGTCAACAAGTGGCGAAACCACTGGGTTTTCAGCCCCAGTTCGTAGGTCTGGTTTTTTTCAGGGCTGACGACGGCACGGTTCAGCGCAGGATTGTTCGCCGCGTTGAACGGCAGTCCGGCCAGGTTGATGCCGCCCGATTTGAACCCACGCGCATAGCTGCCGTAAACGAGCACGTTCTGGACGGGCTGCCACGAAATATTGGCGTCCCCCGTTACCGCGCTCGAATTGAACGCTACCGAATATGCCTGTGGACGGAAGATCGACAGCTTGGCCGCCAACAGCGCCGCATTCGTCGTGGCCAATCCGCCGCCGACGACCGCCGCATAGTCGGCATCCTTCTTCTCATAGGTATAGCGGACACCGGGCGTGAAATGCAGCGTCGGCGAAATGTTCCACGTCGCCTGTGCAAAGCCTGCATAGCTTTGCGTCGTCGATACCGCCTCCGAGGTCGTAATATACCCGTCGATCAGATTTTCGGGAACCGGTGTCGCGTTGGCGCCCGTCGTAGGCCCGATCAGCCAATAGGCACCCTGCGCGCCCCATTCGGTGACGTTCTGGCCTTTCAGCTTCTGGTAATAGGCATAGGCACCGATCGTATAGTCGATCGTATTCTTGCCATTGGAGGACAGCCGGATTTCCTGGCTATACTGGTTCTGCTGGACGGGATTTGCCGACTGGCGAACGATGTCGAGCGACGTATAGTCGCGGTCGTTGGCGGGGGCCCAGTTCCAGAAACGCCATGCCGTGATCGACGTCAGTGTCGCCTGTCCGAGATCAAGGTTGCCGGTCAGCGACGCACCGCCAAGTTCCGAACGCGCGTTCAACCGGCCATCAACATCCGCCACCCGATCGGTATAGTCGAAGCTGGCTGGCGTGTAGTTATAATGGGCGGCCAGAGCGGCATATTGCCGTGACGCTGGCTTGAGCGTCGTCCCAGCGCGTACAAACACCTGCGTACAGCAGTCCGGGTTCTGGAGATTGTAATCGCCGCTCAACCGGAAGTTCAGCGTTGGCGTGGCGTTCCACAACAACTGGCCGCGAACGACAAAGTTATCGAGATCGTTGGTGTTGCGACCGGTCTTGGTCGACTTCACGAAGCCGTCGCGCGTCGTATAGCCGACCGACAGGCGACCCGCCACGCTGTCGCCAACCAGCGGCCCTGACACCGAGCCCTTGATCTGGCCGAAGCTGTGCGTACCGACCGAACCCTCGAACTGGCCCTCGGGTGTAAAGCTGGGGGCGGCGGTGGTGATGTTGATCGCGCCCGCAGTCGTGTTCTTGCCGAACAACGTGCCCTGTGGCCCGCGCAGGATTTCGACGCGCTCGACGTCGAGGAGATCGAACGAAGCGGCAGCGGGACGGCTATTATAGACGCCATCGACATAGAAGCCGACGCCCTGCTCCAGACCGTCGTTGGCCAACCCATAGGAAACACCAAGGCCGCGAATGTTCAGCGATGTGTTGCGTGGGTTGGACGAAGTAAACTGCAAGGTTGGTGCAAGCTGGGTAATCTGCGCGAGCGAGAACGTCGCCTGTTGCGCCAGCGAAACACCGCTCAGGACCGACAGGGCGATCGGCACATCCTGCGCACGCTCTTCGCGGCGGCGGGCGGTGACGACGATGGCACCCGGATCATTATCGACATCGATCGCGGACTGCGCTTGCTGCGGTGCTGCCGGTTGGTCGGCCGCCTGCGCATGCCCAATGACCGGATATGCAGTGGACAATAAAAGGCTGAGGAAAACGGCGTTCTTTGTCATTCTAGGCTCCCTGTAGGAGAGCCTAGTCCACCAGATAGATATGAATTAAAAGCATATGATTAGTTGTAACTCTGATAGGTCAGCTTTTCAGACCAGTCGGCTCTGCTTCACCGCCGCCTCGATGAAGCTGGCGAACAGGGGATGCGGGTCGAACGGCTTGGACTTGAGCTCGGGATGAAACTGCACGCCGACGAACCATGGGTGATCGGGCCGCTCGACGATTTCCGGCAACGTGCCATCGGGCGACATGCCCGAAAACCGCAGCCCGCCCGCTTCCAGCGGGTCGCGGTAATGGACGTTGACCTCGTAGCGGTGGCGATGGCGCTCGGAGATTGCCGAGGTACCATAGATCGCTGCAACATGGCTGTTTCCAGCGAGCGTCGCATCATAGGCTCCGAGTCGCATCGTGCCGCCCATGTCGCCATCGGCGGCGCGTTTCTGCAGGCCTTCCGCACCCATCCATTCGGTGATCAGGCCGACGACGGGTTCGCTGGTTGGGCCAAATTCCGTGGTCGAGGCATCGGCGATGCCCGCCGTATTCCGCGCCCCCTCGATGCAGGCCATTTGCATTCCCAGGCAAATCCCGAAGAACGGCACGTTGCGTTCGCGGGCAAAGCGGACGCTGGCGATCTTGCCCTCGCTGCCACGCTCACCGAAACCGCCGGGGACGAGGATCGCGTTCATCGGCTCGAGCTCGGCAGCGAGATCGCCCCCTTTTTCGAACATCTCGGCATCGAGCCACTTCACATGGACCTTCACCCGGTTGGCGATGCCACCGTGGACGAGAGCCTCATGCAACGATTTATAGGCGTCTGGCAGGCCGACATATTTGCCAACCACGCCGATTGTGACTTCGCCTTCAGGATTGGCGAGACGTTCGGCGATGTCGGTCCAGCGCGATAGTTCGGGGTCGGCGGCGGGTTCGATGCCAAAGGCGCGCAGGACTTCATCGTCCAGCCCCTCGGCATGATATTGCAGCGGCACGTCGTAGATGCTCTTGGCGTCGAGCGCGGGGATGACGGCCTCTTGCCGGACGTTGCAGAACAGCGCGATCTTGGCGCGATCGCTGACCGGCAAAAACTGTTCGCAACGGCAGACGAGGATATCGGGCTGCACGCCAAGTGCGGTCAGTTCGCGGACCGAATGTTGCGTCGGCTTGGTCTTCAATTCGCCCGCCGCCGCGATGTAGGGCACCAGCGTCACGTGGATCGACACCGAATTGCCACGTCCGAGATCGTTCCGAAGCTGGCGAATCGCCTCGATGAACGGCAGCGATTCGATATCGCCGACCGTGCCGCCGATTTCGCACAGTACGAAATCGACATCGTCGGTTTCGTTCATCGCAAACGTCTTCAGCGCGTCGGTGACGTGCGGAATGACCTGCACTGTCGCGCCGAGATAGTCGCCGCGCCGCTCGCGCTGGATGATCTGCTGATAAATGCGACCAGAGGTCACATTGTCCGATTGCCGCGATGATACGCCGGTGAAGCGCTCATAATGCCCTAGGTCGAGATCGGTCTCTGCGCCATCGTCGGTCACATAGACCTCGCCGTGCTGATAGGGCGACATCGTGCCGGGATCGACGTTCAGATAGGGATCGAACTTGCGAATACGGACGGTATAGCCCCGCGCCTGCAGAAGCGCCGCAAGCGACGCCGCCATAAGACCTTTGCCAAGCGAGGAAACCACGCCGCCGGTGATGAAAATGAACCGCGCCATGGGAGGATGCGCTTAACCGCGAGAGCAGGCAACAAGCAAGGACGCGAATCGAATGACCCGCGTTTTACCCTCGCAATAAACCGAACTCTCTCGCGATTAGTTGCTGTTGCCCGATGGGGTTGTGACGGGCGCAGGTGCTGGCGCTGGGGTCGGCACCGTGGTCGTGACGACCGGAGGCTTTTCGACTTTCGGCGCGGGCTTTGCCTCGGGTCGCGACGTTACCGGAACCGTCACCGGCTTGCGCAGGCCCTTTGGCTCATCGGCGTGCGGCGTGACTGCCCTGACGGTCTCGGTGCTGACGGGGCCTGGAACCGGCACTGGCGCCGCGATGACTGGAGCCGCATTGTTGCCCGCAGCCACCGCCGCCAGCGGATCACCATTTACGGGAGCAGCAGGAGCAGTCGCAGGGGTTCGTGCCAGCGACGTGTCGATGGTTTTCGATGATGCACTCCGCGACGCGACGACCGCGCTGATGATCGACAGGATGACGAACAGGCTGGCCAGAATCGTCGTCGCTCGCGTCAGGAAATCGGCTGCACCGCGCGCCGACATCAGGCCCGTCGGACTACCGCCCATGCCAAGACCGCCGCCTTCCGAACGCTGCATCAGGATGACCCCGACGAGCGTCGCCGTGACGATGGCGTGAATGACGAGCAGGAAGGTCAGCATCAGTGCAATTCTCTATTATCGGGCGCGGGGCTTAGCCACGGGAAAGCGCGAGCCTCTAGCCCTAAGCGGCGTTCCGGGCAACTGCGGCTGCGGCTGTAACGATCGGCAGGAAATCCGCCGCGGTCAGGCTGGCCCCGCCGACCAGCGCACCATCGACGTTTTCGACCGACAATAGCTCGGCGGCGTTCGATGGCTTGACCGACCCGCCATAGAGAATGCGAACCGCCGGACCGACGATGGACCGTATCGCGTCGTGCATGTCCGCAACGTCGCCTGCCGTTGGCGTCCTGCCGGTCCCGATGGCCCAGACGGGTTCATAAGCCACGACCAGCCCCTCGCGCTCATCCGGCAACGAACCGGCAAGCTGCCCCTGCACCACGGCAATCGCTTCCCCCGCATCGCGCTGCGCCAGCGTTTCGCCAACACAGACGATTGCGACCAGTCCGCCGGCTTGCGTAGCAATTGCCTTCGCCTTCACGTCCGCATCGGTCTCGAAATTGTCCGCGCGGCGCTCGCTGTGGCCGACGATGCAATATGTCGCCCCGGCTTCTTTCAGCATTGCAACCGAAACGCAGCCGGTGTGCGCGCCGGTCGTTGCGGCATGGCAATCCTGTGCGCCGATCGCGACACCCTTCCCTGCAGCGGGCGCGATCAGGGTGAACGGCGGACAGATCGCCACATCGACAGTCTCGGGCATCCCCGCAGCGATGGTTTCGATTTCGGCCAGCGCGGCAAGGCTGCCGTGCATTTTCCAGTTTCCAGCGATCAGCTTGCGTAGTTTCATGCCCGCGTCCTATGGGGGCATCCATCATTGCTCAAGGCCGG
>JAQGKX010000199.1 GCA_028289885.1 Sphingomonadales bacterium
CTTTTCGGACGCAAGCGCCAGCGCTTCAAGTGTTTCGCGCGGAGATCCCTTGCCCACAGTCATTGTGTCTCGCAGCTTGCCATTGATCTGAATGGCTAAGGTCACTTCGTCATCAACCAGAAGGGCCGGGTCGGCGACGGGCCATCGCTGATCGGCAATAAGACCTTCTCCGCCCAGCTTTTCCCAGGCTTCTTCCGCCAGATGAGGGAGCATTGGCGAAATCAACATGGCCAGCGTTCCAATCGCGGCGTCGCGCGATGCCGATGGGGCCGCCTTTTCCAGCGCGTTTGTCAGCTCGTGGATTTTTGCGACCGCTTTGTTGAAATGCAGCGCGTCGATTTCGGTGCCAACGCCGTCGATGGCTCGATGCAGCGCGCGATCCACCCCCTTGTCCTCACCGGCGTTGCCGTGTTCGCTGTCGAACAAACGCCATAGCCGTTGGACGAACCGCCAGGTGCCTTCGATACCCGATTCGCTCCATTCGAGGTCGCGTTCGGGGGGGCTGTCGGAAAGCATGAACCAGCGGACGGCATCGGCACCATAGGCGTCGAGTATCGGGCCGGGATCGACGGTGTTCTTCTTCGACTTGGACATTTTCTCGATGCGCCCGAGCGTGATCGCCTGCCCTGAGGCAATCGATTTTCCCTCACGCACCTCATCGGGGGCAAGCCATTTGCCGTCCGCGTCCTTGTACGTCTCGTGCGTCACCATGCCCTGCGTAAACAGCCCAGCGAATGGCTCCGCGATGTCGAGGCGGCCGATATGCTTCAACGCGCGCGTCCAGAAGCGCGCGTAGAGCAGATGCAGGATCGCGTGTTCGACGCCGCCGATATACTGGCCAACCGGCAGCCACTGTTCAGCCTCAGCGCGATCGAAGGGCTGGTCTTTCGGCTGGCTGGCAAAGCGGATGAAATACCATGACGAATCGACGAACGTGTCGAGCGTGTCGGTTTCGCGCCGCGCCGGTTCCTTGCAGTTGGGGCAAGGGACGTTCTTCCAAGTCGGATGTCGGTCGAGCGGGTTGCCCGGAATATCGAAGGTGACGTCTTCGGGCAGAACAATCGGGAGTTGCGCGCGGGGAACGGGAAGGACACCGCAAAACCCGCAATGGATGATCGGGATCGGCGTACCCCAATAGCGTTGCCGTGACACCCCCCAGTCGCGCAGACGATATTGGGTCTGGCCCTCGCCCCAACCCTGACGCTCGGCGCGCGAGATGATCTCGGCCTTTGCATCGGCGATGGTCATGCCGTCGAGGAAGGTGGAATTGACCAGGCGACCGGGACCGTTGAACGCTTCCTTGCCGCGAAAATACGGCTCGACCAGCTCGCCATCGGCAATCACCCGGCGTACGGGCAGGTCGTATTTTCGCGCGAAATCAAGGTCGCGCTGATCGTGCGCGGGCACGCCCATGACCGCGCCGGTTCCATAATCCATCAGTACGAAGTTCGCGACGAATACGGGCAGTTTCTGATCGAGGTCGAGAGGATGAACAACAGTCAGGCCAGTATCGAACCCCATCTTTTCGGCGGTCTCGATCTCTGCCGCGGTCGTGCCACCACGACGGCACTCTTCGATAAACTGCTGTAACGCATAACGGTTTTCGGCAAGTTTAACTGCCAGCGGATGTTCTGCGGCGATCGCGACAAAGCTCGCGCCGAAAATCGTGTCGGGTCGCGTCGAGAAAACGTCGATGTTGTCAGAGCCGTCGCTCAGTGCAAAACTTGCCCGCAACCCCTGTGATTTTCCGATCCAGTTTTCCTGCATCAGCCGCACTTTGTCGGGCCACAGGTCGAGCGTATCGAGCCCCTCAAGCAGTTCCTCGGCAAAGTCGGTAATGCGCAGGAACCACTGGTTCAGCTTGCGCTTTTCAACCAGAGCACCCGACCGCCAGCCACGACCGTCGATGACCTGCTCATTGGCAAGCACCGTCATATCGACAGGATCCCAGTTCACCGAAGACTCACGCCGGTAAACCAGCCCGGCTTTATACAGATCGAGGAATAGAGCCTGCTCATGCCCGTAATATTCGGGTTCGCAAGTCGCCAGTTCGCGCGTCCAGTCAATCGCGAGTCCCAGACGCTTCAATTGCGCGCGCATTGCAGCGATGTTGGCGCGGGTCCATTCGCCCGGATGCACACCCTTTTCCATCGCCGCGTTTTCGGCGGGCATGCCGAACGCATCCCAGCCCATCGGATGGAGCACCGAATGGCCGGTCATGCGTTTGAACCGCGCGACGACATCGCCCATCGCATAATTACGGACGTGGCCCATATGGATGCGTCCCGATGGATAGGGAAACATTTCAAGGACATAGGCGCGCTTGGTGTCGTCCTGGGAAGACGCAACGCCGCGGGGCACGACAAACGTGTCGTTCTTTTCCCAGACAGCCTGCCAGCGCGCGTCAGCCTTCAGCGGGTTGAAACGCGTGCTCATGATCTAACTCAATCGGATACGGTGCTGCGTCGCAGGTCGCGCGCCTTGGTCAGGATGATGTCCTCGAGCTTCTGCACGGTCGCAGCCTGAACCGGGGCGTCGATCCACTGGCCGGCAGTGAGAGTCTGGCGGGAGGCGGCAACGCGGACGGCGTCGGCACGCAGGTCACGATCGAGGATCGTCACCGTCAGCTTCATGCGGTCGCCCGGCGCTGATGGGTTCACATACCAATCCGTCACGATGACGCCGCCGTTTGAATCGGTCTGGAGAAGCGGCATGAACGACACCGTGTCGAGGGCTGCACGCCAGAGGTAGGAATTGATTCCGATCGTCGTAACCTGCGACGGCGCGATCTGGGCTTTGGGCCGCGATTTGTGACCACAAGCGGCAGTCAGCGATACGATCGCAATGGCGAACGCGATAGACGAACGGCGGGCCATGGAATTCCTTGAGATAAAGTCGCGCAGACGGATGATAACCCGTTATACGGGTCCAACGCTGCCCGCAAGCTGAACAGACACTGCGCGGGTCGCCCGGGTCTCGGCCTATATCTGTGGGCGAAAAGCCACAGTCCGGATTAAAGTGCATGGCTTATTGGTAGTGTGCCCCCGTCGCCCTATGTAGGAACGACAATAAAGGGGCTTATCGAGTCGTGAGTGTACGGGGATTGACAATGGGGCTGTCGGGAGGTGCGATCATCGCGCTTGCCTTTGCCTTGTCGCCTGCATTCGGTGCCTCGAACGAGGTTCATTCCTCGATATCCAAACCGCGTATCCTGCTGAACGCTCGCAGCGGCCTGGGTTCTTTTACGCCCGCCAGCAGCGATGCACGCCTTGCGGCTGTTTTGGCGCGCGGGGGCCTTGCCAGCAGCGGCTTTCGATTCACTCCTGCCAGCACAAGCGCAAGTATTCGCCTGAGTCGTTCGGTTACCGTTGCGGTGCGCGCCGGCACCAACCTCGGAGTCGCGGGTGGCGAACGTACCGCCTTGGTCAGCGCACCCGCTTCGAACATTGCGCCGATCGCTTATAACCTTGGTGTTGCGGTTGGCTGGAAGCGGTTCGCCTTGTCGAGCGACGTTGCGAAGGTCGATCTGGGCCTGATGGGTGGTCGCGAGATTGCCGATATCGGTGTCAGCTATAATGCCCAGAGATGGACGACGCGTCTTGCAGTCGGCAACGAACATGAGCTGGCCGGAACGCCGCGTCCGCTCAGCAACGGTACCGCCGCTTATTCGCTCGATCTTGGCGGGTCGTACAAGCTCAGCCGTAATCTCGATCTCACTGCGGGGGTACGTTATCGTGCGCCAGAGCGTGATCGTCTGGCCATTGCCGATGATCGTCGTGACAGCCAGGCCGTCTATATCGGCACCGCCTTCAAATTCTAAGGCTGGCCGAAGGCGTCGATTGCCGCCCAGCCGTATAGTTTTAGCGTCGCAAGAGACTTCGCCCGTTTGGCGTTCATACCGCCAAGTGCGATCGTTCGCGGCCGGTGACTTCCTGCCAGTAACGCCAGTCTGATTGTCCCCAAAGGGTGTTTTGCAGGGTGCGACCGCGTCCTGAATACCGGCGATATGAACATCAGGTCGGCACGTGCGCGCAACGCCACGACCTTTTGGGAAACCGTGTGGACGGCGGCGCTTCGCAAGCCCCTGGACTTCAGCATCGATCGATGATGTGCCCCATCTGCTCCCCATGCCTTTGCAAGATGGGGCGTGTCGGCAAGCAGAAGTATGTGGCGATGGCGGCGGGCAATTTGGCGGACTTCGTCGAACAACGCTCGTCGTTCCCGATAGACGAGACCGTGATGGCGGAACACGATGCCCGATCCGCGGGGCAATCGTTCGATGGCGGCATTCAAATCGACGATCCGTTCGTCGGTCATCAGCCATATTCGAGGGAGCGGGTGGCGGCGGCTCATGGCTCTCTCTATAGCGCAGCGCCATGAATGAAGAAGCCACCGCCAAGCTCGCCGATATCACCGCCCGAATTGCACGCGCTGCTGATACCGCAAGGCGTAATCCGGCCGAGGTGACCTTGATTGCCGTGTCCAAGACGCGGACCGCCGACGAGATTGCACCGCTGGTTGCCGCGGGCCAGCGCGATTTTGGAGAAAACCGGGTTCAAGAGGCGCAAGGCAAATGGCCTGCTCTCATGGACGCACACCCGAATGTACGCTTGCACCTGATCGGCCAGCTCCAGTCGAACAAGGCAGAGGACGCCGTGGCGATGGCGCACGCGATCCATGGCGTCGACCGGCCTTCTCTGGTGACGGCGTTGGCGCATGCAATGGACAAGATCGGCAAGCGTCCGACGTGTTTTATTCAGGTCAACCTTGCCGATGAACCGCAAAAAGGGGGGTGTGCGGTCGCCGATCTGCCGTCTTTGCTGAAGGAAGCGTTGCAGGCCGACCTTCCGATTGTCGGGCTTATGTGCGTACCTCCCGCCGATCTCGAACCTTCGCCATGGTTTGCCCTGTTGGCCAAACTGGCACGGGATTATGGGCTGTCGGGCCTCAGCATGGGAATGTCCGGCGATTTCGAGAGCGCGGTCAAGATTGGTTCGACTCATGTCCGTGTCGGAACCGCACTGTTTGGCGAACGGGCATGAAATACGACGCGATCATCTTCGATTTCGACGGCGTCCTCCTCGAAAGCGAATATGCCGGGAACAAGCAGATCGCCGAATATCTGACCGGGATCGGCCACCCCACGACACCCGCTGAATCGATGGCGAATTTCATGGGGCTGGCGGGCAGGGATTTCATCGCTGCGATAGAGCGCTGGACCGGTCGCGCTGTGCCAGGCAATTTTCACGACGCGCGAGCCGCAGAGGATGCGCGGGTGATGCACGAGGGCATCGACGCAGTGACCGGCGCAGTCGCTTTCGTTCGCAGCCTGCCCCCGGAAATGCCCCGCGCGATTGCTTCATCGAGTTCGAGCGCGTGGATCGTCCGTCATCTCGAACATCTCGGCATTCGCGATGCGTTCGGGGACACGATCTTTTCGGGTCGCGAACATGTTGAAAACGGAAAGCCTGCGCCCGACATTTACCTTCATGCAGCGCGCGCGCTCGGCGTCGACATAACGCGGGCGGTTATACTCGAAGACTCACCGGTCGGTGCCACTGCAGCAGTGGCATCGGGCGCGCACGTCATCGGGTTCTGCGGCGGCTCGCACTGCGCAACTGACCATGCAGACCGACTCCGCGCGATCGGCGTCCACGAAATAGCCCGCAACTTCGACGAGGTCGCCAGCGCCGTCGCCTAAAGCTGGTGGCCGGTCCTGTCCCGCTTTGTTGCCAGATATTTCTCGTTGTGCGGATTGGCTGGCAGGCTGTGTGCGACACGTTCGACCACTGTGATGCCGGAGGCTTGCAGGCCCGCCACCTTCGCCGGATTGTTGGTCAGCAGTCGAACCTGCGACTGACCCAGCAAGTCGAGCATCCGGCCCGCAACGCCGAAATCACGCGAATCGATCGCGAAACCGAGGCGCAGATTGGCATCCACCGTGTCGAACCCCTGGTCCTGTAATTCATAGGCTCGAAGCTTGTTGATGAGGCCGATGCCGCGCCCCTCCTGACGCAGATAGAGCAAAATGCCCCAACCGCTTTCGGCAATTTCGTGCAGGGCGGCGTGAAGTTGAGGACCGCAGTCGCATTTTAGCGAGCCCAGAACGTCGCCGGTCAAACATTCACTGTGCAATCTTACGAGCGGCGGCTGGCCGTCGGGCTTGCCCAGAATGAGCGCCACATGCTCGGAAACCGTCTCCGGGCTGCGAAACGCAATAATCTCTGCGGACTCGCACGCCTCTACGGGTAACCGCGCGCGCGCAACGATCGCTAACCGTTCGGGCGAATCGTAACAAAGGATATCAGCAGGATGAACCGAGACCTCCGCATCACCAGAGTCGGTTACGAAAAACGCAGGCAAGATTCCCGTCAGTCGGGCAAGTTCCAGCGCCGCCGACGCATCGACGCCGTTGTCGGTGGGAATGGCCCGGAAGGGTCCTTGCAAAGGATGGGCAAGGTCGGTCGCAGGGTCCGCAAGCGCGCGCGCCGCCGCCAGATCGAGCCACGACGTCCGCGCGACGGTCACCGGGCGATCGGCATCGGCTGCGTTTAGCTGATTGGTCAATTTAAGCGTCGCAGCGCGCGATCCCGCTAAAAGGACATCCGCCCGGGCTTCGGGATCAAACGCAGCAAGCCGCAGGTCATCAGCGGTCTCTATCGCGAGTACGCGCAATTCCCCCACTGCCACCACCCAGCCACGGCGGAGCGCGTCGATGGCCCGTGCTGCCGAACGGGGATCGGGAATGCGCTCGTTCAGAACGCGAACTCGGTAACCAGGGGCACGTGATCCGACGGCTTTTCCCAACTCCGGACCGGCTCGTGCACAGCATGCGAAATCGCCTGCGCCGCGATATCCGGGGTCGCCCACATATGATCGAGCCGCCGTCCGCGATCGGACGCCGCCCAGTCCTTTGCGCGATAACTCCACCAGGTGTGCAATCGACCGGGGGCGGGCACGAACTTGCGGCCAAGGTCGATCCACTCACCAGCAGCCTGCAATTGTGCCAGCGTTTCGACTTCGATGGGCGTGTGGCTGACGGTGCCCAGCAATTGCTTATGGCCCCACACGTCGCTCGGGAGCGGCGCGACGTTGAAGTCACCGACCAGCAATGTCGGACCGGCAAGATTTTCCGACCACCGCGTCATGCGTTCGAAAAAGTCGAGCTTTTGGCCGAATTTATGGTTTAGTTCACGGTCCGGGATATCGCCGCCCGCCGGGATATAGACGTTTTCGAGCCGCATGCCGTTCGGCAAGCGCACACCGATATGACGCGCCTCGCCATTCGCCTGCCAGTCGAGACGATCGTCGTCGATCAGCGGAACGCGCGACAGGATGGCGACGCCGTGATGCATTTGCTGGCCATTCAGCTTTTGATGCACATAGCCAAGATCGCGAAATGCCTGCGCCGGAAACACATTGTCCATTGCCTTGGTTTCCTGAAGGCACAGGATATCGGGCGACTCCTGACGCAGGAATTGCTCGACGATCCCTATGCGGAACCGAACCGAGTTGATGTTCCAGGAAGCGATCTTCAGCGTGTCACTCATGGGTGCGATGTAGCGACGCGAGAGGCCGGGCGCTATAGTCCAAACACGCGCCGCAGGTCGCGCAAGGGCGAACGCCCGCCCGAGCCAATGCGAGGAAAGCCCAGCGCCAGCATCCAAACAAAAAAGGAAAGACCCCCGCTCCGGGGGCGTGGAGCGGGGGTCGACCGGCGTTCGTCACGCAGGCGAGCCACAAAGGCGAAAGGGCGGTCAACAGGGGGAAATCCCGCCGGTTCGTCGCTATGTGGCTGCCCGGTCTTTTTAAGGCGTGCTACCTGTCGCGAATATGAACACAATCGTTAATGACGCGGTCCCATTGGGCGCGGGTCGCGCCAGGCAAACGCTCCGTCGCTAATCGGCAGGTTAAAGCGCTGATTCGTCAGTCGAACCGACGTCCGGTTGTTCTGGGCATCGAGCGCCACCCATCCCTGGAGTCTAAGTCCGGCAGGCGCACCAACCTCCCGAGCGAAGGCCAGTGTTATCGCGCCATATTCGGGGTGACGCGGATCGCGGGCCTCAGCCAGCACGAGTCGTGAATCGCCGCTTTCTATGATCTGTGCGAACCGGGAGAGATCCTTCGATGGGTCGAGCAATACACCAAGGGGCGAATTCCCGATCGGCCAGCGCGAAACCTGTTTCACCGAATAGTCGATGAACGTCAGTGATTTACCGTCACCGACAATCAGCAGCGGCACCCCCTCCTGATACTGGAAACGAATTTTGCCCGGGCGCTTTAGCGTAAGTTTACCAGTAAGGGCCTTGCCGCTGCGATCGGTCTGCGTGAAATCCGCAGTCATCGTTTGCACGGCTTTCAAATGCGCCGAAACTGCGGCCAAGTCCGCATTCACCGCAGGCGGCGCGACCTGTGCGCCTGCAACTGTGGCAACAAGCGCCAACGGCGCAAACAGGCGATAATGCACGCAAACTCTCCAATAATTCGGGCCAATAATTCGAGTTGGCTTTGGTCGTCGCCGGTTTAACCCGTTCTGAACCGCCTAGAGCGGTCGGCCGTCGGTATCCATCAACACCTCGCGACGACCGACATGATCGGGGCGACTCACGAGCCCGTCTGTCTCCATGCGCTCGATTAAACGCGCCGCGCTGTTATAGCCCACGCGTAATTGGCGCTGGAGCCAGCTTGTCGATGCCTTTTGCGATTCGGCTACCAACTGGCGCGCCTTGCGATAGGCCTGATCCTCGGGGCTGTCCTCGCCTGATGGTGCGCCATCCAGCGTATAACCGCCATCCTCGGGTTCCTCGGTCACTGCCTGAATATAGTCGGGCCGACCCTGCGCACGCCAATGGTCGGCGACGGCTTTGACTTCCTCGTCGCTGACGAAAGGACCGTGCACGCGAACGATCTGCTTGCCGCCGGGCATATAGAGCATGTCACCCTTGCCGAGCAGTTGTTCAGCACCCTGCTCGCCCAGAATAGTTCGCGAATCGATCTTGGACGTAACCTGAAAGCTGATCCGCGTCGGCAGATTGGCCTTGATCACGCCAGTGATGACATCGACCGACGGGCGCTGCGTCGCCATGATCAGGTGGATACCCGCCGCCCGCGCCTTTTGCGCGAGCCGCTGGATCAGGAATTCGACTTCCTTGCCCGCGGTCATCATCAAATCGGCAAGCTCATCGACGATGACGACGATCTGCGGCAGCACTTCGAAGTCGAGCGCTTCTTCCTCGTACAGCGGCTGGCCGGTCTCGGCATCATAACCGGTCTGCACCCGACGCCCAAGGCGCGTTCCCTTCGCCTTGGCTGCGCGCACCTTGTCGTTGAAGCTGGCAAGTCCGCGAACACCGACCGACGCCATCATGCGATAGCGTTCCTCCATCTGCTCGAC
>JAQGKX010000166.1 GCA_028289885.1 Sphingomonadales bacterium
GATAGATTGCGCCCGTCCGGTAATGACGAAACCCACGACAACAAAAAGGCCGCCCTGCTTCACGCAGGACGGCCTGATTGTAACTCTATCGAACGTTTGGTTTAGCGCACCCGACCGCGACGGATCAGGTTGATGATCGCAAGCAGGATAACCGCGCCAAGGAAGGCGGCGATCAGGGCTGGTGCGCTGAATACATTGTCGTTCATTTCGCCGTGACCGAAAATCAGTCCGCCGATGAACGCGCCGACGATGCCGACGATGATGTTGAGAAACAATCCCTGTTGCCCATCAGTCCTCATGTCGATGCTGGCGAGCCAGCCGATGATGCCGCCGACGATCAGCCACATTAGCAAACCGATCATATCATTCCCTCCTGCTAAACCCGCGAAACATTCGCGAATATCGTTACAGGCAGATAATACGCGTGGCGTCGGCGAGGGTTCCCTGAAGCGTTACGATTGCGCAACGCTTCAGGGAAGTCCGCTGCATCAGAACTTCTGTTGCCGTTCGTATAGCGACTTATAGTGCTGGATACGCGTGACCCGCAGGCCCGGCATTCCCGACCGGTCGACGGCACGCTGCCAACCGGCAAACTCTTCGAGCGTCAGGCCATAACGGTCGCAGACGTCATCGACCGACAGCAATCCGCCGGCAACCGCCGCCACGACTTCCGCCTTTCGACGCACGACCCAGCGGCTCGTTCCTGCCGGGGGCAGGGTCTGCATGGTCAACGGTTCGCCGAGCGGACCGATAACCTGGGCAGGACGAATTTTCTGGTTCTCGATCATTTAAGTCCTCAAGCCACACAGATGGCAATCACGGTCATTCGCGAACCCGGTTTGTACGCACAGGTCACTGAAGGAACGCTGAAACGCCAAGGTAAACGTTACGGTCATGATCGTTCACGCGGGTTAACAGCTTGGCCTGCGTTCCTCGAAAAGCTGCCTGAACACGCCCCATTTTGAAGCTTCTCGGCGGCGAACAGGTCGATGCGTGGGTCTTCGGGCGGGCCACTGCGCGGTGGCTGTGCTTTGGATGCTGCGGCGCGCGCTGTCGGCGACGACGACTGGCGAGCAGCAGCAGCCGACAACAGGCTTTGCAAATCGGGTGTACCGGCAATCGGGGCACCCTTGCGGCGTTTGGTGAAACTCAAATCCATGCCCCCTTTTGACATGGAGGGGTGAATAGCCGGTAAACCATGGCGGAAGTTTCGCGATTGAGCTATGCGCGTCATCTTCATGGATGACCTGTTTCAACTCGGCAGCGCAGCCGGCAAGCGCATCGTCGTCGCAATGTCGGGCGGCGTCGATTCTTCGGTGGTTGCCGCACTCGCCGCAAAAAGCGGTGCCGAAGTCATCGGTATCACGCTCCAGCTCTATGATCACGGAGCCGCGACCAAGCGCGCGGGGAGCTGCTGCGCGGGACAGGATATCCGCGATGCCCGCGCCGTCGCCGATCGTCTTGGCATCGCACATTATGTCTTCGACCATGAAACCCGTTTCCGCGACTCGGTCATCGACGGGTTCGCCGATGAATATATGGCGGGGCGCACGCCGATACCCTGCGTCCGCTGCAACATGGGGGTGAAGTTCACCGACCTGTTCCGGCTGGCCCGCGAACTCGGTGCCGACTGTCTTGCCACCGGTCATTATGTGCAGCGTGTCGTCGGCAACGGCGGCCCCGAACTCCACCGCGCCGTCGACCCGGCCCGCGACCAAAGCTATTTCCTGTTCGCGACCACCACCGACCAGCTCGACTATCTGCGTTTCCCATTGGGCGGCATGGCAAAGCCCGATGTCCGCGCGCTCGCCGCCGACCTCGCGCTCAGCGTGGCGGCCAAGCCCGACAGCCAGGACATCTGCTTCGTTCCCGATGGCGACTATGCCTCGCTCGTGAAGAAACTCCGTCCCGAAGCGGCCATCGGTGGGGAAATCGTCGATCGCTCGGGCACCGTCCTCGGCAATCACGACGGGATCGTCGGCTTCACCATCGGCCAGCGCAAGGGTCTCGAAATCGGCGGGCAGGCCGAACCGCTCTATGTCGTGCGCCTCGATCCCGAAACCCGCCGCGTCGTTGTCGGGCCGCGCCATGCGCTGGCGGTCAGCGGCGCGCGACTGACCGAGATGAACACTATCGGCTCCGGAGGCACCGGCCCGCTGACCGCCAAGGTTCGCTCGATGGCAAAGCCGGTTCCGGTCACGATGGACGGCGACTGGCTGCGTTTCCACAATTTCGAATACGGCGTCGCGCCCGGACAAGCGGCGGTACTATACAGCGGCGAACGCGTTATCGGCGGCGGCTGGATCGAAGAAACTGCCGCCGCCGAGGTTGCCGAGGCCGCTTAGTCCCGCAACAACTCGTTGATCGCCGTCTTAGCCCGCGTCTGCGCATCGACGCGCTTCACGATAACCGCACACGACAGTCCCGGCCCCGGCGATCCATCTGCCAAGGGTTTACCCGGCAGGAACCCCGGCACGACCACCGAATAGGCGGGTACGCGGCCCACAAAGATCTCACCCGTCGCACGGTCCACGATCTTCGACGTCGAGGAGATGAACACCCCCATCGACAGCACCGACCCGCGCTCGATCACGACGCCCTCGACCACTTCGGAACGCGCGCCGATGAAGCAATCGTCCTCGATCACCACCGGCCCCGCCTGCAACGGTTCCAACACGCCGCCAATCCCGACGCCGCCCGACAGATGCACGTTCTTGCCGATCTGGGCGCAACTGCCGACGGTAACCCAGGTGTCGACCATCGTGCCCTCACCGACATAGGCACCCAAATTCACGAAGCTCGGCATCAGCACGACATTCTTGGCGATATGCGCGCCCCGTCGCACGATGCTGCCCGGCACCGCGCGGAATCCGGCCTCACGGAAATGGCTCGCGTTCCAGCCATCGAACTTGGACGGCACCTTGTCCCACCAGCTCGAACCGCCCGGCCCACCGGGGATCAGCGCCATGTCGTTCAACCGAAAGCTCAGCAGCACCGCTTTCTTCAGCCACTGATTGACCTGCCAACCGTGCCCGACGGGTTCCGCAACGCGCGCCGCGCCCGAATCGAGCAAGGCCAGCGCCGCCTCGACCGCGTCGCGCACCGCACCGGTGGTTGCCGGATTGATCGTGTCGCGCGCATCCCATGCGGCTTCGATGGTTGCTTTCAATGTCATTGCAAATCCCCAGTATTTTTATCGAGCCAGCGGCCCAGATCGTCGGTTTCGAAATCCACGAACGACGGGCAACTCGCCGCGCCTGCCTGCTCCGACCCATTGTTGATCCACAATGTCGTCATGCCGATCGCCTTTGCGGGCTTCAAATTGCGCGCCATGTCCTCGGCGAACAGCGCCTTTGCCGGATCGACGTCCCAACGCGCGCACATCCCCGAATAGGCCGAGGGGTCGGGCTTCGGCACCAGTCCCATCGCGTGAATGTCGTGGATCGCCTCGAAACTGCCGCCCAGCCCCAATTTGTCGAGTACCCGCTGCGCATAGGGCACGTCGCCGTTCGTAAAGACCAGCTTGCGACCGGGTAGCCGCGCAATCGCCTCGACCAGCGCGGCGTCATGGCTCACCCGATCGAGTTCGATATCGTGGACGAACGCCAGAAACTCATGCGGGTCGGTGCCATGCGCCGCCATCAAACCGGTCAGCGTGGTGCCGTGTTCATGGAAATAGCCCTTCTGGATGCGGCGGGCTTCCTCGGCATCGACACCGAGCAGATCGCTTATGAATGCCGTCATCCGAACATCGATCAACGCGAACAAGTCGGTGGCCGCTGGATATAGCGTGTTATCCAGATCGAAGATCCAGCTATCGATATGGCGCAAACCCGGGTGCATCGCGCAGGCCATAGCGCGCAGCCTGCCTGTGTAAAGCGCGGGGCTGTAAAGCTTGGCTCAACTTATCCGTCCCTATAGCAGTGAATAACTATCCCTCGGGGGGAAATACCGTGTCGTGTTCGAGTCGCTTATATTTTTCGGTTGCCCTCATGCCGTTGCTGGCACTGTCCGCCTGCGGAGGCGGTGGTGGCCCCCCGGCCGCATCGACACCGACGCCACCCCCATTCCCGGCAGCAGCGCCCCCGCCCCCGCCACCGCCGCCGCCGGTCACAATCGATTATCGTACCGCCGAATACACCCGTTCGAACGCCGCCGTTCAGGCTCAGGCGATCACCGCGTATCAATCGGGGGCGACGGGCGCGGGGATCACCGTCGGCGTCATCGACACCGGCATCGACATCGGCAGCGCAGAATTCGCCGGGCGAATCAGCCCGGTCTCGGCTGACCTCGCGGGGTCGCGCGGGCTTCAGGACGAGAGCGGCCACGGCAGCGCGGTTTCCGACGTCCTGCTCGGCGCAAAGAACGACGTTGGCATATCGGGCATGGCATTCAACGCGACATTGCTGGTCTTGCACACCGACACGCCGGGAACCTGCGCGACCGCGACTGTCGGCAGCACGGAAAATG
>JAQGKX010000014.1 GCA_028289885.1 Sphingomonadales bacterium
AATAATCGTGATGCGGCTTGAACTGCTGGCCGATGGCGTAACGCTGGCCCTGCATCGTCTCACCCTGTTTGGGTTTCATGCCCATCAGCGCACAAATCCGGCGGTCGATACTTTCGACAAACGGGTCCCATCGTTCCAGGTCGCAGCTTTCACTCGTCCGGAATTCGGCGTCATCGGTTTCCGACAGCAATTTGGACGGCACGCGGTTGGCGTCGATCATCGCGACCAGCCCGGCACATTCCTCGGGCGTCAGGAAATTTTGATAGACGTATAGGTCGATGCCCTGTCCTGCGACCATCTGCACGGCGGGGTTGCGGTTCAGCCGCGCGACGGTGTTGCGCCCGATTTCGGCGAGACGATCTTTGGCCATGTCCTGCGCGCTAACGAAACGGCCCGGGGTCGCCAAGACCCCGGGCCGATATTTGCACCTTCAGTCGCAAGTATCAGTCGAAAATATCGTAGATCGTATCGACGACATAACCGGTTTCCTCATCGACCAGCAGCGCGTCATTGTAATATCGCACCCAATGATAGGGAGGATACGCTTCCGGCAGGCGATATTCGTAAGGGTTGGAAATCCAGTAATTCTGTCCAAACAACTGGCTGTCGAGATAAACGCCGATCCCGAACCGCTGGTAGCCATAGCCGTAACCATAGGGCGACTGGTAGCGCGGCAGGCGATAGAAGTTGCGGTTGGCCGAACGATAGCTCTGCCAGTTATAGCGCTGATCACGCCGCCAGTCGCGGTTCCACGATTGCTGACGACCACCATCGTGACCGCGCCACTGGCCGTTGCGGTTGTCGTTGTTGCCAAAGCGATTGCCGAAGCGCGGGTCGTTGCGACCATTGCCGTTCTGGAAACGCGAGTCGTTGCCGCGGTAACCCTGCTGCCAGTTCGGATTGTTGCGATCCTGCTGCCGGTTGCGGGCCCCTTCGTCACGCTGCTGCTGCTGCTGCTGCTGCTGCTGCTGCTGCTGCTGCAGGTGCTGGAATACACCGCCGCGACCCTGACCGTTCCACTGGCCCTGTGGACGCTGGACCTGGCCCTGGATTTGTCCCGGGTTGAAGCCGGGACGTCCACCGCCTTGTCCATTGAAAGGCTGGCCGCCGGGGCGCTGGTATTGCCCCTGCGGACGTTGGGCCTGAACCTGTGGCGCCTGTTGCGGCGCAGCCTGGACCTGCGGAGCAGGCGCTGCCTGCTGAGCCTGACCGCGTTGTCCGCCCCATCCGCCGCCACCGCCACCGCCACGTTGTCCGCCGCCAAAACCGCCACCGGCACCGCGATCTCCGCCGCCATGACCGTGACCGTCCTGCGCAAGGGCCGGGCCCGTCGCCACGGCCGCAAGCAAGGCTGCAATTATGATCTGCTTACGCATTTTCTTTGCTCCAGGTGGATGTGCGAGCACGATCGTCGCCTCATCCTTATGTGCCCATTAACGACCCAGCGCCTGAGCCGATCCTTAATCACCCTGTCAGCTTTCTGTAATGATTCTACCGTGCAGGTGCAGGGGTCAGTCCCGGAACGGCACGTGCGGCGTCGGCGGGGTCGATGCCCGGTGGAGGCGCGGCGACAATCATTTCCTCGCCACGGATCGCGGCGGCGGCGTGGTGAATGGCGCGGCGCACGCGGTTATACGTCCCGCACCGGCAAAGGTTGGTAATTGCCGCGTCGATATCGGCGTCGGTCGGGCGCGGATTGTTTTTCAGGAGCACCGACACCGCCATGATCATCCCCGGCTGGCAATATCCGCACTGGACAACCCCTTCGGCAGCCCACGCCTGTTGCACCGGATGGCTGCGGTCGCGGGACAAGGCTTCGATTGTGGTGACGAAGCTGCCCTCGACCTGTGCGATGCTGACCTGGCAAGATCGCACCGCGCGCCCATCGACATCGACCGTACAGGCCCCGCAGTCGCCCGTTCCGCAGCCGTATTTGGTGCCCGTCAAATTGGACGCATCGCGCAATGCCCATAACAGCGGCGTTTCGGGATCGAGCGCATAGCGGATAGGCTGGCTGTTAACGGTGAGAGCGGTCATGGCCGCAAGTCTAATACATTGTGGCGCGCCGGGAAACGCATCGTTTCGCGCTTGTATCGACCTGGAGGCATACCGATCTGTAGCCCCATGAAACAGCCAACTCTCTTCATCCCGCACGGCGGCGGCCCCTGCTTCTTCATGAACCCCGATGGTCCGTGCGATGCGGTCTGGCAGCCGATGGAAGCCTATTTGCAGGGGATCATCGCCGACCTGCCCGAACGTCCGACCGCAATCCTGATCGTATCGGGCCATTGGGAGGAGCCGGTCTTCACCGTCCATACCGGCGAAAAGCCCGCGCTTTTGTACGATTATGGCGGCTTCCCCGAACATACGTACCGGCTGTGTTTCGATGCACCCGGAGCGCCCGACCTTGCTCGTCAGGCGGCAGTTCTCCTGAACAAAGCTGGCTTTCCCACCATCGAGACCAACACGCGCGGCTGGGATCATGGCGTCTTCATTCCGCTGAAGGTCGCACTTCCCGATGCAGACATCCCCGTCGTCCAGCTATCGCTCCGCGCAGACCTCGACCCCGCAGCGCATATCGCCGCCGGTCGCGCGCTGGCATCCTTGCGCGATCAGGGCGTGCTGATCATCGGTTCAGGCATGAGCTTTCACAACATGCGCGTGCGGGGAAGTGCCGCCACGCCCCCGTCCGAAATATGGGATGCCGCCCTGACCGCCGCGGTTACTGATCCCGACGCGACAGAGCGCGCGGCCCGCGTTGCTGCATGGTCCGAGCTTCCTAACGGCGCCTTTGCCCACCCGCGTGAAGAACATCTGCTGCCACTTATGATCGCCCTCGGCGCTGGCGGGGACGATGCCGCCGTCCGTACCCACAACAGCAACGTCCTTGGCTGGGAGGTGTCGGGCTACCGCTTCGGTTAATCCCGCCAGCCCCGGTCGATCCGGTCCACCCGTCGCACCATGGCTGCAAGTTCGGCGACGCCCGGCCCCCCCGGCGGCGCGGTCTGGCTCAGATCGCGTTGATGGACCGCGACGACCTCCTCGGTCACATGGATGGCTTGCCCCATAGACAGCGTCGCCACCTGTATCTCGCAGGCCCGCTGCAGCGCCCAATATTTCTGGAACGCCTCCGGCAGCGTGCGCCCAATCACCACCGGCCCATGGTTGCGCAACATCAGCACGGTCTTGTCGCCGAGATTGCGCAGCAGGTTCGGCCCCTCTTCGTCGCGCACCGTCACGCCTTCGAAATCGTGATAGCCGATTTGCCCGGCGAAATTGCAGGCATAGAAGTTGATCGGCAACAGACCGCCCTCCAGCGCGCAGACCGCCATCGTGGCCGTCGTATGCGTGTGGATGATCGCATGGGCGTGCGTCAGATGGCGGTGGAACAGCGCGTGCTGGACGAAGCCCGCACGATTGACGGCCCATGGATTGTCGGCGTCGAGCTTGTTCCCATCGATGTCGATCTTGACGAGGCTGCTTGCCGTCACCTCGCTGAAGTGCATCCCGTACGGGTTGATCAGGAACGCGCCCTCCTCACCCGGCAGCTTCACGGTAATGTGATTGTAGATCATCTCGTCCCAACCCATCATCGCGAACACCCGGTAACAGGATGCCAGTTCCTGACGCGCTGTCCATTCGGCCTCGCTCATGCCCTGCTTCGCCGGCGCAGTTGCCACCGCATCTCTCCTTCATCTTTGTATTACCGAAGTCTGGCATATATTGGTGTTTGGCGTCCATCTTGCGGTGCCGTAAAGGCCCCCGAATGTCAGACCGTTTCGATACGATCCCCAGCCGCCGTGCCATCATCGACCGGCGCACCCTTGCCGACGCACTCGCGGGACTCGAGGGCGATGCCGGTGGCTTGCGCGGAAAGGCCGCGGCGTTGCTCAAGCCCGCGCTCGAGGCCGGTCGTATTGAAGTGTCCCGTCGCCTTGCCGAACACCCGCAGCGTGGGCGCGATGCCACCAGTGCACAGGCGTTCCTGATCGATCAGATCATTCGCCTCGCCTATGATTTCACGACGCAGCGCCTTTATCCGCTGAACAATGCAACGTCGTCCGAACGTCTCACCATCGCCGCCGTCGGGGGCTATGGCCGCGCCGAAATGGCGCCCTTCTCCGACGTCGATATCGGGTTCCTGACGCCGTATAAACCAACCGGCTGGACCGAGCAGGTCATCGAATCGATGCTCTACCTGCTCTGGGACCTCGGCCTGAAAGTCGGGCAGTCGAGCCGCTCGCTCGACGAGATGGTCCGCATGGCAAAGAGCGACCTGACCATCCGCACGGCCTTGCTCGAGGCGCGCTATGTCTGGGGCGACCAGACGCTCTACGACGAAGCCGCCGCCCGATTCGACAATGAAGTCGCGGCAGGGACCGCGCGCACTTTCGTTTCCGAAAAGCTCGCCGAACGCGACGCCCGGCATAAACGCATGGGCGATAGCCGCTACGTCGTCGAACCCAATGTGAAAGAGGGGAAGGGCGGTCTCCGCGACCTCCAGACATTGTTCTGGATCGGCAAATACGTACATCGCGTGCGCTCGGTTGCCGAACTGGTGGACAAGGGATTGCTCACCCGCGAGGAATTGCGTCGCTTTCAAAAGGCCGAGAATTTCCTGCTCGCCGTCCGCTGTCACCTTCATTTCGTTACGGGTCGCCCGGAGGACAGGCTGACCTTCGACGTCCAGCCCGAGATCGCGCGGCGGATGCAGTATAACGACCGCCCCGGACGTTCAGCGGTCGAACGCTTCATGCAGCATTACTTCCTGACCGCGAAAACCGTTGGCGACCTGACCGGCGTCTTCCTCGCGCATCTCGACGACAGCATGGCACCAAAGGGGCGGCGCTTCGGCCTGTCCAGCTTCAAGCGTTCGCCGCGCAAATTGTCGGGCTTCGTGCTCGATCGCGGGCGGCTCGCGCTTCCCTCCGAGGACTGGTTCCAGCAGGACCCCGTCCGCCTTATCGAGATCTTCGCGCTGGCTGACCTGCACGGCGTCGAGATCCACCCGCAAGCCATGCGCATCGCCAATCGCGACGCCCGGCTGATCAACGCGAAAATCCGCAACGAACCGCGTGCCAACGCGCTGTTCATGGATGTGCTGACGTCCCCGCGCGATCCCGAAACCGTGCTGCGCTGGATGAACGAGGCCACGGTCTTCGGTCGATTCGTGCCCGATTTCGGTCGCGTGGTCGCACAGATGCAGTTCGACATGTATCATCATTATACGGTCGACGAACACTCGATCCGCGCCATCGGCCTGCTCTCCCGGATCGAACATGGCATTTTGAAAGAGGACCATCCGCTCGCCAGCATCATCATGGAGCAGATCGTTTCGCGCCGCGTCCTCTACGTCGCGGTCCTGCTCCACGACATCGCCAAGGGTCGCGGCGGCGATCATTCGGTGTTGGGTGCCGAAGTCGCCATGCAGCTTTGCCCGCGCCTCGGCATGACGCCTGCTGAGACCGAAACGGTCGCATGGCTGGTGTCCAAACACCTCATCATGTCGGCAACCGCCTTCAAGCGCGATCTGTCGGACTATAAGACGATTATCGATTTTGCCGAACAGGTGAAGTCGCCCGAACGCCTGCGCTTGCTGCTGGCACTGACAATCGTCGATATTCGCGCGGTCGGTCCGGGCGTCTGGAACGGCTGGAAGCGGCAATTGCTCGGCGACCTCTACCAATCGACCGAGGAAGTATTGCGGCTCGGCCACAAGCAGACCGGACGTTCCGACCGGGTGAGCATCAAGCAGCAAGTGCTGGAAACTGCGCTCGGCTGGGATCAGGCGCGTTTCGACAAATACCGCAAGCGCTTTTCCGAAAGTTACTGGATCGCCGAACCCGACGATATCATCGCCAGCAACGCGCGCGTCATCGAGGAAGCGGGCGACCGTTCGCTGCACGTCGCCGCGCAAGTCTATCCGGCGCGGGGTGCCACGTTGATTTCGGTTTATGCGAGCGATCACCCCGGCCTGTTCTTCCGGCTGGCGGGGGCCATCCATCTGACGGGCGCGAGCATCATCGATGCGCGCATCCACACCACGCGCGATGGGATGGCGCTCGACAATTTCCTTGTGCAGGACCCGTTTGGCCGACCTTTCGACGACGCGGACAGGCTGAAGCGCCTCGAGATCGGCATCGAGGATGCGCTCGCCAATCGTAACAGGCTGAAGGACAGGCTCGACGCCCGGCCTCTCGCCCGCCCGCGCGCCGATGCGTTCGAGATCGAACCGAACGTGCTGATCGATAACAAGGCATCGAACCGCTACACCGTGCTCGAAGTCAACGCCCGGGACCGGCCTGCGCTGCTCAATGCGCTCGCCTATGCGCTGTTCCAGTCACGGGTAACGATCAGTTCGGCCCATATCGCAACCTATGGCGAGCGTGCAGTCGATACGTTTTACGTCACCGACCTGATCGGCGACAAGATAGAAGGCACGGCACGGTTGAAGACGCTCGAAAAGCGGTTGCTGGACGCGGCTGCCGGGATCGCCATGGAAGAAAGCGCGGCGGCCTAAATCGTCTCAGCGCCCAACCGAACCCCGAACTCCAGCATTCCCGCGCCGCTTCAACTCGGCCTTCAAATCCTCAGGCTTCGGCGCCCACAAAAATCCGAAACTCACCGTTCCGTGCTTGGTCTCGACGACGTGGTGCAACCGGTGCGCCTGCACGATGCGCTTCATATATGTTGATCGCGGCACATAATGCGCGTTGATCCGCTTGTGGACGATGATGTCGTGGAACCCGAAATAAATTGCGCCATAGGCCGCGATCCCCGCCCCGACCCATGTCGCCCAGTCGCCCCAGCCCAATTGAACGCCGCCCAGCAGCAACAGGATCGACGGGCCTGCAAAAATCACCGCATACAGGTCATTGAGTTCCCACAACCCCGGTCGCGCGCGGTGGTGCGACTCGTGCAGGAACCATCCGAAGCCGTGCATCACCCAACGGTGCGCGACATAAGCAAAGCCCTCCATCCCGATGACGGTGGCAAGAAACAGCAGAGGGCCCGAAAAGGTCATGAACACAGTATAGTCATTCGCACGCGAGCGCGGGAGGGACTTCTTCTTTTTCTCGTCAGGACCTAAAGACCCGATTCATGAAGAAGTTGCTCCTTTTGGCAATCCTGGCCCTCTCGGCCTGTGCCAGCCCCGAATCGCGCATTCGCACCGGCCTCATCAGCGCAGGGATATCGCCGTCGGTCGCCACCTGCATGGCGCAGCGCATGATCGACCGATTGTCGCTTCAGCAACTCCGCCGACTTCAATCGATTTCGACTTCGGGCGATCATCGAGTCGGGGATTTGACTGTGACCCAGTTCCTTCACCGGGCCCGCGCGCTCGGCGATCCGGAGATCGTCAGCGTCGTCGCCAGCGCCGGAATACGCTGCGCCATCACAAGCTAGAGGTTGGCAAACCGGCCCAAGTCATGCTTTAGGCCCCATAACTTTCTCAGGAGCACTGCCCCGTGAACATCCATGAATATCAGGCCAAAGAACTGCTCGCCAAATTTGGCGTGCCAATTCCGGCGGGCATTGCCGCAATGACCGTCGAGGAAGCCGTGGCTGCAGCAGCCCAGCTTCCCGGGCCTCTCTACGTCGTAAAGGCACAGATCCACGCCGGTGGCCGCGGCAAGGGCAAGTTCAAGGAACTCGGCCCCGACGCAAAGGGCGGTGTCCGCCTCGCCAAGACCGCCGATGAAGTTCGTGCGGCTGCAACCGACATGCTCGGCAACACGCTCGTCACGATCCAGACCGGCGACGCTGGCAAGCAGGTTAACCGCCTTTACGTCACCGACGGCGTCGACATCGCCAAGGAGTTCTACCTCGCGCTGCTGGTCGATCGCGTTTCGGGCAAGATCGCAATCGTCGCCTCGACCGAAGGCGGCATGAACATTGAGGACGTCGCGCACGATTCGCCTGAGAAGATCGTGTCGATCACCGTTGATCCGGCAACCGGCATCATGCCGCACCACGGTCGTTCGGTCGCTGCCGCGCTCGGCCTGTCGGGCGACCTTGCCAAGCAGGCCGCTAACGTCACTGAAAAACTCTACGCTGCATTCATCGGCACCGATGCCGAGCAGATCGAAATCAACCCGCTGGCGGTGACGGACGATGGCAAGTTGCTCGTCCTCGACGCCAAGGTCGCTTTCGACGGCAACGCCATGTTCCGTCACAAGGATCTGATGGAATTGCGCGATCTGACCGAAGAAGATCCCGCCGAGGTCGAAGCTTCGAAATACGACCTCGCCTATATCAAGCTCGACGGTAACATCGGCTGCATGGTCAACGGCGCCGGTCTCGCGATGGCGACGATGGACATCATCAAGCTGAACGGCGAATTTCCTGCCAACTTCCTCGATGTTGGCGGCGGTGCCACGACTGAAAAGGTGACTGCGGCGTTCAAGATCATTCTTGCCGATCCTGCGGTAAAAGGTATTCTCGTCAATATCTTCGGCGGCATCATGAAATGCGACATCATCGCCAACGGCATCGTGACCGCCGCGCGCGAAGTGAACCTTTCGGTGCCGCTGGTCGTTCGGCTCGAAGGCACGAACGTCGAAGAAGGCAAGGCCATCCTCGCCAGCTCGGGCCTGAAGATCGTCGCCGCGAACGACCTTGGTGACGCAGCCAAGAAGATCGTCGCCGAAGTCCGCGCTGCCTGAGAAGTTTTGGGCTTAAAGTTTCTGAGAGAGAGAAGCAGATGAAGATTCTGGTCCCCGTAAAGCGGGTCATCGATTATAATGTGAAACCGCGCGTCAAGGCTGACGGTTCGGGCGTCGATCTGGCCAACGTCAAGATGAGCATGAACCCGTTCGACGAAATCGCCGTCGAGGAAGCCCTGCGCCTTCGTGAAAAAGGCGTTGCGACCGAGGTGATCGTGGTTTCGATCGGGGAACAGAAATCGCAGGAAACGCTGCGCACCGGCCTCGCCATGGGAGCCGACCGTGCGATCCTGATCGTCAGCGAAACCGAAGTCGAACCGCTTGGCGTTGCCAAATTGCTCGCCAAGATCGTCGAGGAAGAACAGCCTGGTCTGGTCATCCTCGGCAAGCAAGCCATCGATGACGATTCGAACCAGACCGGCCAGATGCTGGCTGCGCTGCTCGGCCGTCCACAGGGAACCTTCGCCAGCGCCGTCGAAGTCGATGGCGACACGGTCAAGGTCACGCGCGAAGTGGATGGGGGTTCGGAAACGGTTTCGCTCAAGATGCCCGCAATCGTCACCACCGACCTTCGTTTGAATGAGCCGCGCTACGCGTCGCTGCCGAACATCATGAAGGCGAAATCCAAGCCGATGGCGCAGAAGACGCCTGCCGATTACGGCGTCGATGTCACCAAGCGCCTGACCACGCTGAAAGTGGTCGAGCCATCGAAGCGCAGCGCCGGCGTCAAGGTCGCCGATGTCGATGAACTGGTCGCCAAGCTGAAGACACTGGGAGTATTAGCATGAAGACTCTGGTCTGGGTCGAACACGACGGCAGCACGGTCAAGGACCCAACGCTCCCCGTCGTCACCGCCGCCGCCTTGCTCGGCGAAGTGCATCTGATCGTAGCGGGCAAGGGCGTTGACGCCGTTGCCGCCGAAGCCGCAAAGATCGCTGGCGTGGGCAAGGTCCATGTCGCCGACGATGCCGCGTTCGAACACGCATTGGCTGAAAACGTCGCACCGCTGATCGTCGCACTGATGGGCGAACACGACGCGTTCCTCGCGCCCGCGACCGCGATCGGCAAGAACATCGCACCGCGCGTCGCTGCCCTGCTCGACGTCATGCAGATCAGCGAAATCCTGTCGGTCGATGGTCCCGACACGTTCACGCGCCCGACTTACGCCGGTAACGCGATCGCCACCGTCCAGACATCGGATGCCAAGAAGGTCATCACCGTTCGCGGTACTGCCTTTGCAAAGGCCGAACGTGAAGGCGGCAACGGCACGATCGAAGCCGTGACTTCGACCGGCGACGCTGGCCTCGCCACCTTCGTCAGCGCCGAGATCGCAAAATCGGAACGCCCCGAACTGACCAGCGCAAAGATCATCGTCTCGGGTGGCCGCGCGCTCCAGAACGCCGAAAACTTTCACTCGATCATCGAACCTCTTGCCGACAAGCTCGGCGCAGGCGTCGGCGCATCGCGTGCAGCGGTCGATGCGGGCTATGTCCCCAACGACTATCAGGTCGGCCAGACCGGCAAGATCGTCGCTCCCGAAGTCTATATCGCCATCGGTATCTCGGGCGCGATCCAGCATCTTGCGGGCATGAAAGATTCAAAGATCATCGTTGCCATCAACAAGGACGAGGATGCCCCGATCTTTCAGGTGGCGGACGTTGGACTGGTGGGTGACCTGTTCAAGCTGGTGCCTGAATTGACCGGAAAAATCTGAATCGAGCCGTCGGGTGGTCTAGTCGGGCCACCCGGCATCTTGCTTCGTGCCGGTGACATACAGCACCGCACATCCCGCGATCGCCGACGCCACCGATCCCATCAGCACACCGATCTTCACTGCATCGGCCTGCTCGGGCGCGGTGAAGGCCAGCCCGCCGATGAACAGGCTCATCGTGAAGCCGATACCGCACAATAGCGCGACGCCGTAAACCTGCGCCCACGAAGCGCCCGCCGGAGGCACCGCCACTCCGGCCTTCGCCGCCGCCCAGACGGCCCCGAAAACCCCGGCCTGCTTACCAACGAACAACCCCAGCGCAATTCCCAGCGGCAGAGGTGCAAGCGCTGCTCCAGCACCGCTCAGCGAAACCCCCGCATTGGCAAGCCCGAACAACGGCACGATTGCGAACGCCACCCATGGTTGCAGGCCATGTTCCAGCCGGTGCAGCGTCGATTGGACATCATCGGGCGCACCCGGCGTCCGCGTCACCGGCACGGCGACAGCTGCCAGCACCCCCGCGACCGTCGCATGAACGCCGGACAACAGCATCGCATACCAAAGCAGCGCGAACCCCACGAGATACCAGCGCACCCGGACCACTCCCATCCGGTTCATCGCCAGCATTGCCATGAAGACCAGCACCGCCGCCCCCAGCGCCAGCCAGTTCAACGAGGCGGTATAAAACAGCGCGATGATCGCCACAGCCCCGACATCATCTACGATCGCAACCGTCGTCAGGAACAGCTTCAGCGATGTCGGGGCACGCTTGCCGAGCAATGCCAGCAGCCCGAGCGCAAATGCGATGTCGGTTGCTGCCGGTATTGCCCAGCCGCGCGTCAGGCCGACGTCCCCATGCGTTACCGCCAGATAGACGAGTGCAGGCACGACCATCCCCGCCGCTGCCGCGATGAACGGCAACCTCCTGTCAGCCCATGTCGAAAGATGCCCATCGACGAACTCGCGCTTGATCTCCAGCCCGACGAGCAGGAAAAACACTGCCATCATGGCATCGTTGATCCAGAGATGCACGGCCATCGGACCGATCGAGGGGCTGAGTGTCGGTCCCGTCTCAAGATGCAATAAATGGAAATAGGCAGGGGCCAGCGGTGAGTTGGCGATCAGCATTGCCAGGACCGCCGCGCCGATCAGCAATATGCCGCCAGCAGCTTCGGTGGCCAGAAAGTCCCGCAGGATCGATTGTGGACGGATCGGCATGACATTGCATAGCCCGGAAGTTCCGACCGCGTCACCCTGGACTTGTGTAAGCCATCGATCAGCGATGAACCGCCCCCAACACGCGCAACGCTGTCATTATTTTGCCTTTTTGTTGCAGGTGCGAAACAAACGCTTGCGCTGTTTCCGATAGTCGTCAAGCACAGCCATGCTGGGGAGCAATTTCCAAGATGGTTGAACTAATCGATATCGCAAATTTCGTTGCGCGCGAACTCATGCTGTTTTCGGTCATCGGTTTCCTGATCGGCGGCGCGGACGATTTGCTCATCGACCTGATCTGGCTCGTGCGGACAGTGGCGCGGCAGTTGACCATCTATCGTCGCCAGCCCCGTTCGGACAGCGCGACCTTGGCCAAGCCTCGGGCTCCGGGGCGTGGCATCGTCTTCATTCCGGCCTGGGACGAGGGTAATGTCATCGGGCAAATGCTGGCGCACACCGTAGCGGCCTATGGCGAACAGGATTATCGGATCTACGTCGGCTGCTATCCCAACGACGTGCCCACGCAGCTGGGCGTCCTGACCATCGACAACGCTCGCATCCGGATGGTGGTGGGAACGGTTGCCGGGCCAACGACAAAGGCCGACTGCCTCAATACATTATGGTGCGCTTTGACCGCTGACGAACTGGCGGAGGGGTGGCGCGCGAAGTCGATCATCCTGCACGACGCGGAAGATCTGGTGCACTCGGGCGAACTTCGCGTGTTCGACACGTTGATCGAGCGGTTCGACTTCGTGCAATTGCCGGTGTTGCCGCTGGTCGATGCCCGGTCGCGCTGGATCGGCGGTCATTACATCGACGAATTTGCCGAAGCGCACGGCAAGACCATCGTCGTCCGTGAAGCCATCGGAGCAGGGATACCGGCGGCGGGCGTCGGTTGTGCCTTTGCCCGGGACATGATGCAGCGGATCGCCGACCTGCGCGGTGGCAACCCGTTCGACCATGACAGCCTGACCGAGGATTATGAACTGGGCCTACGCGTTGCGGAACTTGGTGGGCATGGCATTTTCGTACGGCTGAGTCATCCGGGCGGAGGGCTGGTTGCCGTTCGCGCACACTTTCCCGCAACACTCGACGAGGCGGTGCGGCAGAAGTCCCGCTGGATTGCCGGCATTGCGCTATCGGGTTGGGATCGACTGGGGTGGCACGGCGGCATCGCCGAAAGCTGGATGAGACTGTATGACCGGCGCGCACTGGCAAATGCAACGGTGTTGCTGGCGGCCTATGCGGCGATGGTCCTGACACTGGCGCTGCGGCTCTTGAGCTATGGGTTATCACTTCCCGGCCATCCGATTACGCCGCTCATGCAAGACTGCCTGATGGTCAGCGGCGTGTTGCTCTGCTGGCGGACGGTCATGCGCTTTGCCTTCGTCACTCAAAGCTATGGCTGGCGCGAGGGGCTGCGGGCCGTCCCACGCACCTTCGTCAGCAACATTGTTGCCATGATTGCGGCACGGCGCGCGCTGTCGATCTATCTTCGCATGCGCCGTGATGGCGTGGTCAGGTGGGACAAGACGACCCACGCGTTTCCGCTCGTCATCCCGGGCGAGTGAGTGTCCAGCGGGTTCGCGTGAGCCGCCCGCTACGGGCATTCACAATTGTCATCACCGGCTGGGTTGCGATACGCGGACTGGTTATCTGGCATGCCTCCGTCTTGCTGGCGGCGCCGTTAGGACAAGCCGTGGCTTCGATGGCCCCGGCTGTTGCTGCGAAACCTGCAGTCGCGACTATGCTGCACCAGCCGTTCGAGGTTCCGGTTCGCACGATGCAGATCATCGCCAGACCGATAGTGCGGCCGAACACGGTCCGGCCATCATTCGAACGGAGCGAACAGGCCGCCACCTTCGCACCCGTAAGGCTTATGCGCGCTGTGGAAATGCATTCCAGCCCGGAAATGACGCCATTTTCGTTATCCTCGCCAGTCAGTACCGCAAGTCGGCTGTCCGGATCGGTCTGGGCATTATATCGTCCGGATAGCGGCGGGGCGGCGCTGGGCTCGGGCGGGACACTCGGCGGGTCGCAGGCTGGAGCGCGGATTTATTACGAACCCGGGCCAAGGGGAGTGGCGCTTACAGCCCGGATCAGTGCGCCCCTCGCAGTGCGCGATGGTCGTGAGGCCTCGGTAGGCGTCGGCCTGCGCGGGCGGTCGGTGGGGATATTGGTCGAGAGGCGGGTCGCGCTGGACCGGGGCGGTCGCAACGCGATGTCGGTCACGGCCTATGGCGGACTTTATGACGTCGTCCTGCCCGAGGATTTCAGCTTGAGTGGATATGTCCAGTTCGGCGTCGTCGGCGCGCGTCGTCGGGACCGATTCGTCGATGGCGCGGTCCGCGTCATTCATCCGCTGGCGGGAGCGGGAGGGGTAAAGATTTCCGCCGGTGCGGCAATTTCCGGGGGCGCGCAGCCCGGCGTCCTGCGCGGTGATATCGGCCCCGAATTGATTGCCGACGTTCCTGTCGGTGCCCGCCACGTCCGGATCACCGCGGGCTGGCGCGAGCGCGTGGCCGGGCGCGCGGCGCCTGGGTCAGGTCCGTCAGTGACGACCGGCTTCGACTTTTAAGCCGTAAAGCGCTTTCGCCTTTGTTCCCATGCCGCTAGTCCTGCCGGTCAATGGACATATATCTGCCCATCGCCAATCTGTCGGTGAACGCGCTCGTCATTGTCCTGCTGGGGGCTGGCGTAGGCTTGCTGTCGGGCATGTTCGGCGTCGGCGGGGGGTTCCTGACGACACCGTTGCTGATCTTCTATGGCATCCCGCCGACCGTGGCCGCCGCTTCTGCCGCGACGCAGGTCACCGGCGCAAGCGTATCGGGAGCGCTGGCGCATTATCGGCGCGGCGGGGTCGATCTGCGCATGGGCGCGGTGTTGGTCGTCGGCGGGATTTTCGGAGCAATCGCAGGGTCGACGATCTTCAAGCTGCTACAGGCGGGTGGCCAGATCGATACCGTCATAGCGGTGTTGTACGTCGTCCTGCTCGGCTCGATCGGGTCGCTGATGGCGAAAGAGGCCTGGACCAGTGTCAGGGCGGCACGGCGCGGGGTCGCGTTGCCGCCAAGCAAGCGCCGCCATCATCCGCTTGTCGCCGCGCTCCCGATGCGGTGGCGGTTCTATGCATCGGGGCTTTACATCTCGCCGCTCGCGCCACTGCTCCTCGGATTTGCGACCGGCATATTGACGGTCTTGCTGGGCGTCGGCGGCGGTTTCATCATGGTGCCTGCGATGCTTTACCTGCTCGGCATGGCGACCCGCGTAGTGGTCGGCACGTCGCTGTTCCAGATCCTGTTCGTCACTGCGGTCACGACGATGGTGCACGCGCTGACGACCCATGCGGTCGATATTGTGCTGGCCGCACTCCTGCTGCTCGGCAGCGTCGTCGGTGCGCAGGTTGGCGCGCGCCTCGCCCAGAAGTTCAGGCCCGATTATTTGCGGCTGCTGCTGGCGATCATCGTCCTGCTGGTGGCGATCCGCATGGCGGTGGGACTGGGGTTTCGCCCTGACGAGATATTCTCGGTGCAGCAACAATGAAACGCCTGTTCGCGACATTGGCGTTCGTCCTGCTCGTCGGCGCACGGGAACCGGTTCTCGTCCCTGATGTTTCGCAAAGCGAAGTCGAGATCGTCTATAGTTTCACCGGCGCGGAATTACTTCTGTTCGGCGCAATCGTCTATCCAAACGGGCGCGTTCCCGATGGCCACACCGATGTCGCCGTTGTCCTGAAAGGGCCACCACAGTCGATCCTGGTACGCGAGAAAGAGAAGATCGGTGGCCTAATCTGGGCCAACACCGACAGCGCTCGGTTCCGGTCCGCACCGACATTCTACGCCATCGCCTCGTCGCGTCCGCTTCAGGCGTTGGTCGATGAACGGACTGCCGCGATTTACGAACTCGGTCTGGGCAACATCCATCTTTCGCCCGCCAGCAGCGACGAGCCGGCCGAACAGAGGCGGTTCGAAACCGGCTTCGTCGATCTGCGCGAACGCGGTGGCCTGTATGTCAGCAAGCCATCGAGCGTCGAAATTCGTCAGGGTGTCCTGTACCGCGCCCGGATCGCCATTCCCGCGCGCGTGCCTGTGGGGCGCTACACCGCCGAAACTTTTCTGATCCGCGACGGCAAGATCATAGCCGCTGCGACCCGCGATATTGAAATCCGGAAATCGGGCTTCGAGCGATTCGTGGCATCGGCGGCAACGCACTGGCCGTTCACCTATGGGCTGGTTGCGGTCCTGTTATCCCTCGGGTTCGGCTGGGCGGCAGGAGCGGTGTTTCGTAAAACCTGAAGCGTTACCGCTCTGTTTACGCTTTCGCGCTAGATGATCCGTTCTGAATAGAGGGTGGTGATTGCGACGATGGATATGCAACGAAGCGGCGATTTTGAGGGTTCTGCAGCCTTGTCCCTGCCCGTCGAGGCACCGGGGTCGGTGTCCCGCGACCCCATCGGCGTCGTTATCGAAATTTCGGGCTCTGCTTCGCAGATACGACTCGATGCGACTGCTCTGGCGCGTCTCGTCGACAATGACGATGCCAGCCTTGCCATGGGTGGTCAGGTCGGCAGCCTTATCAAGGTCAAGGTTGGATCGAACTGGCTGATGGCCAACGTCCGTACCTTGAAAGCCGACGGCGAAGGCAATGGGATCATCGGTTTCATCGACTTTCTGGGCGAAGGCGATGAAGAACGTCTCACCGGTAAGATTTATAATTTCCGCCGCGGCGTAACGCGTTATCCGGTACCGGGGTCGGGCGTTTATCCCGTGACGAGCCAGGATATGCGCCAGATGTATGCAGCCGAGGATCGGCCGCATATCGAAATCGGGACCGTCTATCCGACCCGCGACATCCGCGGCGCCCTGTTCATCGACGCGCTGCTCGGCAAGCATTTCGCACTTTTGGGTTCGACCGGTACGGGTAAATCGACCAGCGCCGCGTTGATCCTGCACAGGATCTGCGAGATGGCACCGCAGGGTCACATCGTCATGATCGATCCGCACGGAGAATATTCGGCGGCATTCAAGACGAACGGAGCGCTGTTCGACGTGTCCAACCTTGCGATGCCGTATTGGTTGATGAACTTCGAGGAACATTGCGAGGTCTTCATCTCGGGCAACAGGGAGGAACGACAGCTCGACGTCGATATTCTCGCGAAATGCCTGCTCGCCGCCAAGGCCAAGAGCCGCGCTGCGGAGGGCATTGCCAAGCTGACGGTCGATTCGCCGATCCCGTATCTGCTGAGCGACCTGACCTCGAACATTCAGGCTGAAATGGGCCGTCTGGACAAGGCGGGCGACAGCGCGCCGTACATGCGGCTGAAGACGAAGATCGACGAGATCAAGTCCGATCCGCGGTACAGCTTCATGTTCTCGGGGATGTTGGTCGCCGACACGATGGCGGGGTTTCTGGGCCGCGTGTTCCGCTTGCCGGGCGATGGCAAGCCGATCTCGATCATCGACGTTTCGGGCGTGCCCTCCGACATCACATCGGTCGTCGTTGCGGTGCTCGCGCGGCTGGTATTCGATTATGCGATCTGGTCGCGGAACGAACCGCAGCGCCCGATCCTGCTCGTTTGCGAAGAGGCGCATCGCTATGTTCCGGCGGAAAACGGCGGCGCGGTCAGTTCGGTGGGCAAGATACTTGGCCGGATCGCCAAGGAAGGTCGTAAATACGGGGTCTCGCTCGGGCTGATCACGCAGCGCCCGTCCGATCTGGCAGAAGGCGTGCTGTCGCAATGCGGCACGATCATCGCCATGCGCCTGAACAATGAACGCGATCAGGCCTATGTCCGGTCCGCCATGCCAGAAGGCGCGCGCGGGTTTCTTGATACCATCCCGGCCTTGCGCAATCGCGAATGCATCGTCTGCGGGGAAGGCGTCACCATTCCCATCCGTGTCGCCTTCGATGCGCTCGAAGAAGTCAAACGTCCGGCGTCCACCGATCCACTGTTTTCGAAACTATGGACCGAGTCAGGCGGCGAGGACGAGATGCTCGGCCGTGTCATCAAGCGGTGGCGCAGTCAGGGCCGATAGTTCGGGAACGGAGAATGTCCCATCCGATCCTCACAAGGCCGAAATCCGCCGTCAGCACCGGCGTCGGTCTCTCAGGGCTTGCAGGGCTGCTACTCTGGTTCGTTGTTGCACGCACTTACGGGTTGAGTGGTCCGATGTCCGCGCTGGCCAATGTCGTGGCGTGTGGAATCCCGATGGTTTTATGGTCCGTCCTGATCGACCGGGTGCATCGCAATCCCTCGACGGGAATCGACTGGGACAACCCCGCGCGATCGCTCTCCGAAACGCTCGATATCAGCATATCGAAGCTGGCCGGGCTGTGGGCGACATGGGCACTGATCGCCTGCCTTTATGGGGTCAGCCGCTTTTACTGGGTTGATAATTATTACTTTTCGATGCGCCTGCTGACCGTAACAGCGCCGTTCCTGTTCGTGGCGTCTGTGCCCTACGTCATCTGGATCGACACGCGGTTGAAACACCCGCGCGATGGTGCGTGGGCGCTCGGCCAATGGCTGATGGGAACAGGGCAGGCCGACAGCGCCGCAATCGGCGACCATTTGCGGAGCTGGGCGGTAAAGGGCTTTTACCTCGCCTTCATGCTGTCGATCGTGCCGGGCGGATTCGGCGATGTCGTGTCGCATCCGTGGGCCGACATCATCAGTTCGCCGGTTTCCGTGACCAATTATCTGGTGTCGTTCATGTTCGTCATCGACGTGGCGCTGGCGACGGTCGGCTATATCCTGACCATGAAGCCGCTCGACGCGCACATCCGTTCGGCGACCCCCTATGCCGACGGCTGGGTTGCGGCGCTGATCTGTTATCCGCCATTTATCCTGATGGGGAATGGTGGGCCGCTCGACTATCATCCCGGCACGATGGACTGGAACTTCTGGATCGGAGACCAGCCGGTGGTGCTGATGATCTGGGGGGGCGCGCTGGTCGTGCTGACAGCAATCTATGCCTGGGCGACAGTGGCTTTCGGCATCCGTTTTTCCAACCTGACGCATCGCGGTATATTGACGCACGGTCCCTATGCCTTTGCCAAACATCCCGCCTATCTGTCGAAGAACGCCTTCTGGTGGCTATCGACGCTGCCATTTCTCGTGACCACGGGAAGCACGACCGACAGCATCCGCAACACCGTCATCATGGCGATGGTCAGCGGCGTCTATTACTGGCGCGCGAAGACCGAGGAGAAGCATCTCGGCAACGATCCCGACTATCGAGCCTATGCGCGATGGATGAAGCAGCGCTGGTCGCGCTAGAAACTCATGTCCTGATAGACGCGTGAGAGGTCGCCGTTCCACTCACCATGATAGCTGTCGAGCAGGCGCTGGGCAGGGACCTTGCCGCTTGAAATGATCTCGCGCAGTGGGTCGAGAAACCCCTGTTCGCTTTCTCCAATGCCGTTAAGCCGGTTGCGCGCCTTCAGGCCACTGTCGGCAATATCGAGTACAATTTTGCCAAGTTCGCGAAGTGACCGGCCACGTGGCCCCTTGGCGTCGAGCGCGATGCGCGGCACGTCGTCACGGATGCGCTGGTGGTCCTCGATCGTCCAATGCTTGACGAGATCCCATGCGGCATCGAGCGCGGTCTGGTCATAGAGCAACCCCACCCAGAATGCAGGCAGCGCGCAGATCTTGTCGTGCGGCCCACCATCGGCTCCGCGCATCTCCAGGAAGCTTTTCAGCCGAACTTCGGGAAACGCGGTCGACAGATGATCGGTCCAGTCCGACAAAGTCGGCTTTTCACCGGGCAGGACGGACAACTCACCTTTCAGGAAGTCACGGAAGCTGAGGCCTGCCGCATCGATATATTTGCCGTCCCGGAAGACGAAATACATCGGCACGTCGAGCATATACTCAGCATAGCGCTCATACCCAAAACCATCTTCGAATACGAACGGCAGCATGCCGGTGCGGGCGCGGTCGGTGTCGGTCCAGATGTGGCTGCGGTACGACAGGAACCCGTTGGGTTTGCCTTCGAGGAAAGGCGAGTTGGCGAACAGCGCGGTGGCAAGCGGTTGCAACGCCAGCGAAACCTGGAACTTCTTCACCATGTCGGCCTCTGACGAATAGTCGAGGTTGGTCTGGATCGTGCAGGTCCGCAGCATCATGTCCAGTCCCATCGTGCCGACGCGCGGCATGTGGTTCAGCATGATCTCGTAGCGACCCTTGGGCATGATCGGCATTTCAGACCGGAACTTGTCCGGCCAAAGTCCAAGGCCAAGGAACCCGAGGCCGAGTTTCTCGCCGATTTCGGTTACCTGCTGCAGATGGCGACCGGTCTCGGCGCACGTCTCATGCAGATTGTCGAGTGGTGCGCCCGACAGTTCGAACTGACCGGCGGGTTCGAGGCTGATATTGCCGTCCGGACCGCCCAGCGCGATGATGTTCTCGCCCTCATAGATCGGTTCCCAGCCATAGCGGGTCATGCCGATCATCAGCGCGTGGATGCCGCCCTTTTCCTCATAGGATGGCGCGCGCTTATCCTCGGTGAAATAGACGAACTTCTCGTGCTCGGTGCCGATGCGCCAGCGTTCCTTGGGCTTTTCACCGTCAGAGAACAGTCCGATCATGTCCGCACGATTTTCCATCGGCGGCTCGAGGTCTTCGGTCGTGGCACGTGTCGTCATGTCGCGCCCTTAATCCGGCGCGTGGCGAATGGAAACGATAATGAAGCGAGGGCCAACGGTGCATCCTTAACATTTGTTCGCTAGTGCGATCTCGTCAACCGGTGGGGGAGGCATAGTTTTGAGTTCTGGCGCGGGATCGAATCCGGCTGATATCATTTTACGATTGGTTGCCGCCACTGTGCTGGCCACGGGTTTTGTCGTCCCGGCCGTCGCGCAAACGAGCTGCAATGCGACCAACATGTTCAAGCTGGACTGGGATACGCAGCCCACCAAGGCCAACCTCGGCACCGGCGCGCGGGTCTATGCGGTAACGAACGCGGCGGGAGCGACGGTCAATGTGACGATGAGCTTTGCGGGCGACACAACGCATTACATCGATTCGGGATTCGGGCAGACGCCGAACATCTCGGTCCAGAATTCAGGCGGCATTACGTCCGGCGAGTACACGCTTTTCCTCGCGACAACTTTTGGCGGCTATTCGTCCGATATTGCCACGACTAGCAACGTGGCCGTCGTTCGCTTCGGCTTCGGTACGCCGGTGCGCGAGGTGACGTTCAAGGTTCTGGACGTCGATTATGCGGCCGGGCAATTCCGCGACTGGGTCCGGATCAGCGGCACCAATGGCGCGAGCTATGTCCCGGCGATCGCGACGCCATATGGACGGAACAACAGCACCAATCCCGGCCTCACGAATCCGGGCGTGACTTACGTTGGGCCGGGAACGAATGGCGGCTATGCCTTTCCGGCGACCGATGGCGAGGGAACCGCAGCATCGTCGCCGACGCAGGATATTGGCAATTTGAGCGTGCAGTTCGCGGCACCCATCACGCAGGCCGAAATCCGATATGGAAACGGGCCGAGTGCTGGAATGAATGGGACCGCAGGCGTCCAGTCGATCTCTGTGCACGACATCAGCTTTTGCCCGATGCCGGTTATCGGCATGACAAAGACGTCGTCCCCTGTGTCGGTCGTCGCGAACGATCCGAACCGTTTCAACATTCCCGGTGCCGACGTGGATTACACGATCACGGTTACGAACACCGGGGGCAGCACGGTGGACCTCAGCACGACACTGGTTGCGGACTCACTGCCGGTTGGAGTCACTTTCTATAACGGCGATATCGATACGGCGACTGCGGGCGTACAGAATTATGTGTTCGTTCCGGGCACGAGCGGACTGACACTCGGAGCCGCTAACGTCACTTATCAAAACGCAGCGAACGCTTCGGTTGTGCCGGTGTCGGGTTACGACACGGCGGTTCGGTCGGTCCGCTGGCTGCCGCAGGGGACGATGGCGGCAAACAGCAGCTTTTCAATCCGTTTCCGGACCAGCGTCAACTAGGCGGGCGGCACGTCCGAAAGCGCCATCCAGACCGCGACAGCGGCGATGGCAGCGGTATCGGCGCGCAGGATGCGGGGGCCGAGGGTAATTGCCACTGCACCGGGCGTGGCGCGAATGGCATCGCGTTCGGCATCGTCGAAGCCACCTTCTGGACCGATCAGGATTGCGGCGGGGCCGGGATTGGCGGCAATTGCAGCGGGAAAGGGTTGCCCGCCAGCTTCATCGGCAAAGAACAGCGTGCGATTTTCCAGCGATGCCAGCCAGTCGCCGAGTTTGATCTGCGACCCGATTTCGGGAAGCGCGGTGCGACCGCATTGTTCGGCAGCTTCGATCATGTGCGCGCGCAGGCGGTCGTCCTTCACCTTGTCCACGACCGAGCGGCGCGTGAGAACAGGCACGAACCTGGCAACACCAAGCTCGCAGGCTTTCTCCGCGACCCAGTCATAGCGCGCGCGGCGAATCGGGGCGGCGGCAAGCCACAGGTCAGGCACCGGCTCACGCGCTTTCAGATGCGCGATGACGTTCAGCGTGATGTCTCGCTTGCCCACCATGATCGCCTCGGCCAGCCATTCGCCGGTCGCATCGTCGAACAGCTTGACGTGTTCGCCGACTTTAATCCGCATCACCGAAACAAGGTAGTGCGCCTGAGCGCCATCGAGACGGATTTGTGCATTTTCGGAGAGGCGCGTCTCGACAAACAGGCGGACGCTGCTTTCGGGTGGCCATGCGGGTGTTGCGGGCATATGGCCCCCTAGCATGACCGGAGACGCTGTCACTACGCCCGCCGTTACTACGCCGGCCATTACGACCCCGGATAGCGAATTGCGCGGACTGGTCCGGTATCTGCCGCGCGTGGCCCGACCGTTTGCTCTGCTCGCGCGATTCGATCGACCGATCGGCTGGTGGCTGCTGTACTGGCCGGGTGCTTGGGGGTTGCTTCTCGCAGGAGGCTTGCGCGAACATTGGCCGCTGCTCCTCTGGCTCCTTCTCGGCGCAATCGCGATGCGCGGCGCGGGTTGTGTTTATAACGACATCGTCGATCGCGATCTGGATGCGCAGGTCGAACGAACGCGCAACCGGCCCTTGGTGAGCGGCGTCGTCAGCGTAAAAGCTGCTTGGGTATGGCTGGTTGCCCTGAGTCTCGTTGGCTTGCTCGTGCTGGTGCAACTGCCCTTGCTGGCGGCGGTGATCGCCGTCAGCAGTTTGGCCCCGGTCGCCGCCTATCCGTTCATGAAGCGCATAACATGGTGGCCGCAAGCATGGCTCGGTATTGTCTTTTCGTGGGCGCTGCTGGTTGGCTGGACGGCAGTCGCAGGCCGCGTCGAATGGCCGATGTTCCTGCTCTATGGCGGCAGTATCGCCTGGGTCATCGGCTATGACACGATCTATGCACTACAGGACCGCGAGGACGACGCGTTGATCGGCGTGCGCTCGTCGGCGCGCCGGATGGGCGGCCATGTGCGCGGCGGCGTCGCGGCGTTTTACACGTTCGCGATGGCGCTATGGGCTGCGGCGTTCTGGATGGTGCGCCCCGACGTCTTTGCGATTGCCGCGCTGGTGCCAATGGCCGGACAATTGGGGTGGCAGACAGTGACCTTGAGAGTCGAAGACGGTGGGGACGCGCTGGCAAAATTCCGCTCGAACCGCTTTGCCGGTTTATTGATGGCGCTTGCTTGCGCTGCGGTCGGCACCGCAAGTCTTTGACGCGAACCTTCGCCGTGCCTAAGAAAAAGCGATGCTTACCCGTGAACAGGCGCTGACACGCGCCACCGATCTCGTTGTCCGCGCCGTCGAGGCCGGAGCAAATGCCGCCGATACCGTCTATGCCGCCAATGCCTCGACGGGGGTCGAAATCCGGCTCGGCGCGCTGGAGGGGGTGGAACGCTCCGAGAGCCAGGAAATCGGCCTGCGCGTGTTCGTCGGCAAGGGTTCGGCAACCGCGTCCTCTTCCGACCTGTCCGACGACGCCCTTGCGCAACTGGTCGAGCGCACGGTGGCGATGGCGCGGCTGGCCCCCGAGGATCAGTTTGCAGGCCTTGCCCCCGATGAACTCATCTCTCACGGCCCGTTCCGCGACCTCGACATCGACGACGGCGGGGAGGCTGGCCCCGAAGTCCTCCGCGCCGCCGCTCTCGAAGCAGAAGACGCAGCCCGCGCCGTTTCCGGCATCACCAACAGCGAAGGCGCCAGTGCCAGCGCGGGACGTAGCATGATGGCACTCGCCACCAGCGCCGGGTTCTCGGGCTACTCAAGCGGTTCGAGCCACGGTGTATCGGCCAGCGTCCTTGCCGGCGAAGGCTCGACCATGCAGCGCGACTATGCCTCGCACGCGGTCCGCCATCGCAGCGATCTCGACTCGCCTGCCCTGGTCGGCCTGAAGGCAGGCAACCGCGCCATCGACCGCATGAACCCTGTCCGCCTTAAAAGCGGCCCGATGACCGTCGTCTACGACCCCCGCGTCGGCGCGTCGCTGATCGGCCATCTGGTCGGGTCGATCACCGGCTCCGGCATCGCGCGCAAGACCAGCTTCCTGCTCGACGCACTCGGCACCGCGATTTTCGATTCGGGCATCACGATCTGCGACGATCCATGGCTTGTCCGTGGCCTCCGCAGCCGCGCCTTCGACGGCGAGGGCCTTGCGACCAAACCATCGAAACTAATCGACAAGGGCGTCCTGACCGCATGGATCGCCGAAAGCGCGTCTGCGCGGCAGATCGGCATTGCCCCCACCGGACACGCCTCACGCGGAATATCGGGCGCACCGGGCGCGGGGCCGAGCAATGTTCATATGGAGGCCGGAACGGTCACTCCCGAAGCGCTGATGGCCGACATCAAGGATGGGTTCTACGTCACCGAATTGATCGGCATGGGCGTTAACGGCCTGACCGGCGATTATAGCCGTGGCGCGTCGGGTTTCAGAATTGTGAATGGAGAGATTGCAGGCGCGGTTTCCGAGGTTACCATAGCCGGAAACCTGAAGGATATGTTCCGCGTGCTGATCCCCGCCAACGATCTGGAATTCCGCCACGCGGTCAACGTACCGACGATCCGGGTGGACGGGATGACGCTTGCTGGTGAGTGAAGGAAAGCCCAGCGACCTCTACCCCCTTCACCTTGTGTCGAGCCTAGTCGAGACACGTCCTCAACGCGTCGCTACCGTTGCCCGTGTCTCGACTTCGCTCGACACAAGGGGGGTGGCTGGATGAGCTTGTTATCCCAAGTCTCCGAGGCCGCCCGCGCCGCCGGAGCCATGGCCTTTGCCCGCTGGCGTGGTGAGTTCGCAAGCTGGGACAAGGTGCCCGGCGAGATCGTCTGCGAGATCGACCTCGCCGCCAACGACATGCTGCGGCAGGCCTTGAACAAACTCGACCCCGAAGCAGGCTGGTTCTCCGAGGAAACCGCCGACTCGGCCGAACGCCTGCTCGGTAGCCGGGTGTGGGTGGTGGACCCCATCGACGGCACCCGCGATTTCGTGCGTGGCCGGCCCGGCTGGGCGGTGTCGGTGGCGTTATGCGAAGGCGGGCGCGCGGTGCTCGGGGTCCTCGACGCTCCCGCTCGAAACGAACATTGGGCCGCCGAACTTGGCAAGGGCGCCACGCTGAACGGCGAACCGCTCCACGCAAGCCAGCGCACCGAACTGCCCGGCGCGCGCGTTCCAGCCGACGTGCTGCCCAAGGCGGACGCCGATTTGACGATGGTGTTCCGCCCCAACTCGATCGCGCTGCGCATGGCGATGGTGGCTAGCGGAGAGGCCGATTTGCTCGCCGCGATACGCTGGGGCCATGAATGGGACATAGCGGCGGCGACGCTGATCGCACAGGAAGCGGGGGCGACCGTCACCGATGCGCGCGGCCAGACGCTGCGGTTCAACTCCACCAAGGGCGAAATGTTCGGCGTCCTGTGCTGCGCCCCCGGCATCCATGCTGCTGCGGTCGAGCGCCTGCGCGAACGCGCGGTGGTTGCGGTGGTGCGCTAGGGTCTTTAAGCCGCGCCCGATATGACCGACACACCAGCGACCGAAAAGCGCGACTATCGCGACACCGTCTTCCTGCCGAAGACCGATTTCCCCATGAAAGCCGGGCTCCCCGCCAAGGAGCCGGTCATTCTGGAACGTTGGAAGGCGGCTGGCCTGTACGACAAGCTCCGCGACGCGCGGCGCGGGCGTGAAAAGTTCATCCTCCACGATGGCCCGCCCTATGCGAATGGCGATATGCACATCGGCCATGCGCTCAACCACATCCTGAAGGACATGGTTGTCCGCACGCAGACCCTGCTCGGCAAGGACGCGCCCTATGTCCCCGGCTGGGATTGCCACGGCCTGCCGATCGAGTGGAAGGTCGAGGAAGCGTATCGCAAGAAAAAGCTGAACAAGGACGAGGTTCCCGCCGCCGAGTTCCGCGCCGAATGCCGTACCTATGCGAGGGGCTGGGTGGATGTTCAGCGCGAGCAGTTGAAGCGGTTGGGCATCAACGCCGACTGGGATCACCCCTATCTGACGATGGATTTCGAGGCCGAAGCGACGATCGTGTCCGAACTGATGAAGTTCGCCGACAGCGGCCAGCTTTATCGCGGTGCCAAGCCGGTGATGTGGTCGCCGGTCGAGAAGACGGCTTTGGCGGAAGCCGAGGTCGAATATGAGGACGTGGTTTCTACGCAGATCGATGTTGCGTTCGAGATTGTTGAGTCGGCGATCCCGGAACTGGTCGGCGCTTATGCGGTGATCTGGACGACGACGCCGTGGACGATTCCGGTCAATCAGGCTTTGGCTTATGGGCCTGAGATTGAGTATGTTTTGGCCAGCGACGGCAGCCGGAGATATCTCGTCGCACGAAATCTAATTGCCGACTTTCTGTCGCGAATGAAGGCTGAAGATGATCGCCGCCGATCGCTCGACCTTGGTTTGCGCGAGTGGAAATTTCAGCAGCCCACTTCAAATTCAATAGGCGTTTTCAAGGGTTCCGACCTAGCCGGAACCATCGCCCGCCACCCAATGCACGAACTCGGCGGCTTCTTCGCGCGCCCACGTCCGCTCCTCGCTGGCGATTTCGTCACGACAGAGACCGGCACCGGCCTCGTGCATATGTCACCCGACCACGGCGAAGATGATTTCCTGCTGTGCAAGGCCAACGGCATCGAACCCGTTTTCGCGGTCGAGGGCGACGGCAAATACCGCGCCGACTGGGCATGGCTCGGCGGGCAGGGATCGGTCATCAACGCAAAGTTCGTTGCGGCCGATGGCCCGATCTGCAACGACCTGCGCGAAGTCGGCGGCCTGCTCGCGGCCTCGGCAGATTACAAGCACAGCTATCCGCATAGCTGGCGCTCGAAAGCCAAGGTCATCTTCCGCTGCACGCCACAATGGTTCATTCCGATGGATGAGGCGGTTGCGGGACGTGTTTCGACTTCGCTCGACACAAGCGGAGAGGGGCCTGTTTCTAGTCCGTTAGTCCCGAGCGAAGGCTCTCTTGAGCGAAGTCGAAAGATCGCGGGACGGGCCACACCCACCACCCTCCGCCAGACAGCCCTGAAAGCCATAACCGACACCCGCTGGATCCCCGAAAAGGGCCGCAACCGCATCAACGCCATGGTAGAGGGCCGCCCGGATTGGGTCATCAGCCGCCAGCGCGCATGGGGCGTGCCGATCACCCTGTTCGTCGATCGCAAGACCGGCGCATACCTCAACGACCCGGCAGTCAACGCCCGGATCGTCGCCGCCGTCCGCGAAAAGGGCGTCGACGCATGGACCAACGAGGCGGCACAGGGCTTCCTCGGCAACGAATATGACGCCGCCGATTACGAGCGGCAGGTCGACATCCTCGACGTGTGGTTCGACAGTGGCTGCACCCATGCGTTCGTGCTGGAATCGGGCAAATGGCCCGACCTGCTGCGTCCGGAAGGCTACACTGGTCCCCCCGCCGACCTGTATCTCGAAGGCAGCGACCAGCATCGTGGCTGGTTCCAGTCGTCGCTGCTCGAAAGCTGCGGCACGCGCGGTCATGCACCTTATAAAGCGGTCCTGACCCACGGCTTCACGATGGATGCGAAGGGCATGAAAATGTCCAAGTCGCTCGGCAACACCATCGACCCTCAGATGCTGATGAAGGACAGCGGTGCCGACATATTGCGTCTGTGGGCGCTGAGCATCGATTTCACCGAAGACAATCGCATCGGCAAGGAAATCCTCAGCGGCATTTCGGACCAGTATCGCAAACTCCGCAACACGTTCCGCTATCTGCTCGGCGCGTTGGAAGGGTTTTCCGAAGCCGAACGTGTGCCGGTCGCGGAAATGCCCGAACTCGAACGCTATATTCTACATTTATTGGCAGAAATGGACTCAAAACTGCGTCTCGCAGTGGACGCTTTCGACTTTAACACTTACGTCCGCCTGCTGAGCGACTTCGCCAACAACGACCTCAGCGCCTTCTTCTTCGATATCCGCAAGGACTCGCTTTATTGCGACGTCGGGCCAGCGTTGCCGGAGGGTAAGCCGAAGCGGCGGGCTTATCGGACGGTATTGGATACAGTGTTCGAGGCTTTGGTGCGGTGGGCTGCGCCGGTTCTGGTGTTTACGGCGGAGGAAGTGTGGATGACGCGTCATCCTGAAGCCGGGTCGGTGCATTTGTTGGAGTGGCCTAATCTTCCAAATATCGACGAAAACGAAAGACTGATAGGAAAGTGGGGGCGTTTCCGAGAACTGCGCTCAATGGTATCGGAGGCTGTAGAACCGTTACGGCGAGAGAAGATTGTAGGCTCAAGCTTAGAGGCGAACGTTCAACTTTACATTGACGAGTCTGAGCGCACATCAATCGATCTGCCTGAATTTGCAGAGACATGCATTGTGTCGAAAGTGTTTTGGAGCGCTATCACTTACAATCAAGATCAGGTTTCGAGCGTCGTTAAGAACACAGAACAAAAATGCGGTCGCTGTTGGCGTCACCTTCCCGAAGTCGTGGAAGACGGCGACCTGTGTGACCGTTGTACCGAAGTTGTCGGCGAACTCGCATGACTGGCACCCCTGCCAACCGCCGCCTTGGCTTCATCCTCGCGATCCTTGTCTTCGCAGCCGACCAGTTCGTCAAATACATGGTCGCGGTCCCCTTTGGCCTGAAGGAGCGCGGGCAAATCGTGATTACCTCGTTCTTCAACCTGACGTGGGTCGAGAATCCCGGCGTGTCGCTGGGCATGCTGACCGCCACCGGTGACACCGGTCGCTGGCTGCTTGTCGGCCTCACCGCGCTCATCTCCATAGGCGTCACCGTCTGGCTCTGGCGCGAACGCAACCAGCAGGACGCGTTCGGGCTGGGGCTCGTTCTTGGCGGCGCGCTTGGCAATATCGTCGATCGGGCACGTTTTTCCTACGTCGTCGATTTCGCCGATTTGCATTTTGGCGAGTTTCGTCCTTTCCTGGTGTTCAACGTCGCCGATGCCGCTATTACCATCGGCGTTCTCATATTGCTGTTCCGTGCGCTTTTGGTGCGCGACAAGACGAAAGAAGTCCAAGATGCGTAAGACAATCGTAGCAAGCGTCGCCGTTCTGGCGGTTGCCGCCAGTCTGGCAAGCTGTGGCAGTTCGAAGGGCGGCGGCGTTTTCAACCGTGCGCGACCCGATGAACTGGCCGTTTCGCGCGCCCAGCCTTTGGTGGTGCCGCCCGATTTCGCTCTGACCACGCCAAAGCCCGGGGCGGCGCGACCGCAGGAAGTGGACGCATCGACACAGGCGTTGCAGGCGATGTTCGGTGGCCCATCGCCCCGTAGTGCGGCGGAGACCGGTGCGGTCGATCAGGCAGGCGGCGCGCGAGCCCAGGCCGGTATCCGGTCCGAAGCTGGCGATCCGGGCACGACCGTCGTCGACAAGGGGTCGACGACCCGCGACATCGTTGCCGCACCCGTTGGTGACGGACAGGGCGCGCGGGCAACCGCTCCGAACTAAGTTTCACGCCCAATCAATACACGAAAAAGGGGCAATCCGGATCGACCGGACTGCCCCTTTTTCGTGTTTCGCAATACCCTCTCCCCCGAAAGGGAGAGGGTGATGTGGTTTAGTAGCTTACGCCGACCGAACCGACAACGCCTTCTTTGGCAACGTCCTTGCCGAATGGCGTGAAATAGCCAGTCGGGACATCGCTGCCGACATAGTTCACGCCGAACGTGATCTGCTTATAGGTGTAGTTCACGCCAGCACCCCAGTCGGTGTACTTCTTAAGGCCGAGCGACAGAACGCTGCTCGTCCAGTTGTGACCGATATGAGCCGAGACACCAACGCCGGAAGCGATCGAACCACTAAGGTCGAAAGCTGTGTAGAGGTTGTCGTCTTTTTTCTGCGTACCGTTGGCATTGGCAACCAGGCCGAGAGCCTTCTGCTTGAATGCATAGTTCGCAGTTAACTTTGCAGTCGCAGGACCGAAAGTGTGTGCAACCGAGAGGTAAGGCTCAGCGAAATCGGAGTTGTACTTGCCGCCGGCAAACACTGGTCCCAGCTTCTGCGACTCAGGGTAGAAATAATAGAGAACGCCGCCGTCAAAAGTCGTGCCGCCGAACGTGCGCTTGTAGCCGGCAATCAGATCGATTTCCTGGTTCGAACCGTTGGCGACATATTCCGAAATCGAGCTGCCCCAGACCGAAACATACAGGCCCGACGAATGGGTGGCTGTGAGCGAACCCTGGACGGCAAAGTTCTTGTTGGTCTGCGAAATGCCGCGGAAGCGATAATCGGTGACGAGCGTCGCGCTGCCGTTGATGGTGATTGCTGCTGGTGGAGCAGCGTCGTCAGCCAGTGCGGGCGATGCCACGGCAATAGCGAGCAGGCTGACAGTGCAGCCGATAAAAGTGCGCATGAATTGATCCCTTTCAGTGGATATGCTTTTGCATTCCAACCTGCGTAGAGGCTCACGGCCTCTATGCGGGCCGTGATTGCTTCGACCCCCGCCAAGTGACAAACTATGGTGCGACGCACAACACGAAAAGGTTCCCAAACGACATATTAATGTCATAGTGTTGCGCAAACGCAACAATGTCGCATATCAAATAAGCAAGAAGGCCTGACCCAGATCGTCGATCAGGTCACGCACGTCTTCGAGACCGATCTGTAGCCGAATTACCGGCCCTCGTGTCCAGGGGTTGACGCTACGGCAGCGCCCCGGATCAGCGGGGAGGGCGAGGCTTTCGAAACCACCCCAGCTATAGCCTATACCGAAATGGCGAAGGGCATCGACAAACCTGTCGGCGTTCCCACGGGCCAGCATGAACGAGAATAATCCCGTCGAGCCACGGAAGTCGCGCTGGAATATTTCATGCCCGGAACAATCGCTTATGCCGGGGTGCAGCACGGAATCGACGTCCGCTCGTGCTTGTAGCCAGTGTGCAATTTCGAGCGCAGAATCGCGGTGCCGCGCCAGCCTGACATCGAGGGTGCGCAACCCGCGCGCCGCCAGCCAGGCATCGTCGGGACCGACATGCTGGCCCAAAACCTGTGCGGTAAGGCGGAGGTCGTTCCACGTCGCGGCGGAACTCGTGACCGACCCGATCATCGCGTCGGAATGGCCGACGATATATTTGGTGCAGGCGATAATCGACAGATCGACGCCCATGCCGATGACTGGCAGATACAGCGGTGTCGCCCAGGTATTATCGATCAGCGTCACCAGCCCGCGATTTTTGGCGACTGCAACGATGGCGGGCACGTCTTGGACTTCGAAGGTCAGGCTCCCCGGACTTTCCATGAAGATCGCGCGCGTGGCGGGCTGGATCAGAGCCTCGATCCCGGCTCCGATCAGGGGGTCGTAATAGGTCGTCGCAACACCACGCTCCGCCAGATATGCGTCGCAGAGCCGTCGCGTCGGGTCGTAGACGCTGTCGACCATCAGCAAATGATCGCCCGACTTCAACACGCTGGTCAGCGCGACCGCGACGGCCGCCGCACCCGATGGGAACAGCATCGTACCCACAGCCCCCGGCTCCAGTTCGGTCAGTGCGTCGGCCAGCGACCATTGCGTCGGCGTGCCCCGACGACCGTAGAACAGCTTGCCGTCCTCGTTGGTTTTCAGGCCAGCTTTCAGCGCGGCAGTATCGTCGTACAGGATCGTGGACGCGCGCCACACCGGCGGATTGACGATCGCGCCACCGCTTTCAAGACCAACCCAATCCTTGCGACGACCGCCCTGAACTACTTTCGTTGCAGGGCGGCGGAAATCGGTCGGCCTCTCGTCGTCCGAGAACTCGTGGCTCATGCGGCTCCGATGGCCTTGGGGGTCGAGGCATCGGCACCCCATTCGCTCCACGAGCCGTCATAGATGGCAACCTTGGTGTTACCGAGGATATGCGCTGCGAATACGACCGCAGCGGCGGTGATGCCCGATCCGCAGGTTGCCGCAATCGGCTGGTTGGGATCGACGCCAGCGGCTTCGAACGCTGCTTTCAGGGCTCCGGCGTCCTTCCATGTGCCGTCAGCATTGAACAAATTGCCCATCGGCAAATTTTTGCTGCCGGGGATGTGGCCCGGATGCACGCCGAGCCGTGGCTCAGCCTCTCGCCCCTCGAACCGTGCGGCCGAACGGGCATCGACGATCTGTTCCGCTTTCGAATCGGAAAGCGCTGCAATCTGGTCCATGGTGCGGACGTGCGCCTCGTCCTTCCAGACAGTGAAATGGCGATGGCGAAGCTGTTCCTTGCCGGTCGCGACGTCGCGTCCCTCGGCTTTCCATTTGGCAAGGCCGCCATCGAGGATCGCGACATCGTGCGCGCCGAACAGGTTGAGCATCCACCAAGCGCGCGCCGAAGTGTGCAGGGCGCTGTCATCATAAAGGACGATACGACTCCCGTCGCCAAGGCCCAGCGACTGCATGCGGCTCGCGAACTTCTCTGCCTTGGGCAGCATCATCGGCAATTCGGATGTGGTGTCCGAGACGGCGGCAAGGTCCATGAAAACCGCGCCCGGAATGTGTCCGGCTTCATATTCGGCGGCGGGGTCCCGGGCCTCCAGATGCCAGCTTGCATCGACGATGCGCAGGTCCGACGCGCCAAGTTCGTTCGCAAGCCACTCAGTCGATACCAACGCGTCCATCAAACTCTCCGATGTTTAAACGATATGTTCTGGTCTTAATCGTCCGCTCCGGGCGCGTCGAGTGTTTGCGGCCCGAACGCTGCAGAGGGTGTCATGTCCGCCAGTCCACCCTACATACACGGCATGACTCCAAAACATCTCGGCCAGACCAGCACGCTTCCCGCCACTCCAGAAGAGGCGACGCTCGATTATGTTCCCAATCCACGGCTTGGGCGGCCCTATCTCGTGCGCTTTGCCGTACCCGAATTCACGTCGCTCTGCCCGGTCACCGGGCAACCCGATTTCGCGCATCTGGTAATCGATTATGCCCCGCACGAAACGATCGTCGAATCCAAGTCGCTGAAGCTCTTCCTTGGCAGTTTTCGCAATCACGCTGCATTCCACGAAGATTGCACAGTCGGCATTGGGGAGCGCCTGTTCGCGGAAATGGACCCCCACTGGCTGCGAATCGGTGGCTATTGGTATCCACGCGGCGGCATACCCATCGATGTTTTCTGGCAGTCGGGCGAGCCTCCCGCTGGACTTTGGCTGCCTTCTCAAGACGTTCAAGGATATCGTGGCCGGGGGTAAGGGATGGAAAACTTAATGACATTGGTGTAAGCAAAAGCCATGACGACCGCGCGCATACATCACCATATCATCGGGATTCTTCCGGACGACATCGACTTCATGGGCCACGTCAACAATGCGCGCTACCTAAGCTGGGTTCAGGACGCCGTCGTGGCGCACTGGCAAAAGCTTGCCCCGCCGCAAGCGGTGGCCGAGCACCTGTGGGTCGCGCTGAAGCACGAGATCACCTATCGCAAGCCGGCGTTCCTCGACGACGACGTGATCGCGACCGTCATCCTTGAAAAGGTCGAGGGAGCGCGGGCGTTTTATGAAACGTTGATCAAGCGTGGCGAGGTCGTGCTGGCCGAGGTCAAGTCGAGCTGGTGCTGTATCGATGCAAAGACGCTGCGACCAGCGCGGGTCGCCAAGGACATCGTCGCGCACTTTTTCAGCTGAGCGCTGCTTCGCTTCCTTAAATCCTCCCTGTTTTGGGAAGGAATAGGGCTACCGGAACAACCCGCCCAATATCCCGCGCAGCAATTGACCCCCCACTTTGCCGGCAATTTGGCGTCCAACCGAACTCGCCACCGACCGCGCCGCCGACTTCATCATGCCGTCGAGTATTGTCGGCTTGGCGGCTTCGCGCGCGGCGATGGCGGCCTGGCGATCGGCGGCTGCCTGAACTCGTACTGCTTCACGATTTGCGATGGCCTGCGTCTGCGCATTGACCTTGGCGGTTTGCGCATCAAGCTTGGCTTGAGCGGCGGCGGCCTTTGCGGCTTCGCCCTGTGCCTTCGTCTCGGCGGCTGCGGCAGAGGCTGCGGTCGATTTCGCGGCAAGGATTTCCTCGGCCGACTCGCGGTCGATCAGCGTGTCGTACTTCGATCCGATAGCGTCGGTCGTAATCATTACGCTGCGTTCCTGCAGCGTAATCGGTCCGACGCGCGAGGCGGGCGGCTTGATCAAGGTGCGCTCGACAGGCGTCGGCGCACCGTCCGCCTGCAGCAGCGACACCAGCGCCTCACCAACTTTCAACTCGGTGATGATCGTCGCGACATCGACGCCCGGGTTGGCACGGAAGGTTTCGGCGGCGGATTTCACCGCAGCTTGATCGCGTGGGGTGAATGCCCGGAGCGCATGCTGGACGCGGTTGCCCAACTGGCCAGCCACGGTGTCGGGAATGTCGATAGGATTTTGGGTGATGAAGTAAACGCCGACGCCCTTCGACCGGATCAGGCGGACGACCTGTTCGATCTTGTCGAGCAACGCCTTGGGCGCGCCATCAAACAGCAAGTGCGCTTCGTCGAAAAAGAAACAGAGCTTCGGCTTGTCGGGGTCGCCAATCTCGGGAAGCGTCTCGAACAATTCGCTGAGCAGCCATAGCAGGAAGGTCGAATAAAGCTTCGGACTCGCCATCAGTTTATCGGCAGCGAGTATATTGACGACGCCGCGACCATTCTCGTCCAGCGCAATGAAATCCATCATGTCGAGCGCGGGTTCTCCAAAGAAATGCTCGGCCCCCTGGCTGCGAAGCTGGAGCAGCGACCGCTGGATAGTGCCGACGCTCTGCTTGGAGACATTACCGTAAGTGGTCGTCAGTTCGTCCGCGCGCTCGGCACAGTGAACGAGCATCGACTGAAGATCGTCGAGGTCGAGCAGCAGCAATCCCTCTTTGTCGGCGACGTGGAATGCGATGGTCAGCACGCCTTCCTGAACTTCGTTGAGGTCCATCAGGCGCGCGAGCAGTACCGGACCCATTTCGGAAATTGTCGCGCGGATCGGGTGGCCCTGTTCGCCGAACAAATCCCAGAATTGGGTTGGTGTGTCCTTATACGCCCAGTCGGTGTCGCCGATCTCGGCAGCGCGCGCCGCGAAAATCTCGTGGGTCTTTGCAGTGGGCGATCCGGCCATGGCGAGACCCGATAAATCGCCTTTCACGTCGGCAACGAAGCATGGCACGCCGTCGTTCGAAAAACCCTCGACGATGCCCTGCAGGGTGACGGTCTTCCCGGTGCCGGTCGCGCCCGCGATCAGGCCGTGGCGGTTGGCGCGTTTCAGGTTCAGTATTTGTCGCTGGCCACCGCCAGTACCGATGAAAATGCCGTCTTCCGCCATGTCCGCTCCCTCGAAAATCTGGTCGAGCGGATGTCTAGCGCAACTGGCCCCTCCCCGAAAGGAGGGGCGCACTCGTTACTTGGTGTTGAACTTCACCGCGATGTACCGCGCCGGTGTCGCGCCACGCTGGACTTGAAGCAAAACGTTTTCACGCCCGGCTGCCTTTGCGGCCTTGACGATGGCGGCAACCTCGGCTGGCGTCAGCACCGGGCGCTGGTTGACTGAAATGATGACATCCCCGCGCTGGAAACCCTTGGCACCGGCATCGCTGGATGGATCGACCGCACCGATGACGACGCCCTTGGTCCCGGCAGGCAGACTGAGCTGGCGCGCGATAACGGGGGTCAGCGCCTGTACCGAAAGGCCGAGCGAGTCCTGCGTCGCCTGTTGCGTCGTCTTGTCGTCGGTCGGTGGCAGGCCATTGTCGTCGCCATCACCGCCGCCCACGATCGAGGCAAGCTGTTCATCGGTCGGGCGTTCGGTCAGGACCGCCGTTACCGACAGCCGATTGCCGCCGCGTATCAGTTCGATCGGGACGCGCGAACCGATCGGCAGGTTCGACACGATGAACGACAGTGTCTCATCCGGTGTCACGTCGCGCCCATTGACCTTGACGATCACATCGCCCTGCTGGATCCCAGCGCGCGCTGCTGGCTGGTTCGGCTCGACCTTTGCCACCAGTTCTCCGCGATTTTTAGGGAGTCCGAGTGAGTCAAAGATGCCCGGGTCCATCGGGTTGAGCTGGATGCCGAGATAACCGCGCTTGACCTTCGCGCCACCCTTCAGCGTTTCGACGATCGGACGCGCGAGTTCGGCAGGGATCGCGAAGCCGATGCCGACATTGCCGCCGGTCGGTGAATAGATCGCCGAATTGATGCCAATAACGTTGCCGTTCAAATCGAACATCGGGCCACCCGAGTTGCCCTGATTGATCGCGGCATCGGTCTAGATGTAGCGGTCGAACGGCCCCGAACCGATGTTACGATGAAGCGCGGAAACGATACCTGCCGTCACGCTGCCGCCCAAACCATAGGGGTTGCCGATCGCGACGACCCAGTCACCAACGCGCGATTTCGAGGAATCGCCGAACTTCACGAAGGGCAGGCCGTGACCGTCGATCTTCAGCACTGCAAGATCGGACGAACTGTCACGCCCGACGACCTTGGCCGAATATTCCTTGCGGTCGGGCATCGTCACGGTGATCTGGCCGACCGGGCCATTGCCCGGCTTGCCACCTGAAATCACATGGTTGTTCGTGACGACATAACCGTCTTCGGAAATGATGAAGCCCGAGCCGAGCGACGTCGCCTCACGCGTGACCGGTGCGCCGCCGCCCTGGCCCTGTCCGAACAGGTCGCCGAACGGCGTTCCGGCGAACGGATTATTGGCCTGGACCTCGACCTTTGAAGTGGTCGAAATGTTCACCACCGCAGGCTGCAGTCGTGCCGCCAGATCGGCGAAGCTCATCGGCGCTCCGGGAGCAGCGGGTGCTGCATGGATCGTGCCCGGCTCGTTCTGGGCGACCTGCGCGCCCGATGGCGACTGCAGGGTCATTGTTGCAGCGGTTCCGGCAATCAGCAGTCCGGTCGTAATTGCATAGGCGTAACGCACTTGAGGTGATCCTTCCGACTTGGTCGCGCGCGGTGATTGCTTCCACACGGCTTAACAGGATTTGAATAGCATGCACCGATTTCGGGGTTATTTATCACCCCGGAACTGGCGCAGATAGTCGTTGCTTGGGCTCAGGATGATCGAAGACTGTCCCGATGGATTGCTGCCATCGGCACCGAAGGTGTGACGATAGGACTGCATGGCCCGGTAAAAGTCATAAAATGAGGCATCCTTGTTGAAGGCGGCCGCATAAATACCGGCGGCCTGGGCATCGGCGTCGGCCCGGATGATCTGGGCATCGCGCAACCCCTTGGCCCGCAGCGTCAGCGCCTCCTGCGAACGGGCGGTCCGCATTCTTTCATAGGCCGAATCAAGCGGCGTACCCTCGGGCAAATCCGCCTTCTTGATCCGCACGTCGATTATCTCAGCACCATATTGGCCTGCGATTCTGTTCAGGCCGATGCGGATATTATTCATGACCGCGCCGCGTTCGGGGCTGAGCAGCAACGCGAACTGCCGCTTGCCAAGTTCGTTGCGCAGCGCCGAACCGAGGATCGGCTGCAGGGCTTCCGAGACATTCTCCTCCTTGCCTGCAGTCTTGAACATGCGCAGCGGATCGACAATCCGATAGCGCGCGAACGCATCGATGTTCAGGCGCAACTGGTCAGTCGACAGCACCTGCTGGCGCTCCATCTCGACATCGCGAACGCGCTTGTCGATCCAGATGATCTGTTCGGCAAACGGAATATGCGCGATCAGCCCGGCACCGGTATGGCCGAACTGCTCGCCACGTTCATACCCATTGATGATCCGCACCGGTTCACCGAAGCGGAGCACCACGCCCTGCCGTGTTTCGGGAACGATGGCGAATGTGTTGGAGGCGAGGAACAATACGATCAGCGCGACGATCGCCAGCGCTATCGGATTGCGGAGGAAGATGGAGCCGTTCATTGGGCCGCTCCTGCCTGCGCAACGGGTGCCGGAACCTTCTTAGCGCCGGGCAGCGGCAGATATGGCGTCACGCCCGCGGGCTCGACGACCGTCTTGTCCACCTTCGACAGGACCTCCTCCATGGTTTCATAATACATACGGCGACGGGTAACCTCCGGAGCCAGTTTATATTGGGTATAGACGCGGTCGAACGCGGCGGCTTCACCCTGCGCGCGGGCGATAACCTGCTGCGCCAGTGCGTTGGCCTGGTTGACCGAAGTCTGCGCCGCCTGTTGTGCCGCCGACACCTCCTTGAAGGCATCGTTCACGGCTTCCGGAGGACCGGCGTTCTTGACCGCGACACCCTGGATTTTCACGCCCGAACGATATTTGTCGAGCAATGCCTGCATCCGCTGCGTCACTTCGGCTTCGATGCCGGTACGGCCCGAACCGATTGCGTCGTTGAGCGAAATATTGGCAATGGCCGCGCGCATGGCGCTTTCGGCAACGGCCTTGATCGTCGCATCGGGGTCGGCAAGCTGGAACAAATAAAGCTCCGGATCCTTGATCGACCAGCGAATCGAATAGTCGAGGTCGATGATGTTCTCATCGCGCGTCAGGACCAGCTTTTCACCGGCACCGTCGGGGATGTCGATCAGGCGGATGTTCTGCACATCGATGGTCTGGACCCGCTCGATCGGGGCGGGGAAGGTCAGGCTGACACCCGGCTCCAGTGTCCGCGAATATTTACCGAACATCGTCACGACGCCGCGTTCCTGCGGGTCGATCCGGTGAACGCAGCTGAACGCGAGCCAGAGAGCAACTGCGGCGACCGCGACATATTTCCAGATCGGACCTGCGGTCCACGTCGGCATCCTGCCACCGCCG
>JAQGKX010000033.1 GCA_028289885.1 Sphingomonadales bacterium
CACCGGGTTGCGGGGCGGTGCTGCTTTGCCTATCGCACGCGGCGAGCAGGGCAAGCGGGAGAAGGGCGATTACGGCGCGCAAGAGCGACTCCAATGCAATGTGGGGCGGGCGCTTCTCCGAAGGCCCGGATGCAATTATGCGTGCGATAAATGCCTCGCTGCCGTTCGACAAGCGTTTGTGGCGGCAGGACATCGCAGGGTCGCAGGCGCATGTCGCGATGCTGGGCGCCCAGGGGATATTGTCGGCTGTCGATGCGGCGACGATTTCGGAGGGGTTGGCGAAAGTCGCGACGGAATATGAAGCCGATGGCCCGCCGGATGATCTCAGCCTTGAAGACATTCACATGGCCACCGAGGCGCGGCTGGCGGAGCTGATCGGGCCGGTTGCGGGACGTCTGCACACAGCGCGGTCGCGAAACGATCAGGTTGCGACCGATTTCCGGCTTTGGGTGCGTGACGCGATTGACCAGACCGACGCGGGGCTGCGGGCTTTGCTTCAGGCTCTGGTCGCGCGTGCCGACGAACATACCGACACGGTCATGCCGGGCTTCACCCATTTGCAGAGCGCGCAGCCGGTGACTTTGGGTCACCATCTGATGGCCTATTACGAGATGTTTTCACGCGATCGCTCGCGGTTTGCCGATGCGCGGGATCGTATGAACCGGTCGCCCTTAGGGGCTGCGGCGCTGGCGGGAACCGGGTTCGACATCGATCGCGGGGCGACAGCGGCGGCGATGGGATTCGATGGGCCGACGGCGAACTCGCTCGACAGTGTTTCGGACCGGGATTTCGCGATCGAATATCTGACGGCGGCGGCACAGGCTTCGCTGCATCTGTCACGGCTAGCCGAGGAATTCGTGATCTGGGCATCCCAGCCGTTCGGGTTCATCGCACTGCCCGATCAATGGTCGACCGGATCGTCGATCATGCCGCAAAAGCGCAATCCCGATGCAGCCGAACTGGTGCGCGGGCACAGCGGACGGATCATCGGTTGCCTGACCGCGCTGATGGTGACGATGAAGGGCCTTCCGCTCGCCTATTCGAAGGATATGCAGGACGACAAGCCGCCGGTGTTCGAGGCGCATGACCTGCTGGAACTGTCGCTGGCGGCGATGGCGGGCATGGTCGGCAGCGTGACGTTCCGGGCGGACAGGATGCGCGCGCTGGCCGAGAGTGGCTTTGCGACGGCAACCGACCTGGCCGACTGGCTGGTGCGCGAGGCCGACGTGCCGTTTCGTGAGGCACACCACATAACCGGACGCGCGGTGAAGGCGGCAGAGGAACGCGCCTGTGGACTCGCGGACCTGCCACTCGACGTTCTGCAGGGAATTGACACACGGATCGACGCGCGCGTGTTCGGCGTACTGACCGTCGATGCTTCGGTCGCCAGCCGGACGAGCCATGGTGGCACGGCCCCCGTGCGGGTCAGGGAGGCTGTCGCTGCGGCCCGTATTTTGCTAAAGGCCGACACATGAAAGCTGTTTTTGCCCTTGCCCTGATTGTCGCCGTGTCGGCCTGCGGATCGCGCCAGCATCTTAAACCGGCTGCGGGGAAAAGCCTGCCTCCCAAACCTTATGCGGCGAAAACCGTGCCGACACCCGAACAGCTGATGACACCCAGCAACCAGGCGCGACCGCAGCGGATCGACGAATTGCTGACCCATTCGGAAAAGCGCCAGCCCGACCCGTTTAACCTCCCCCCACCGGGCTAAATTTCATGAACCATTTCGATTATCGTGACGGCATCCTCCACTGCGAGGACGTGCCGCTGACCGACATTGCACGCGACGTCGGCACCCCTGTCTATGTTTATTCGCGCGCGACACTGGAACGCCACGCGCAAGTTTTCCAGCAAGCCGTCGCGCAGGCAGGTAAGGTCGACGTCGCCTTTGCGGTGAAAGCCAATCCCAATCTTGCGGTGCTGCGGATTTTGGCGCGCGAGGGCATGGGTGCCGACGTCGTCTCCGGCGGTGAGCTGGAACGCGCGCTGGCGGCAGGCATGGCCCCGAACCGCATCGTGTTTTCCGGCGTCGGCAAGACCGGCGTCGAACTCGCGCAGGGGCTGGATCGCAATATCGGCCAGTTCAACCTCGAGTCCGAGGAAGAAGGACGCGAACTGTCGCTCATTGCCGACGCGAAGGGCCAGGTCGCCGATGCCGTTCTGCGCGTCAATCCCGATGTTGATGCGGGCACTCACGCCAAGATTTCGACAGGCAAGGCCGAGAACAAGTTCGGCGTTCCCATTGGTCAGGCTCTCGGCATCTACACGCGACTGGCCGCGCTGCCGGGCCTGAACATGCGCGGCGTGGCGCTGCACATCGGCTCCATGCTTGAAAATCTGGACCCGCTCGCGGCGGCTTTCGATCGGATCGGGGCGCTGGTCGAAACCATTCGCAGCAGCGGCCTGAACGTCAGCCATGTCGATCTGGGCGGCGGTCTGGGCGTACCCTATCGCCCCGGCGAAAACCCGCCGACGCCCGAGGATTACGGCGCGATGGTGGCGCGCGTGACAAAGGGCTGGGACGTCACCCTGATGTTCGAACCCGGTCGCGTTATCGTCGGCAATGCGGGCGTTCTGCTGACCAGCATCATCCGGGTGAAGCCGGGTATCCAGCACCCATTCGTGATCGTCGATTCGGCAATGAACGATCTGGCGCGACCGGCGCTGTACGACGCCTATCACCATTTCGATCCGGTGGTCCTGACGGGCGAAACGATGACCGCGAACATCGTCGGTCCGGTGTGCGAAAGCGCCGACACCTTCGCCATGGCGCGCGAATGCGGTGCCGTTCGCACAGGCGATCTCGCCGTGTTCCGCACGGCGGGAGCCTATGGCGCGACGATGGCCAGCACCTATAATAGCCGCGCGCTTGTCCCCGAAGTGCTGGTGGATGGTAGCCGGTACGCCGTCGTTGCCGATCGCATATCGGCGGCGACGATCATGGGTGCCGAACGCGTTCCGGAGTGGCTAATTTCCTAACGCCAGCTTTGCGAACAGGGTAAAGCTTTTGGGCGAGTGGCCATAGGCAGCGTCCAGCGCGGCGGATTTGGCATAGACGCTGCCGGAGCCTCCCAGCGACAAGCCGAACGGGCCGACCGGCAAGGTATAGGCATAGCCGAGCGTCGCCTTGGTAATGCGAAAGGGTCGGTCGTGGAGCGGGCTTTCTTCCCCGAACAGTTCATCGTTCTCGACGTTCTCGACACGGCCGAACACGGCATGACGCGGCACGAATTTCCAGTTCGCCTCGGCCAGATAGGCATCGACGACGCGGCCTGGCAGGCGATCCTTCCGGCCATAGGCAGCGGTTACCGCCAGCCGCGTGTCGGCATAGCCAACGACCGCGATTAAGCGGCTTTCATCCTCTTGCCGGTGCAGTGCCTCGGGACTTTTCAACCGGCCATAGGACAATGAAGCCGCCCAGTTCGGCGTAGGGGTCCATGTCCCGCGAACGCTGTACGAATCCAGCTTTGGGGACTCGATGTCATAGCGTTCCTCGTCAGGCTCGCGGCCCCGAAAGGCTGAACCTTCCAGCTGAAATTGTTTGTTGCTGATTCCAGCCGTGATCACGCCAAACGCGATGTGCGTCGAATCGAACCAGTGATGGGTGATCGGTGCCTCGGGATTAAACTGTGCCGACGCGCGATGCATGAATGCCGATGGTCCCAGCGCCGGCTCGGCCACCGGGCCACCGTAGACAAAGGCCGTCAAACCGCCGCCGACCTTCGTGTCGATCCGCGCCGACAATTCCATGAATAAGTCATGCGGATGCTGGCGATCGACGAGGGCAACACCATTCGCGGTTTCACCGGTCGCGAACAAATTGGGATAGCCGCGCCTGCCGATCAGCGGGTCGAAGCTGAACATGCCGCGCAATTGTAGCCGTGTGGTATCGGACAGATCGCGCGCGCCCTCGACCATCGCCATCGACGTTACGAACGCCTTGTCGTCGCCGCGCGGGCCACCCTGATCGCTGTATGTGGCCCATGCGTAGCCATGGACCATTATCACCCAGCCTCCCGGTGTCAGGTGCAGGCCTGTCATCATCCCCTCCGCAGCGGGAAGGCGGCTGGTGCCCGACCCGGAGGCGGATGAGCCACTGTTTTTTTCGTTCGTCGCGGACATGTCCATGCCCGCCATGTCCGCGTGAGATTCCGGTGCTTCCATAAGGCCGTGATCCATTGGAGGCATTGCAGCCATCTGCGCATCGGCGGGAAACGCGACTGCCGAAGCTATGGCCACTGCCCGCGTGATAGAAGTGAATATCGGTTTCATGATGTCCTTTTATCTGCCGATGCCCACACATCGTTAAAGGCGCAAGCCGAAGCGCGGGCCGAGCGCGATCATCACGAAATAAAGCGCAATGGTCAGCAAACAGCCCGCCGCGAGCGCAGCCCAAAAACCTGTTCCGTGGCGCAGCAGGGCCGGAATTAAGAGGAACATCGGTAGTGACGGAATGACATACCAGAAGGTCGCACCCGAATGTGCCGCCATCCGGACCGCATCATGCGTGTCACGCCACAGCCAGATCATGCCGAGGATGGAGACAAGCGGCAGCGATGCGACGAGTGCGCCAGCCGCAGGACTGCGCTTCGCTATTTCTGAAATGAGGGCGATGATGATGCCCGATATCAGGGATTTGATGGCAAGGTATAACATGGTCGTTCGATAGCCCAGATTGCATCGGCCTTGCTACCACTTCGCTTCTTGGGCAGTTCGTCGGCAATGCACAGCTTGCCGATCTTCGTTCGCCTGCAGGGCCGTCCCGTCATATTGATTGGCGATGGCGAGGCCGCTGACGCAAAGCGGCGGGTGCTCGAGCGCGCTGGAGCGGTCGTCATCGCAGACGGCGAGGCTGCGCTGGCCGTCGTCGCCCTCGACAACGACGACGAAGCCGATCGCGTTGTCGCTACCCTGAAGGCACGCGGCATATTGGTAAACGCGGTCGATCGCCCGGCATTGTGCGATTTTACCCTGCCCGGCATCGTCGATCGCGACCCGGTGTTGATCGCCGTTGGAACGGGGGGCGCTTCGGCGGGGCTGGCGAAGATCATACGGCAACGGATCGAGGGCTTGCTGCCGCCATCCATCGGCCCCCTAGCCGACGCGTTGTTCGGTGCACGCGGGGCCATGAGGGCACGATGGCCCGATGCAGGGCAACGGCGACGCGCGCTCGATGCCGCGCTGGCAACAGGTGGCGCGCTCGACCCGCTTGCTGGCGGACACGATGTGACCGCGTGGCTCATGTCCGATGTGGCCACCGGCGACCGGACGGAGAGCATCCTGCTGGCTTCCCCCGACCCGGACGACCTGACGCTGAAGCAAGCTCGGTTGCTCGGCGAGGCCGACCGCGTCTATGCCGCAGCTGATGTTCCGCCTGCAATCCTCGCCCGCGCGCGCGCCGATGCCGTTCGGATGAGCGGAATCATGCCGGACCAACCCGGTTCGGGGCTTACTCTCCAAATCGGGATGATGGGTTCATGACTGCGCGCAATTATGTCGTCACCGGAAACAATGCGGTCGCGGTCGGTCGCGAAGAGGCAACGGCGGCGATGGGGACCGCCGATCTGGTCTGGGTGCATCTGGACGGCAACGATGCGGCATCGGTCGACTGGCTCAATGCACAGGATTTGCCGAGCATCGTCGTCAACGCGCTCATCGCCACGGAAACGCGCCCACGCACCGATTTGGTCGATGGTGGCGCGATCATCAACATGCGCGGGCCGGGCGAACAGGCCGCCGATTTTACCGATATGCTAACTTCGGTGCGCATATGGGCGACCGACAAGCGCATCATTTCGCTGACGATGCGCGACCTGATGGCACTGGAGACGCTCGACACCGACATCATGGCCGGACAGATTCTGGACCCCGGCGATCTGGTCTGCGTGCTGGCAACCGCGATCACTGCCGAACTCGATCCTGACGTGGCCGAACTTGGCGATACGCTCGACGATTGCGAGGAGTTGTTCGACGCCAAGAACGCCTTTGCGATGCGGCGGACGATCGCAAAGGCGCGGGCAAAGGCGATTGCATACCGCCGGTTCGTCGCACCGCAGCGGGTCGCGCTCGAGAAACTGGCCCGGATCGAGGCTGGATGGCTGACCGACGACGATCGCGCGCACCTGGGCGAGGCGGCAGACCGCGCGGCGCGCATGGCCGAGGAACTGGAGGCGATCCGCGAACGGTCGGCGCTGATGCACGAACAGCTTACCGATTTGCGCGCCGAATTGATCGACACGCGCGGCCTGGTAATTTCAGTCGTGGCGCTTGTATTCCTGCCGTTGACCTTCCTGACCGGGCTGCTGGGCATGAACGTCGAAGGCATACCCTTTGCCCATGAACCCTGGGCATTCATGGCAGTGTGCGGTGTTTGTGTGGCGGTGGCGGTGGCGGTCGGCGCCTATTTCATCCGCGCCAAGTGGTTTCGCTAAGCGCCCGATATTGTTGCTGGAGGCTGCGATTTGCGGCTTCGGCTTCGGCCAGTTCGGCACGGACTTCGCTAAGTTCGACGGCACGGTGGGCGATGCGCGCATCGAGTGCCGCGTTGGCCCGGCGCAACCCATCCAGAGTACGCGCCCTGTCGAGCAGGCGTTCGATCCTGGCCCCCAGCGCGTCGAAATCGAATGGCTTGATGACATAATCGTCCGCCCCCGCACCGAGCGCGTCGATCGCCCCGCCCGGATCGCTGCGCGCCGTGATCATCATCACGGGTAAATGCTGCGTAAGGGGTGACGACCGAATTTCACCGAGCGCGGTAACGCCCGACATCGCGGGCATCGTCATATCGAGGATCATCAGGTCGAAATGGCGCGCCTGCACCATGTCGAGCGCAGCGACCGGGCTGTCCACCAATACGGTCTGATATCCCATGCGGGTCAGGCGCAGGCCCATGACGGACAGGTTCGTGCGGCTGTCGTCGACGACGATGATCTCGCCGCGACTGGTTGCAAAAAAGGGAAGGGCCGCGAAAAGTTTTTCCATGCCAGCGGCTTAGACAAAACTGGTTAACGCGACGTTGCCTTAGCCGCTGTTGCGTAGCGCTGTCGCGATGGCGTTGATCGAAAGCTGGATACCCTCGGCAATACGCGTGTCTCCTTCGCCCGCGCGATGACGTTTCAAAAGCTCGATCTGGAGCAGGTTGAGCGGCTCGATATAGGGCGTGCGCAGGCGGATTGAGGCGTCGAGCGAGGGATTGGCCTCGAGCAATCGCGACTGGTCGGTGATCGAGAGCAGGCCGTCATGCGCCTTGTCCCAACCGTCGCGGATCGTGCCGAAGGTGGACGCCGCCATCGCCTGATCCTCGACCAGCGCGGCATATTTTGCGGCGATGTTCATGTCCGATTTGGCGAGGACCATCTCCATGTTGGCGAGAACCGATTGCAGGAACGGCCAGCCCTGCGCCATTTCCTTCAGCAGCCCCTTGTCGGTGAACCCTTCGAGCGCATGACCGACGCCGTACCAGCCCGGCAGCATGACGCGCGCCTGCGCCCAGCTGAACACCCAGGGGATCGCGCGCAGGTCTTCGATACGGTCCGATTTGGTGCGGCTGGCGGGTCGCGAACCGATCTTGAGCGTCGCGATTTCGGCGATTGGGGTCATCTGGTGAAAGAAAGTTCGGAAATCGGCCGTGTCGTACACCAGCCCCCGATAGGCGCGGAACGAAGCGGCGGAAATTTCGTCCATCGCATCGGCAAAGCGTTTCGCGTCGGCGGGGGGCAGGAGTTCCGGTTCGAGGCTGGCGAGCAGGGTGGCCGCGGCCATCGCCTCCAGATTGACGGCTGCGCTTTCACGCGATCCGTATTTGGCGGCGATGACTTCGCCCTGTTCGGTGATGCGGATGCGGCCGCGCACGGTGCCGGGAGGCTGGGCGCGGATGGCGGCGAACGAAGACCCCCCTCCCCGCCCGACCGCACCGCCGCGACCGTGGAACAACTGCATCGCTGTGCCTGCGCTTTCAAAGACGGGAGCGAGGGCCAAACTCGCTTGAAACAAGCTCCATGTGGAGGTCAGGTATCCGCCGTCCTTGTTGCTGTCCGAATAGCCGACCATGACTTCCTGATGCCCGCGCGCGACGGCGATGGTGGCCATTTCCGGGATCGCGAAGAAGTCGGCCATGATACCGGGACCGGCTTCAAGATCGGCGATGGTTTCAAACAGGGGAACGACGCTGACCGTGGCGGACGGGCTTGCGCCGGGGGTGTAAAGTCCGACTTCCTTTAGCAGGACGTACACTTCGAGCAGGTCGGAAACGCTGTCGGCTTTTGAAATGATTGCGCGGGCGATGGCCTCGTCGCCATAGCGGGCCTTGGCTTGCGCAGCGGCCTTGAAGATCGCGACTTCCTTGGCGGTTTCCTCGCCATAGGCCAAATGCGGGCCGGAAAGCGGGCGCGGGCTGGCGAGTTCGCGACGGAGCAAGGCAACCCGCGCGGCTTCGTCGAGGCTGAGATAATCGGGTTCGACGGCGGCGACCTTCAGCAATTCGGCGACGACGCGTTCATGGACGTCGCTGTTCTGGCGCAGGTCCAATGTGGCGAGGTGGAAGCCAAAGATATCGACCGCGCGGATCAGGCGACCGAGCGCGCCGCCGGTCGAAAGGGGTCCGCGGGCGAGCGCCTTGGCCAGTGCGCGCAGGTCGGCGCGGAAGGCTGAAGGGTCGGCATAGGGTAGGCCGGTCAGCGAGGATGTGCGCGGGGGTGCCTTGCCGACGATGGCTTCGAACGTAGCGCACAGGCGGGCGTAAATACCCGAAACGGCGCGGCGATAGGGTTCGTCGGCGCGGGTTGCCGAATTGTCGCCGCTGGATTCGGCGAGCGCGAGCACGCTTTCATCGACCGTGGCGAGTTCGGTGGAGATCGACAGTTCGGCCCCAAGCGCGTGGACGGCATCGAGATAGGATGTGAGTACAGTTTCCGACGAGCGCCCGATTGCGAGTTCGAGCGAGGCGGCAACGACGTTGGGATTGCCGTCACGATCCCCCCCGATCCAGCTTCCCACGCGCAGGAATGATGCGGCACGTTGTCCAAGCGCGCGGTCCCAGCGGGCGTACAGCGCGGGCATTGTCGGCACGAACACATCGCGCAACCATGCAAGCGCGTTTTCGACTTCGTCGGCAACGTACAGGCGTTCGCGGCGAAGCGGGCGCGTTTCCCAAAGCAGCGCGATCTGGCGCGAGATTGCCGCTTCAACTTCGTCACCATCGACGGTTTCGACAACCCCGGCGTCACGCAACAGCATCAGTTCGGCAATCCGGTTGCGGTGGTCGATCATCGATTTGCGGCGGACTTCGGTCGGGTGCGCGGTCAGCACCGGCATGACCAACGCCGTTTCGAGCATGGCCGCGACCTTGTCCGCGTCCACACCATCGTCGGCAAGGCGCTTGAGGACATGGGCAATATCGGCCCCTTCCTCGATCGCGACACCCTGACGATCCTCCGCAAGGTTGGCGAGCATCGAGAACAGCATGAACCCCCGCACGAAGTTCAGCGTGTCATCGAGCGTCAGGACGTCGAGGCCGTTGTCGACCTCCTCGGCGCCGACCAGCCCGCGATGACGATCGACCGAGGCGGAACGTATATATTCGATGCGGCGGAACAGCGCCTCCCCACCAAAGCTGCGGATGACGTCGCCGAGCAAGCGCCCCAGAAAGCGAATGTCGGGATTTTGGGTGATCGGTGCGGGAGAAGCCATCCTAAGATGCTGCACCGCAGTGACAAACGGGTCAACCATGCCACGCATCGGCATTGCTTTAATAACCCGTCTGTTCCAACGCGCTAAAGCGGCATTTCATCGCAGCCCGTCAGAGTCCCGGTTGCTCTGCCGCCGGTCAGGTCGCACGGCAGCACTTAACATTTTTGCAATCCAGGGCTTATCCTAACATCATGTATATTCCGAAGTTCCTGAGATTCGCCTCGCATGACATGGCCATCGACCTCGGCACGGTGAACACCGTCGTCTATGTCCGCGACAAGGGTATCGTCCTGAACGAGCCATCGGTCGTCGCAATAGAGACCCGCAACGGCGTGAAGCGCGTCAAGGTCGTCGGCAATGACGCCAAGCTGATGCTGGGCAAAACGCCCGACGATATCCAGGCAATCCGGCCCCTGCGTGATGGCGTAATTGCCGACATCGACGTTGCCGAACAGATGATCAAGCACTTCATCGACAAGGCACTCGGCGGTCCCGCGACTTTCCCGCGTCGCCACGAAGTCGTGATCTGCGTGCCATCGGGTTCGACATCGGTTGAGCGCCGTGCGATTCGCGATGCCGCTTCAAACGCGGGCGCGAGCCGGGTATTCCTGATCGAGGAGCCGATGGCCGCCGCAATCGGTGCGGGGCTGCCTGTGACCGAGCCAATCGGTGCGATGGTCGTCGATATCGGTGGCGGCACGACCGAGGTTGCAGTGCTGTCCCTGCGCGGGCTGGCCTATAGCAATTCGGTGCGCGTTGGGGGCGACAAGCTGGACGATGCGATCACCTCGTTCATTCGTCGGAAGCATAATCTGATGATCGGCGAAGCGACCGCCGAGCGCATCAAGCATACCATCGGCAGCGCCATGCCGCCCGAGGGACCGGGTGAAAGCCTGCAGGTGCGCGGGCGCGACCTGATGACCGGACGCCCGACCGAAATCACGATCACCCAGGCCGAAATCGCCGAAGCTATTGCCGAACCGGTCAGCCAGATCGTCTGGGCGGTGCGCAAGGCGCTGGAGCATACAGCCCCCGAACTCGCTGCCGATATCGTAGATCAGGGCATCGTCCTGACCGGTGGTGGCGCGTTGCTGGGACATATCGACGAGGTTATTGCCGAGGCAACCGGCCTGCCGGTGGTCGTTGCCGAAGACGCGCTGATCTGCGTTGCGCGCGGTGCCGGACTGGCGCTGGAAGACGAGGCTTACAAAGGCGTGCTTACACCGGCATAATAAAGCTGCCACGGGGGGTGACAGGCGGGGCGGAGGAGAGAATATGCTAACCGTGCACCATCTGAACGAGTCCCGTTCGCAGCGCATTTTGTGGCTGCTGGAGGAACTCGATCTTCCCTACGACATCAAATTCTACCAACGCGATGCCAAAACCCGGCTTGCGCCTCCAGAACTGAAAGCGGTGCATCCGCTCGGAAAATCACCGGTCGTCACCGACGATGGTGAGACGATCATCGAATCGGGCGCGATCGTCGATTATGTCATCCGTAAATACGGCAACGGACGGTTACAGCCTGCGGTCGATGATCCAAACTATACACGCTACGTGGAATGGCTGCACTATGCGGAGGGTTCGGCGATGCTGCCGCTGCTGCTCAAGATGTATACAAGCCGTTTGCCCGACGGTGGCCAAGCCCTCCAGCCCCGGATCGCCGATGAGTTGGCGAACCACCTCGGCTATGTAGAGCGTTCACTGGAGGGTCGCGACTATCTGCTCGGCGACATCACCGGCGCGGATATCCAGATGAGCTTCGTCGGCGAATTTGCCGGTGTTTTCGGGCAACGCGCGACGCATCCGAACATCAATGCCTGGGTAAAACGCTGTCAGGCGCGCCCTGCTTACAGGCGCGCGCTCGAACGGGGCGGACCATACCCGCTGGCCGATTAGGGCACGGTCCGCTTTTTGGAAATCAAGAGAAATTAAAAGGCGCGTTCGCTTCAGCTTTCGACGGGCGCGTCGATCGGGATTTTCCGGGGCCGACCGCGACGTTTTGGTTCGGCAACCGGTGGCAAGTCACTGGCTGCCGCATCACTAATTGCAGTTGGCGCGACCGCAGCGGCTTCCGTTGTGATCGATGGCGGAAGGCTGAACGCTGGCGGCAATACGCCGATGTCCAGACGTGCTTCGCCATCATCGGCGTCGAGGTTGCGCTTCACTGGCTGGGCACGAGGGCGACGCACGACGGGGCGCACGGTCGATGGCGCCGGAGCGTCGACAACAGCCTCGGGGCGAGCTTTCGGTTGTGGGGCGGTCGCCTGCGGAGCTGGAGACTGGGCACGATTGCCGCGATCTTCATCACCATAGTCGCGCCGGATACGGCTTTCGCGAGGCCGGTCTTCGCGGGGGCGGCTCTCGCGCGGCTGTTCCTCGCGTGGGCGTTCGTCGCGTGAACCCTCTTCACGTGGCTGGGTGTCACGTGGTTGCGCATCACGCTGTTCGGTATTGCGCTGCGGTTGCTCGCGAGGACGATCGTCGCGCTGGTAGGTCCGGGGACGATCCTCGCGCGGGCGATCTTCACGGGGCCGGTCGTCACGGGGCCGGTCGTCACGGGGGCGATCCTCACGCGCACGGTTGTCGCGGGGCCGGTCTTCGTTCGCACGGCCATCGTTGGAACGCGGTTCCCGCTGCTGGGGCTGGGCCTGCTGCTGCGGCTGTTGCTGCTGCGGCACGCGCTGGGGCTGGCGGAACGAGCCGGCGAAATCGTCGTCCTCGTCGTCTTGGCCTTCGCTGCCATCTTCGCCTACAAAGCCCTGGTCCTCGTTGCCGAATTCCTGGCGCGCGCGGCTTGGGTTGTTTTCCTCGTAGCGCGCGCGGGTTTCGCTGAGCACACGGAAATAATGATCGGCAAACTGGAGATAATATTCGGTCAGCACACGATCACCGGCCTGCTGCGCATCGCGAGCGAGCGTTTTATATTTCTCGAGCAACTGCGCCGCGTTGCCGCGCGTCCGGTTGTCGATCCGGTTGCCACTTTCGGGCCCGCGACCGCTGCCGCTGCTGCTGCTATTGCCGCCCGTACCGTTCTGGCGCTGGCCACCCCGACCGCGACGGCGACCGGATTGCTGACGATTATTGATCAACTTAAACTCGTCCTTAGCAAGGGGTTTTAAAACAAATCCCGCTGTGCCCCCTGTCCTGTCGTATCCGAACCGCCGGACGATCAGTGACTTCGCCAAACTTCTGCCGAGACAAAAGCCGGTTACTGCTGGGGGTAAGGTAAGGCGCATTCGCTTTTCAACGGAATATGCGGTCGTACCTTGAAGACCGCCCTAGCGGCATAATGCGGAGCGGCCAAGCATTATTTACGCGAGGCAACCAGGCAGCGGTCGTGACCGGCAAGATCCTTGCGTACGGTGACCGACAGGCCCTGCGCCGCGAGCAACCCGGACACCGCAAGTCTTTGGGTCGAACCGATTTCTATACAGGCGATGCCATCAGGGGCGAGCAGGCGCGGAAGCTGGGGAGCAATAATCCGATAGTCCGATAATCCGTCCACCCCGGCATAAAGCGCGGACGGTGGTTCAAAATCCGCCACCTGTGGATCAAGGATCGCAGACGTCTCAATATACGGCGGATTGATCAGGATCAGGTCGAAATGTTCATCGAGGTCATGTCCCCAGTCGCCTGTCCTGAACGTCGCGCGGGCAATTAACCCCAGGGTTTCGGCATTTTCGCGTGCGATCGCCAATGCGTTCGCCGAAGAATCCATGCCGAGGCCGATAGCGTCCGGCCATTGTGCCAATGCCGCCAGCAAGAGCGCGCCAGAGCCGGTGCCGAGATCGAGGACGCGTGCCGGTCCCCGTTTGCCGAAATGCACGAGGGCGGCTTCGATCAGGGTTTCGCTGTCAGGCCGGGGGATCAGGACGGCGGGCGTAACGCGGAGGCTAATCGACCAGAAATCACGGGTTCCAAGGATGTAGGCGATCGGTTCGTGGGTGAGGCGGCGGGTCAGTAATTCGGCAAAATTTGCGGGGATTTCTTGGGGTTCGCCGAGAATCAGGGCTTCCCGCGTAATTCCCAGCGCGTGGGCCAGAAGGAGTTCCGCGTCGAGGCGAGGCGTGTCGGAAATTTTCGCCAGCAATCTTGTCGCTTCGAAAAGGCCAACCCCTGGCCCCTCCCGCGAGCGGGCGGGGGATGCTTCAGTCACCGAGTGCACCCAGTCTTGCGGCTTCGTCTTCGGCGATCAGCGCGCCCAACAGTTCGTCCATTGCGCCCTCGAGGATTTCGGGCAACCGGTGCAGCGTGAGGTTGATGCGATGGTCGGTAACGCGCCCCTGCGGGAAGTTATAAGTTCGGATACGTTCGGAACGATCGCCCGAACCGACCATTGCCTTGCGCGCGCCCGAGCGTTCGTCGTCCAGCCGGGAGCGTTCCAATTCGTACAGGCGGGTTCGCAGCACTTTCAGGGCCTTCGCCTTGTTCTTGTGCTGTGATTTCTCGTCCTGCTGGATGACGATCAGGCCGGTCGGCAGATGGACAATCCGCACCGCACTGTCGGTAGTGTTGACCGACTGGCCTCCCGGTCCGGACGAGCGATAGACGTCGATGCGGAGGTCGTTGTCGTTGATCTGGACATCGACTTCCTCGGCTTCGGGAAGGACGGCGACGGTCGCGGCGGAAGTGTGGATGCGGCCGCCCGATTCGGTGACCGGCACGCGCTGGACACGGTGGACGCCGCTTTCGAACTTTAGGCGCGCGAACACGCCGACGCCGTTCAACGAGGCGACGACTTCCTTATAGCCGCCCATGTCGGCGGGGCTGGCGGAGATGATCTCGACCTTCCAGCCGCGTTCCTCGGCATAGCGCGAATACATGCGGAACAGGTCGCCTGCGAAAAGCGCGGCCTCGTCGCCACCGGTGCCGGCACGAATTTCGAGCATGGCAGCGCGTTCGTCGGCGGCGTCGCGCGGGAGCAATTTCAGCGCCAGCGAGCGTTCGGCCTCGGGAAGCTGGGCGGTGATCGCCTGCAGTTCTTCCGAAGCCATTTCGCGGATTTCGGGGTCGTTGTCGTTGGCCATCGCGCCCAAGGTTTCACGCTCGGCGCGCAGGCGGCGCAATTCGCGCGCGGCGACGGCGACGGGTTCGACCTCGGCATATTCCTTCGAGAGCGCAACGAAGCGTTCGGCGGGGACTTCGCCGCTGGAGAGCTGCGCCTGGAGTTCGTCCTTACGGGCTTCGATAGCGGCGATGCGGGCGTCGGAGATTGAGATCATGACTGTTGCCCAGTGGGGGTTTGATGCGCGTTAGCTGCCCATCCCACTGCGTCACCCTGAACTCGTTTCAGGGTCCATGGTTCGACCCGCATAGGCTGCGCGCGTGGAGAAATGGATCCTGAAACGAGTTCAGGATGACGGCGGTGTGGTCGAAAGGTCATGCCTGGGTATGCCCCGCTACGTTTGGCCCCAGGTTCTCACGTCGCAGATCGTAACCCTCTGCATTTATCTTTGAAACCGCTGCCCACAACTCATCCGATGTAAAAGTCGAATAGCCAGTATGAGCAAGGTAGACTTCACCATTGGCATTGTTCTTATCTCGAACGAAAAGGAAACCATCTGCGTGAACTTTCCGAGCGGCCTCCGCTTGTTGCTTTGACTTGTTTTTGTAGCTTCGAAAAGCTGCCACATCTTTCTCACGTAGCTGCTTGGCAACAGCGTCTGCTTTGGCCGACAAATCCGGATTGTCAGCGATCACGGCAATGAGCGGGGCCTTTCGAAAAGGGACGTCAATTAGCATCATCCCCAGACGCTCAATACCAGCAGCCCAACCGACCGCAGGCGTATGCGGCCCGCCAAGCGTCTCGATCAGCCCATCGTAACGCCCGCCGCCGAGGACAGTGCCTTGTGCGCCAAGCCGGTCGGTGACGAATTCAAACGCGGTGTGCCGATAATAGTCCAGCCCGCGCACCAGATGCGGCGCGAGTTCGTAGTCGACGCCTGCTGCTTCCAGCCCCGCACAAACCTTGGCGAAAAAGTCTTCGGCCTCCGACGACAACACCATCTTCGGCGCAGTGTCTGCGGCGGGGCGGTCGCGGGCGTCTTTGCTGTCCAAAATCCGCAAGGGGTTCTTCGCCAACCGCGCTACGCTGTCCTCGGACAAATCCGCGCGGTGGCTTTCGAAATGTTCGATCAGGGCGGCGCGCCAGTTGTCGCGGCTGGTCGCGTCGCCGAGTGTATTCAGCTTCAGGGTTACGCCGTTGCTGACACCCAACTCGCGCAAAAGCTGATCGGCAAAGCACAGGAGTTCGACGTCGGCTGCGGGCTCCCCCGCCCCGATTACTTCGGCGTCCAACTGGTGAAACTGCCGAAACCGCCCCTTTTGCGGACGTTCGTAGCGGAACAACGGGACGTGGGTGGCGACTTTCAACGGCGCATATTGCTGCCAGCCTTCGGTCAGGTACGCCCGCGCAATGCCGGCGGTAAATTCAGGCCGCAGGGTCAGCGAATCCCCGCCGCGATCCTCGAACGAATACATTTCCTTCGACACGACATCGGTGGTTTCGCCCAGACTCCGCGCAAACACGGCCGTGCTTTCGAACACGGGAACTTCAATCCGTCCGAAGCCATAGAGGCGGCGGACCTTGTCGAAGGTGCTGACGACGTGGTGGAACCGGTCGGCTTCTTCGCCGATCATGCTCTGCGTACCACGGATTGCCTTGGGGGTTTCGATGCGGGCCATTGTTGGGCTGGGCCTTAATCGGAAGGGGGGTGGCTGTGCAACTTGTTCCCCCCACTCCCCGCCAAGACACAAGGATACATTCCGTTTCTCATCCGTTACCATCTCACATGACCAAAGCTCGCAAGACCCTCGGACAGCGCGTCGCCCCTGCCCGTTTCATCGCATTTCTGGTAATTTTCGCAGGCGCGTTCGCGGCATTGTTCGCACCGCTGGGGTGGTCGCGGGCGATGATGACCGGGTTCGACATAGCCGGCGTGTTCTTCATGATCTCGCTGGTCCCGGTGCTGACCACCCACGGGGCGCAGGCGATGCAGCAGCATGCCAAGGAAAACGACGCCAATCGTGCGATATTGCTGGTGATAACCGGCGTCGTGATGATCGCCATCCTGACTGCGGTATTCAGCGAACTCGCGGTGAAAAGCGGCGGTGGCCCGCCAAAGGGTTTGATCGTCGGCACCCTCGCGGTTGCATGGATCTATTCGAACACGGTTTACGCGCTGCACTATGCCCACCTTTATTATGTCGAGGACATGATCGGCGGCCTCGATTTTTCAGGGAAGGACGACGATGCCCCCGACACTGGGCCGGAATATAGCGACTTTATCTATTTCTCGTACACGCTGGGCATGACGTTCCAGACGTCGGACACTGCCGTCACATCACGGCATATGCGCAAGATCGTGACCGCTCACAGTCTGGCGGCGTTCGTCTTCAACATCGGCGTGCTGGCGTTTTCGATCAATGTGCTTGGAGGAGGCAGTTGACGCACGTGACAGGCGCTTGCCCTGCGCCCGATTCTGGTCTTAAAATTATGTGTCGTGTCGCTTGCTGAAAGTTGCGTTTATGTCCGTCCGTGTCCTTGCCCTGATTTTGCTTGCATCCGCTGCCGCCCCTGCCCTCGCTGCAAACAGCGCTCCCCAGCCTGCGCCCTTCGTAGACACGATCCCGGCAGCGATCGACAAGCCCTATCCCGGCGTGATCCGTCTGAAGGTCGATGCGACCGATCTCGACCGTGCGATCATGCGGGTCGAGGAGCAAATCCCCGTCGTGGGCGCAGGACCGCTGGTGCTGATGATGCCGAAATGGCTGCCGGGCAATCACAGCCCGCGCGGGCCGATCGAAAAACTTGCAGGGCTGGTGATCAAGGCAAATGGCAAGACGCTGACCTGGTTGCGTGATCCGGTCGATGTCTTCGCGTTCCATGTCGATGTACCAGCGGGCGTAAAGTCGCTCGACGTCAGCTTTCAATATCTGACGCCCAATGCCGACGATCAGGGCCGGATCGTGATGACGCAGGAAATGCTGAACATTCAGTGGGAGGGCGTCTCGCTCTATCCCGCCGGATATTTCACGCGGCAAATCCCGATCAGCGCGACTGTGACGTATCCAAAAGGCTGGAAAGCGGCGACGGCGCTGCGAGCGGCATCGTCTTCCGGTGCAACCACCACTTACGAGACGACGAATTACGAAGTGCTCGTCGATTCACCGATCTATGCAGGCAAGTACTTCCGTGCCGACGACCTCGGTCAGGGCGTTACGCTGAACACGGTGGCGGACGACCCGAAGTTCCTCGCGGCCACACCTGCACAAATCCAGCTTCACCGCAATCTGGTGACACAGGCCGTCAAACTGTTCGGCGCGCGCCATTTCGACCATTATGATTTCCTGTTTTCGCTGTCGGACCGGATGGGTGGCAACGGGCTGGAACACCACCGCAGTTCGGAAAATGGCGTCGACCCGGCCTATTTCACCGAATGGAACGACAGCCTGCTCGACCATAATCTGCTGCCACATGAATTCACCCATAGCTGGAATGGCAAGTTCCGGCGCGGGGCC
>JAQGKX010000046.1 GCA_028289885.1 Sphingomonadales bacterium
GATTTATAGCTGCAATGCTCGGACCACATCACCGAAAATATGCCGAGTTCGGTCATATTGGGCTCGCGGCCCATCGCGCTCAGGACGCGCTCATATTCTTCGGGAGAGAAGCCGTGCTCGGCGACGATCTGGGGCGTGATTTCCGACATGCGACGCCCTTAGCGGCCTATCGTCAGGCTGGCGACCCCGCATCCACCGCACGGTCGTTCGGCGCATCGATCCGCGCCAATATCCCGCCGCGCGCCGCCGTACCCCAAACCTGGCTTTTGGTGAGAAAGACGTACCAGCCCCACGCAGCGCCCGCGTGCCGCAATAGCTGAAACGTCAGCGGCTCGACGAGCGCTGACGCCACCGCGCCCCAAGCATTGAGCCGCTGGCCAGTCCAGTTGCGGTAAAGTTTCAGCGACCAGAGCAAATAGCCGAGGTCGACCGCCACCTTCAGTATCATGACGATGATGATGGGCAGGGCGATACGAAAATTGCCGGCCACGATAAAGCTGAGGAGCAGCGCAAACGCGGCCAGCCCGTAGAGCGGCTGCACGGTGTCCAGCGACTTCACCGGCAGCATCGCCGTGCCCAGCGCGCCGTAGCGCCGGTTGCCGATCATGTCGCGGTTCCAAAGCTGCGTCTGTAGGAATCCGGCGAACCACCGCCGCCGCTGGCGCAGGAACGGCATCAATGTTCCCGGACTGTCGGTACTCGCCTGAGCATCGCCCAGCACGCGCACCGTCCAGCCGAGATCGCGGTCGATCGAGAAGCGGTGCAGGCGGTGCATCACCTCGTAATCCTCGACCAGACATTGCGGATCGAAGCCGCCGACCGCAACCAATGCCTCACGCCGGAACCCGGCAAACGCGCCCGAGACCAGCAACAGGCTGTTAGACCCCATCCACGCGTAGCGCGACATGAAGTTTCGGACATATTCGTAAGTCTGGAACCACTGGAACAGCCGCCCCGACACGGTTTTCCCACAGATTGGACGCAGCACGCCGGTCGCGGCGACCAGCTTTGGTTCAGTGTCGAACGCCCGCCGCATCGCGATCAAAGCGCCCGGCTCGAGCAAGGTATCGGCATCGACGGTCAACAAGATGTCGGCGTCGATCAGTCCGATCGCAATGTTCAGCGCCTGCGCCTTGCCGCTTCTCGGTAGCCGCAGCCATCGTAAGGTTGGCGCAATCGTCCCGGCCTCTCCCAACGTACCGAGCAGCGGCGGGCGCAAGCCATAGACATGAGCGAGCACGGCCGCGCTATAATCATCGGAACCATCGTCGGCGATCACGATCAACTCGGGCGGGCTGTCCTGTTTCAGCAGCGCCTCGATGGTGGCTTCCAGAACGGCAGCCTCGTTATAGGCTGCGACGACGATCGCCAGCGAAGCCGCGGGTGCGGTCGGTGCTACGGGCGGGCGGGGCTCCATCAGCCGGTAAGTGCGCCGCGCCACGAAGGCCAGCAGGGCGGTGTCGTACACGATATAGACCAGCCCGACCGCCCATGCGCCGACGCCTGTCCGCACGAAGCCTTGCGCGAAAAGGGCGAGGAACAACGCCACGCTGCCCATCCAGATCAGCGCGCCGGTCCACGGTCGAACCGGAGGATTGAGGCGGGGTGACATGACACCGAGCGTCTGTTCGAGCGTGGGGGAGGCCAATCGAAATCCTTTGAGTCCAGCCGTTGATCGGGGCGGGGGAACGGGGCGCGGGCGATAGGTGCTGGACCTCCCGGTTGCCAGCGCTAAGTTGCCGACCTGACCTGAACCGGAGCCGAATGCATGGCCGTTGCCCGTTATACCCGAACCGCAATGGCATTTCATTGGATTGTTGCCGCGTTAATTGCACTCAACGTCTTCCTCGCGCTCACGTGGGATTTCTATCCTGACGCCGGGGTGCGTCCGGCCATAAACATGCATAAGTCCGTTGGGATAACGGTCCTTGGCCTCGCTATCATGCGGCTATTGTGGCGCTTCACCCACCGTCCTCCAGCGCTACCGGCCCATCACAAAAAGTGGGAAAAATTCAGCGCACATGGCGTTCATTTGCTGCTCTACGCCATCATGTTCGGCCTGCCGCTAACGGGCTGGATCATGGATTCCGCCTATAAGGACGCCGCGACGCACCCGATGTTCTGGTTCGGCCTCTTCGAATGGCCGCGCCTGCCCAATGTTCTGGCGATGGACCCCGATTCAAAAAAATGGGTACATGACAGCTTTGCGCAGATTCATGGGAACCTCGCCTTGTTCCTGTATTTCCTCGTCTTCCTGCACATTGCCGGGGCGTTGAAGCATCAGTGGATCGACCGCGATCGCGAATTGCTGCGGATGTGGCCGGGGCGGGGTTAGTGGTCGATCTGGCCGGATTGATTGCCGAGATAACCGCCCATGCCGCTGTTGCTGTCGATCGCGGCAAGGTCGCCGATTATATCCCGAGCCTGGGCGGCGTTGACCCGAAACATTTCGGCATAGCCATCGTGACGGCGGATGGGGTGGTCCACAAGGGCGGCGACGCGGACATGTCGTTCTCGATCCAGTCGGTGTCGAAGGTGTTTGCCCTGACCCTCGCGCTCGGCAAAGTCGGAGAGGCCCTTTGGCGGCGTGTCGGGGTCGAGCCATCGGGATCGGCGTTCAATTCGGTGGTCCAACTGGAGGCCGAAAAGGGCATTCCGCGCAACCCGTTCATCAACGCGGGTGCCATCGTCGTGTCCGACGTCGTGCTGGGCAGTTCCGAACCGCGCGAGGCCATTGGCGACATCCTCCGATTCATTCGCTTCGTGTCGGGCGACGAAAGCGTGTTCATCGACGGGGCGGTTGCCAATTCCGAAGCGCAAACCGGTTTTCGGAACACAGCGCTTGCCAATTACATGCGCTCATTCGACAATTTGGAGCACGTCGCCGAGGCGCTAAGGGTGTATTTTCACCAATGCGCGATTGCGATGAGTTGCACGCAACTGGCGCTCGCGGGGCGTTACCTGATGCTCGAGGGGCGGCATCCCGACACTGGGCGTGCGGTGGTGACGGCGCAGCGGGCGCGGCGCATCATGGCACTGATGCTGACCTGCGGGCATTACGACGGATCTGGCGAGTTCGCCTTTCGCGTCGGCATACCGGGCAAATCGGGCGTGGGCGGGGGGATACTCGCGATCGTTCCGGGCAAAGCCAGCATTGCCGTTTGGTCGCCGGGGTTGAACAAGCGCGGCAACTCGCATCTCGGCAGCGAGGCACTCGAACGCCTCGCTGCCGCCACGAAATGGTCGGTGTTTACGGCTTAGTTGCTCGATACAGGCCGCGGGCCGCCGTTTTGCATGTCGATCATCCAGCCCGGATATTCCTGCGGCAAGGCGCTGACCTGATCCAGCGTCGCCATGTCTTCGGCGGTCAATCTGACGTCCACGGCCTGCAAATTGTCTTCCAGCTGTTCGATCCGCTTCGCCCCGATGATGACCGACGTCACGAACGGCTTGTGAAGGATATACGCCAGCGCGACCTGGGCCACGGTGCTGCCATGAGCGTCCGCAATCACGCGCATCGCGTCGATACAGTCATAGGCGCGGTCCTTGTTGACGGGCGGGAAGTCGAACGCCGCGCGCCGTCCCTCACTATCGCCATCACGCGTATACTTGCCGGATAGCAGCCCGCCCGCGAGCGGCGACCAGACCATCAGTCCTACATTTTCGCTCTGCAGCAACGGCACGATGTCGCGCTCCAGATCACGTCCGGCGATCGTGTAATAGGCCTGCAACGTCTCGAATCGCGCATAGCCCTTTGTTTCAGACCGGCCGAGCGCCTTGGCAATCTTCCATGCCATCCAGTTAGACACGCCGATATAACGCACCTTGCCGCTGCTCACGAGATCGTCGAGCGCGCGCAATGTCTCGTCCACCGGCGTGACCATGTCGGTGCCGTGCATCTGGTAGAGGTCGATATGATCGGTGCCGAGCCGCGTCAGGCTCGCGTCCACCGCGTCCATGATATGACCGCGCGATCCGCCGCGATCGTTTGGCCCGCTGCCCATCGTCCCGAAAAACTTGGTGGCGATCACGGCATCGGTGCGCTTGATGCCGAGGTTCTTGAGCGACTGCCCCAGCATCTGCTCCGAAACGCCGTTCGAATAGACGTTGGCGGTGTCGATAAAGTTGATCCCGGCATCGATGGCCCGCTTCACGATCGCATCGACGCCGGTCTGGTCCACCCCCGCGATCGCCCCCCACATCGGATTGCCTTCGCCCGTTTCGCCGAAAGTCATCGTGCCGAGGCACAGTTCTGAAACTTTCAGGCCGGTGTTGCCCATCTGATTGTATCGCATGCGAATGACTCCGGGGTCTTGGGGGGAGGATGAGAGATAAGGGCGCGCTCTACTCAAACAACCTCGCCATCCCGGTTTTGCTTTGATAGACGGGGCCGGAATGATTGCCCGCACCGGTTCCTCCTCCGACCCATTTGACCTGATCGTCGATTCGCCTTTCGATACGGCGCTGTCGGATCGATATCTTGTGTATGCGATGTCCACGATCACGGCGCGGTCGCTGCCCGACCTGCGCGACGGACTCAAACCCGTTCATCGGCGATTGCTCTGGGCGATGCGGCTGCTGAAGCTCGACCCGGCCAGCGGCTACAAGAAGTGCGCGCGCGTCGTCGGCGACGTCATCGGCAAATACCACCCGCACGGCGACCAGTCGGTTTACGACGCGATGGTCCGCCTCGCACAGACGTTTTCGCTGCGATATCCACTGGTCGATGGGCAGGGCAATTTCGGCAATATCGACGGCGATAACGCCGCCGCATATCGCTACACCGAAGCACGGCTGACCGCCGTTGCCATCGACCTGATGGCGGGATTGGACGACGGCACCGTCGACTACCGCCCGACCTATAACGGTGAGGACGAAGAACCGGAGGTCATGCCGGGCCTGTTCCCGAACCTGCTGGCCAATGGCGCGAGCGGGATCGCGGTCGGCATGGCGACCAGCATCCCGCCGCACAATGTCGCCGAAATTCTCGACACGGCGAGCTTCCTGATCGACCAGCCCGACGCCGACGACGCCCGACTGATGGAGTTCGTGCAAGGCCCCGACCTTCCGACCGGCGGCCTGATCGTCGATCACCCGCTCGCTATCGCCCGCTCCTATGAAACGGGGCGGGGATCGTTTCGCGTCCGCTCGCGCTGGAGCATCGAGGACTTGGGGCGCGGTACATGGGTCGCCGTCGTCACCGAGATTCCCTACGGTGTGCAAAAGGGCAAGCTGATCGAGGCCATCGCCACGATCATCAATGACAAGAAACTGCCCATTCTCGCCGACGTTCGCGACGAGAGCGACGAGGCCATCCGCATCATCATCGAACCGCGCAGCCGCTCGGTCGATGCCGACGTGCTGATGGAAAGCCTGTTCCGGCTGACCGAACTTGAAGTGAAGGTGCCGCTTAACCTTAACGTGCTGGGTGCCGACCGGGTGCCCCGCGTGATGAGCCTGAAGGCGGTGCTGAACGCATGGCTGCTGCATCAGTTCGAGGTCATGGTCCGCCGCGCCAATCACCGTATTGGAAAGATCGACGACCGTATCGAACTGCTCGACGGCTATCTGATTACCTACCTGAACCTCGACCGGGTGATCGAGATTATCCGGACGGAGGATGAGCCGAAGCCGCTGATGATGGCCGAATTCGCGCTCAACGACCGCCAGGCCGAAGCCGTCCTCAATATGCGCCTGCGCCAGCTGCGCCGGCTTGAGGAAATGGAGTTGAAGAACGAGCGCGCAAAGCTCGACAAGGAGCGTCAGGATTTGGCTGCTCTGGTCGAAAGCCCGGCCAAGCAGCGCACCAAGCTGAAGCGCGACCTCGGCAAACTGCGGGAACGCTATGGTCCCGATACTGTGCTGGGCAAACGCCGCACCACCGTTGCCGAAGCCGCACCCGTCAAGGACGTGCCACTCGATGCCATGATCGAACGCGAGCCGGTCACCGTGATCCTGTCGCAAAAGGGCTGGATCCGCGCGCTGAAGGGCCATGCCGACCTGACGGGCGCGGACACCAGCAAGTTCAAGGAAGGTGACGGCCCCGCCTTCGCCATCCATGCCCAGACCACGGACAAAATCCTGATCGCCGCTGCCGACGGTCGCATCTACACGCTTGGCGCGGACAAGCTGCCGGGAGGGCGCGGCTTCGGCGAACCTGTGCGCCTGATGATCGACCTGTCCGGCGAAACCGGCATCGTCCGCATGTTCACCGCGCGGCGCGATTCACGGCTGCTGCTGGTGGCCAGTGATGGACGTGGCTTTATCGCCAAAGTGGATGAATTGATTGCCGAAACACGGAAGGGGCGTCAGGTCGTCAACGTCAAAGCAGGCGCGAAGCTGGCGATAGTGCGGACAATCGCCCCTGCAGACGATTTTGTTGCAGCAATTGGTGACAATCGCAAACTGGTGATCTTTCCCCTGAGTGAGCTTCCCGAAATGTCGCGCGGGCAGGGGGTTTCACTTCAGCGTTACCGCGACGGCGGTCTGGCAGATGCAATAACATTGGTCTTTGCCAATGGGTTGAGCTGGATGATGGGCGGCGAAAGTGGGCGAACGCGAACCGAAGGTGACCTGACGCCGTGGCGCGCGGCGCGCGGCGCGGGGGGCCGGATGCCCCCAACGGGGTTCCCACGCGATAACAAGTTCGGGATATAGCGCCAAGTTGGTGTTCACGATTTAGGACACCTTAACCAACCTCGATTAAGTCCAGCATCATGGACATTTCCGTCAAGGTGCTTGCGCTCTCGCGTGGCGGCTCCCCACGCTTGGGAGCTACGGCGGATATTGGCCCGCGATACCAAGACATTGTCACAGAAACCCCGGCCTCTGTCCTGACGCGCCAGACCTATCTCGAGGCGCTGCCGATCGCGGCCGCGGTGGTGGGCGTCAAGCGCAAGAAGCTCGTGATCCACTCAGCCAACGACGCCTGGCATCGGCTGGATCGTCAGCGTGTCTCGGGGCGCGACCATGTCCTCGACGGGGTCGGATGCGTGGACGATATCATTGCGGTCCTGAACGGTGACGCTGCAGGACGACAGATTGAATGGCGCGATGGCGGGCTGATCGATGGCCGGTATTTCACCGTTTCGGTGGCCCCCCTGTTCGCCAGCAATCAGGCTGATGCCCGCGTTTTGGTCACGTTGATGGACCGAACCAACGAGGTCCAGACCGAACGGTCGCTTCGTCTCGAAATGCTGACCGACAGCCTGACCGGCCTGATGAACCGCGCCGGTTTCGTCGAACATCTCGAACAGCGGATGTCCGACGATGGCAGCGAGAATTACGCCGTGATCATCGTCGATCTCGCACGGTTCAGCCGTGTCAACGAATGTGTCGGCTCGGTCGGTGGCGATGAACTCATCATCACCGTTGCGCGCCGATTGCTTTCGACCTTGCGCGGTTATGACCTGCTCGCGCGGACGGGAGCGAATGAATTCGTCATGATCGTCCGGCTCGTCGATGGGCCAGGCGATGTCCTTCACGTTGCCCAGCGGGTGCGTGCAGTGTTGTCGCCACCCTGCAAATTGTCCGATTTCGAGATCAAGGTCGATTGCGCGATCGGTTGCGCGCTTGCCAACGAACAAGGAGTCGATCCCGAAGAATTGATGCGCCACGCCCAGATCGCGTTGAAGGAAGCAAAGCGGACGCAGCGGGTCGAGATGTATCAGCCTGCCGCGCTGGCAGCGTCGAACCGTCGTTTTACGCTGGAGACCGAACTGCGTCGCGCACTGGACAGCGAATCGCTCGATATGGCGTTCCAGCCGCTGATGTCGCTGGAAACTGGCCGGATCGCAGGCTTCGAGGCACTGGCGCGCTGGAATCATCCTGACCTCGGGATTATTCCGCCCAATGAGTTCATTGCCGTTGCCGAGGAGTCGGGGCTGATCGTGCCGCTTGGTCGCTGGGCGCTCGATCGTGCCTTGGCGACTCTCAAGCGATGGGACCTGACCGCCGACCGCATTTTGCCGCTCTATGTGGGCGTGAACCTGTCGGCCATCCAGGTCCAGCGCGATGACATTGCGGGCCTTGTTGCAGCCGCGCTGCGCGAACATGGCCTGTGCGGATACCGTCTTTCGGTGGAACTGACCGAGAGCGCCATCGTCGCCGATCCCGACCGCGCCGGACGGACGCTCGACGCGCTGAAGTCGGTCGACGCGATGGTCGCGATGGATGATTTCGGCACCGGTTTTTCCAATCTGGCGAGCCTCCAGAAACTGCCGATCGATACGCTGAAGATCGACCGGAGCTTCATCACCGGGATGCTCGGTGATCCCGACAAGGTGGCGATCGTCCGCGCTATACTGAGCCTTGCGCAGGCGCTCGGCATGACGACGACCGCCGAAGGTGTCGAAACGCGCGAACTGGCCCAGACGCTTGCGGCGCTCGGATGCACGACGGGACAGGGGTTCTTCTATGCACCCGCACTTGAAAGCGACGAAGCGCTCAGGTTCGCGCTGGATTCGCTCGGCTGAGCAGCACGTCCTCGACGATGGCGTGAAATTCGGTGCCGGTCGGAAATCCGGCGACGATCCATCGTTCCTCGACTACAGCCAACGTCCGCGAGACTTCCGGCCCCGAAGCGATACCGCGCAGGATGAGGGCCCCGCCCGAGATTGGCAGCGCTGGTTTTTGCCACTTGCCGAGCGCCCTGAAGTCAGAGGTTGCTGCCTCACCGATCAACAGTTGGTCGATCGCGCTTTCCAGCCCGATCCGGTAGGCGAGGGCCTTCACAGGCTGGGCGGCATAGAGCGTACAGGCCGTGACCAGCCTCTGCGCCTTTGCCTTGGACAGGCGTAGGCGAAGGGCGATTTCGGCGGCAACGTCCGACCGTGGCCCGATCAGCGCTGCCAGCCGTCGGATCGGATCGCCCGCGAACCCGAACTCCTTCTCGCGCTGGATCAGTCGGCCTAGTCCGCTGGCATTCTCAATCTCGGGCAGCACTGGCTTCAATATGCCCCCCCCGAGCATCAGTTCGATCGCCGCGACCGGAGCGGCCGATGCCAGCAGTTTCAGCATCTCATCGGCGATGCGCTCGCGAGAGAGCGCCATCAGGTCGTTGGCGCGCTCGGCGCAGGCGGTGTAAGCTGCGGCATCGGGCGCACCACGCCCGAACCGGGCATGGAACCGGAAAAACCGCAGAATCCGCAGGTGATCCTCGGCGATGCGTTGCAACGGTGCCCCGATAAAGCGCACCACACCGGCGTGCAGGTCGGCAATCCCGCCGAACGAATCGAAGACACGGCCCGTGCCGGGGTCCGCCGACAGCGCGTTGATCGTGAAATCGCGCCGCGCCGCATCCTCATGCCAATCGTCGGTATAGGCGACCTTGGCGTGCCGCCCGTCGGTCGCGACGTCGCGGCGCAGGGTCGTGATCTCGACGGTGCCACCCGCCGTTACGGCAGTGATCGTGCCGTGCGCGATGCCGGTCGGGACCGCCTTGATCCCCGCCGTTTCCAGGCGTTCGATAACCTGTTCGGGCAACAGCCGCGTTGCCATGTCGATATCGCTAACCGGCAGTCCGAGCAGGCCGTCACGCACTGCGCCGCCGACGAAGCGCGACGTGTCGCCCAGGGCGGCGATGAGTCCGGCAAGCCCATCGCGGTGCCGCCATTCTGCATCGGGCAGCACCATCGCCGCGTCGGTCATCTCAACCGCACCGCGAGATTGGCAATTATAGCCGCCGTCGCGCCCCAGATACGCCGCTCGCCCCAGGTGATTTCGAGGAAGCTGCGCTCGATGCCGTTGAGCACGGCATGATGTTCGACCAGATTGGCCTCGTCCAGCACGAAGGCCAGCGGAACCTCGAAGACGGCTGCCACCTCGGCAGCGTGAGGGACCAGAACCGGATCGGGCGCGACAACGCCGAGCACCGGCAATATGTCATAGCCGGTGATGGTTCGGTAGCGATCGAGCGTGCCGATGATCTCGACAGTTGATGGTGGTAAGGCGATTTCCTCGTCGGCCTCGCGCAGGGCCGCGGCGATCTCGTCCACGTCCCCGGGATCGACACGGCCCCCGGGAAACGCAATCTGGCCGGGATGGCGACGCATCGTTTCGGGGCGCATCGTCAGGATCAATCCCGGTTCTGGCCGGTCGGTCACTGCAATCAGGACAGCCGCTGCAGTGCCCGGTTGGGTCACGGAACCACGCACGTCGTTTTGATAGGGTACCTCTTCATTGGCGGTTGCCGCCAATTTATGTCGCAATAGGTCGGTCAGGGTCACGCGTTGGACATCGCAAAATATTTGCCGTCGCTCCAGAGGCCGATGGGATCACCGCCTTCTTCCAGCGCAAGTTCGACCAGCTCGTAGAAAACCGACCGCGATACCAGCGCCTCCATACCCCCACGTACGTGCAGATAGGGATGGGGACCATCGGACTTGTCTTCGAAACGGAGAAGATTGTCGGGGCCGGCCATGATGAAATCGCCGGTATTCAGCCTAAAGGCCAGCTTGCGTGCCTTGCCTGCGCCTTCGCTCTTGACCTCGACCGCCATGAACGGAGCATCTTCGACGACAATGTCCAGCTTCTCGCCGGGGGTGACCAGCACATAGCTGCCATCGGCCTCGCGGCGCAGGATCGTCGAGAAGAGGCGCACCATCGCCTCGCGCCCGATCGGCGATCCCTGATGAAACCATGTCCCGTCGCGCGCGATCCGCATCTCGCTGTCGCCGCAATGCGTCGGATGCCATTGATCGACCGGCGGCAAGCGCTTTTCGGCGAGTGCCTTTGCGACGTCGGTCAGGCTCATCGTGGCGAGGTCGGGCAGGGGGTCCATCGGCATGACGCCGATCTAGGCGCTCGGCTGCATGATTACAAAGGTGCGAGGGCGAACGTGCGCGGTCCCAACACGCCGGTAACCGGCAGCGCAATGTCGCTCTTGCACAGCAGCCGCCGCCGATCGACAGGGCCGGGCACGGTCCACTGCTGCGTGGCGTCGGCGGAGAACCCGAAGAAGCGACCGTAATATTCGGGATCGCCGATCATCACGAGCGGATCGAGTTGCCGCTTTGCCATCAATGCGGCCATCATCGCGCGTCCGATCCCACCGCGCTGCAACCCCGGCAGGACGGCGACGGGGCCAACCAGCGTCAGCGCCACGTCGTCAAGGGCGACCGGCCAGCATTGTAACGTGCCGACCAGCCTGTCTCCGTCGAACGTCGCCAGGCTCAGCGCCGCGATGACCTCCATCCCCTCGCGAATTCGATAAGCGGTTCGGCCATGTCGGTCCGCGCCGAACGCATCGTCCAGCAGGGTCTCGACAGCAGCCGGGTCGGCCCGCGACAGGGGTTCGATGTTCAAGGTCATGGGTCGCGGGCAATTAGCGGCGTTTTCGCCGAATGAAAGCCCGAATGAAAAGCGGTGTCTGCGCTGAACATGCCATTTCAACTGCGCATTTCCATCCGGCGCTCATCTGGCCTAGGCGGCGGCAATGAACGATTTGCTCCAGCTTGAAGTCCTCGACCTCGAAGTTCAGGTCCTGACCGGCATATATTCGGAGGAAACCCACCTCCCGCAGCCGCTGCGAATCTCGGTGATCGTCGATCTGGACGTTGGGGAATGCTTCTCGCCCGATTCGCCGCTGTCGATGTCGAAGAATTACATGGACCTGAAACGCGCCGCGACCACGGCGTTGCCCAATACGCATTTCGTACTTGTCGAGGCTGTAGCCGATCACATCATCGATACGTTGATGATTCCGGACCCGCGAGTTGCGCGCGTCGAGGTGCGCATCGTCAAGCTGGCGATCGCGGAGGATCGCGAATCGATCGGGATTCGGCGCGTGAGGTACCGCAAATAAAGGAAGCGGCGATGAAACTGGCACTTGTTACCGGTGGCAAGAGGCGCGTCGGCGCGGCCATCGCCGAACGTCTTGCTGCCGATGGGTGGACGCTGGCGCTTCACAGTCATCACAACATTGCCGATGAGGCATCCTATCCGGGTGCATGCAGCTTCGTCGCCGATCTTGCCGATCCCGATGCCGCGGACCGGCTGATCGGTGAGGTCTCGGCGCATTTCGGTGCGGCACCCACGCTGCTCGTCAACAACGCCTCACGGTTCGAATGGGACGATGCCGCCAGCATGACGCGCGATTCGCTCGCCGATCATCATGCCGTGAATGCCGCGACGCCTGTCTTGCTGATCATCGCTCTCTCTCGCACCGAAGCGACCGGCAGCGTCGTCAATATTCTCGACCAGCGTATCAGGAACCCCAATGGCGACCAGCTTGCCTATATTTTGTCGAAGACGGCATTGGCGGGGGCCACGCGCACGCTTGCGGCTGCGCTCGCTCCACGCTGGCGGATCAATGCGGTGGCACCCGGCCTTACGCTGCCCACGGCGGACTATGACGAGGCCGCAATGGCGCGGATTACCGCCATGATGCCGTTGGAACGCCTGTCGCAGCCCGGGGATGTCGCCGACGCTGTGGCCTATCTGGCAGGCGCACGCGCGGTTACAGGGCAGACGATCTTTGTCGATGGGGGCGCGGCCCTCAAGAGTTTCGACCGCGATTTCGTCTTTCTCTAGCCGCGGGCGCGCTCGCATGTGCCAAGTTGCGTGATGACGAACGCATAATCCTGGCGCGCGACGTCGGCATCGGATGCCGTCAGTTCGGTGACCGCCGCATCGGGCAGGGTGCGCGGCAGGAAACAGGCCAATCGATACCATGCGAGTGTATTTCTTGCCGGTGGTCCAGCCGCTTCGTCGACGATTTCGCCGAGCGCCAGCGCCCAGCGCGGAGCCTCACCTGGGCGACGTAATATGCTGAGCGACACCGGTGCGCCGGTAGCGGTCGTCAGAAACACCTGTGTCTCGCCTTCGCCGGGGATTGATCCAGCGACGTGGAACGCGCTGCCCACACCGGTAACGACCGGCGCGGCATCGGGGGCCATGACCGATGCGATGGCCGCTCGCACCTTCGCATCCATTTCGGGTGTCCAACTGATCTGGGCATCACCCGAGGCTAGCTGGATCTCGCCGGGCCGCCCCGGCACCGGAAGGGCCGCGATCAGGACTTCCGTCTTTTTGAGTTTTGGAACCCTGCCGCGCGAATCGAGGGGCACATCGACGACGTAGCTCAGGTGGGGAGGAACGTCGTTGGGGCCGCGGATGAGCGCGATCACATCGGCCTCGATGTAAAATCTGGAAATCCCCGCAGGTCGGACAATTTCTTTCAGCCGGGTCGCCGCGGTGATACGCACCCGTACCGCTATCGGCGCATTGCCGAACAGATCGACCATGTCCGCATAGTGTAGGCTGCGCGAGGTTCCCACTGCAACCTGTTGATCCGGCTGGCTGATTCCTGTACTGGCAATGCCACAAGCGATCGTTGCGGCAACCAGAGTCATGAGGCGAGATACCCCTTTTAAGGAACCAAACATACAGTCATACCTTTTACAATTAATCGTTCCGTAACACTCTTGCCCCCCGCGCGTCGCGCCTTAAGAGAAGGGCTTAGGAAAAGCGGATTGCGCGACACAGGTCGTGGCGATAGTGTTTCTGGGTCTGCCGACTAATAATAATGTCTAAGGCGGGACGGGTTGTTGAATTTTCCGGACGGTTCGCCGGTCGCAACAGCCTTCCTGACCAGTTTTAAGGAGTGTTCGAGCCGGATGGCATATACCGACAAACATGGAATGGACTCGAGCAAGGCGGGGTCGATGGTTATCGTCGGCCTTGTCACCGCGTTGATTATCTATCTGCTCGTCGCCGTGAATTACGACCGGATAAAGAAGACGGCCGAAGAGCTGAAGGTCATCGACATCGAAGAGCCGCCACCACCGCCAGAGAAGCTGCCGCCGCCACCCCCAAAGACGGCGCTGCCACCTCCACCGGTCGTTGCCCCGCCCCCAATTGTGGTGACGAATACGGCTCCCCAGGTCATCACGACCGTTGCAACACCACCACCGGTGTTTATCCCGACGCCCGAACCACCGCGGCCCGCGCCGCCGCCTCCACCGCCCCCCGCTGCCGTTAAGCTTACGCCGCGTGGTAACTTCCAGAGCCTGATGTCGACGGACGATTATCCACCGTCGGCGCTGCGCGAAGGTGCAGAGGGAACGACTGGCTATCGGTTGGAGATTGGTCCTGACGGCAAGGTGACGTCCTGCTCGGTCACGCAGTCGAGTGGTTCATCGCAGCTTGACGATACGACCTGCAGGCTTTTGACGCGACGCGCTCGCTTCAATCCGGGCAAGGACTCAGCCGGAAACCCGACAGGGGGCGTATATCCCGGTCGGTTCAAGTGGGTGATCCCGAAGTAAATATATCAGCGGGCATGATGCTCCGGTAAAATTCAAACGAACAATCTTTCAAGGGAATATCGAGACATGTTGATCCAGATCATCGCAGCCGGACAGGTTGCTGCAGGCGAAGCAGCCGGCTCACACGAAGCGAAATTCGGCCTTGTGCCGGCATTGAAACAGGGCGGCGCGCTGACATGGGGCGTGTTCCTCATCCTCGTCGCAATGTTCATGATTTCGCTCTATATTCTGTTCGCCAAGCTTTGGGAGCAGCAGCGGATCATCAACGAGGGCAAAAAAGTGCGCGCCGCTTTCTGGAATGCAACCAGCCTGAAGGAAGCCGCTGCGAAGCTCGACAAGGACAGTGCCTATCGCCAGATCGTCGACGACGGTATCCGCGCACAGGACCAGCACACGTTGCTGACCGATCCGGTCGATGCTCATGACTGGACGATGATGTCCCTGTCCCGCACACGCGCCGCCATCGATTCGAAGCTGAAGTCCGGCCTCGCATTTTTGGCGACGACGGGTTCGACGGCCCCGTTCATCGGTCTGTTCGGTACCGTTATCGGTATTCTCGGGGCCTTGCTCAACATCGGTACCGCCGGTCAGGCATCGATCGACACCGTTGCCGGTCCTGTCGGTGAAGCGCTGATCATGACGGCAATCGGCCTCGCCGTCGCCGTTCCTGCCGTGCTTGCCTACAACTGGCTGCAGAGCCGCAACAAGACGATCTCGGAAAACCTCGGCACGTTCACGAACGACGTCCATGGTTGGATGGCTTCGGGCGGCGCGGTCAAGCCGTCGGCACCGGCGCGTGCTGCTGCCAAGCCTGTAGTTGCTGCCAAGCCAGCAGCGCCAATCAAGGCCTGATGTTTGGACCGGTCACGTTCGACCGGTTCGAGTTTGCTGAATGAATAAGTTGGGGGGTTTCGGCCCCCCAAATTTCCCCGGACGGGACAGGATTGTTATATGTCAATGAGTGTAGGTGGGGACGAAGGCGAAGATGCCCCTATGTCGGACATCAACACGACACCGCTCGTCGATGTCATGTTGGTCATGCTGATCATCTTTTTGATCACCATTCCGGCGATCGTCCAGAAAGTGCCACTGGTGCTGCCAAAGGTCAGGTTTGATCCGACGACGACCAAGCCAGAGAATGTTTCGCTGTCGATCAAGGCAAGCCCAACGGGCGCCTGCCAGGTTTACTGGGGTCAAAGCCAGGTGGATTCCAGCGAATTGCTCGACCGCGCAGTGAAAAAGCTGAAGGATGAGATCGATCGTCAGGGTGGCGTCAATGCTCCCGGCCTCGAACTTCCCGAAGCGCATATCCGTGGTGACATCAACACGCCATGGCGCTGCATCGCTGGACCGATCTATAACTTCCAGATGGCTGGTTTCACCAAGGTTGGCTTCATTTCCGAGCCGCCACCGAACGGCGGCTGATCCGACCGAGCATTATCTTTTAAGGAGTTTGCCCGATGGCAATGAGTACCGGCGGTAACGACGGCGAGCCGATGATGGAAATGAACACGACGCCGTTGATCGACGTCATGCTCGTTCTGCTCGTCATGCTCATCATCACGATCCCGATCCAGACGCACGCCGTGAAGATCGATCTTCCGGCAAACAACCCGAACCAGCCGAAGCCGCCGATCGATCCTGTGGTTAACAAGCTGTCGATCGATCCTGCGGGGACGATCCTATGGAACGCCACGCCGATCGATATGGCGACGTTGCGTGACTATCTTGGCCGTACCAAGGATATGTCGCCCGAACCCGAACTGCATGTCCAGCCAGATGCGCAGTCGCGGTACGATGTCGCAGATCGCGTGTTCGCCGAGGTCAAGCGTTCGAAGATCACCAAGATGGGTTTTGTTGGCAACGAGCAATACGCCCAGTTCGCAAAATAACCTACCAAGCCATCGTAAAAAGGCGCGTCGGCAACGGCGCGCCTTTTTAGTTTTCGTTTGGTCAGAGCGTCCTGATGAGCCTGACCGCGACTGCAGCCCAGGCCGGATCGTTTATGACCTGCTGGCGACTGCCGCTGCCGAAAGGCAATATCTGAACACGGTCACCGTCGCGGCCAATCATGCGACCAAAGATAAAGCGACCTGCGGGGCGGGGGAGCAACACGTCGCGGTTCAGAAGCGCCGCGAAACCATCGGGCGCGACCCGTTCACACCATATGACGTCACCGCTCCGATACTCACCGACAGCGGCCTCGACGGTCACTGCAACAAGGCCCGGTGTCGCGACAGGTGGCGTGATCGTCCTGTCGAGCCGGGGGGCGTGTACGCCATCGGCCCCCAGGATCGCAGCGACGGGAAGGCCGGGTTGTGTTGGAAGATCGACAAGGTCGCCGCCGGTAACGCCAAGGGCCGCCGCAATCCGGTTCAGCCAGCCAACCGACACTGTGCGCGTCCCGGTTTCCAGCCGCCCGATCGTCTGCGCCGTCGTGGGCGGTGAGCAGCGGTTGGCGACATCGAGCAATGTCAGGCCCTGCGCCCGGCGCACTTCGCGAATTCGGGTAATCATGTGCAATCCCCTGAGTTAACCTATCAGGATTGTCTGTCACACAGAACGAACCAAGCCACAAGGCCGAAGCCTTTCAATCGCCACCAGGCGCTCAATGGCCGGCAGTGGTTACAGGCCCGGTTGGTCGATGCCCAAGGCCGTTAGCGGGCGCTCTCGAACCCAGGTGGTCAAATCCCAGATCGATATCGATTGTGCAAACGCCAGGCCGATGATGCCATTTTTCGTCCACCGGACAAAGGACAGTCGCGGGCCCAGTCCGTCGATCCACAGGCGGACTTCGGCACCCGAGAGCAGGGGTTCGGTGCAGAAGATGCGGGTCCCGGTCTGGGAGACATTGTCGATCGCGACCTGATGAAATTGATCGCCGACCTGAAGCCTGCCGGTGGCCTCGACGTTGACACGTGGTGCGCGACGGCGGTGGCCATGGGCAAGTTCGGACCGGAGAATATCGCCAAGGTCTATTCTCTGGGAAAACGCGATACCCACCATTGCGGCGCGTACCCACATGATGCGCCCAACGATGCGTTCCTCAAGGCGCAGGTCGAGGAATACGCGGTCGTCGATCTGCAGGTCCTGAAACACCTGCGCCATTGCGCCGCCCGACGAAATATTCCGCACCAGGCAAAGATTGTCACGACCGTTATGCGTGATCTTTCCTGCACGAAAAATAGTCATGTGCCGTTCGGACTTACGCCTGTTCACGCTGTTCGGAGTCGGGTTTGCCGCCTCGACTGCGTCCGCTGCGGGTCCTGACGGGGCGGAGAAAGATGGATTGGTAGCGATGATTTAATCCCGTCTTTTACAAACCGGCCAACTCGGTCTGTACCCTAGTTACGGGACGGGAATGTAGAATAAGTATATTATACCGGTCATAATGAACACATATTCCCCCCGGTAAACCGCCATGATGAGTCGGGGAGTCGTCCTGAAACCATGGCGACTACGCAGATTGTGTAGTTCGCCGCCACGAAGAGTTACTTTGCGGCTGACTTTCCACGGCGGCGCTTTCCCTGGCGCGAATCCAATGGGTCCCCAATTCACGGTCGAGCGCGACTGGATCGAATGCATCAAGTCCTGATCCGGGGTAAAACGTCATTTCGCCGAACAGGGGGCGACCGTCGATCTCATATAGATCGACCCGCGCAAAATCGATGTCGCGAGCGAGTTCTTCTGCCGCTTCGATCATTTGTTGCAAATAGACCGGTCTTTTGGGCACGGGGTCGGACGTGAGCGACGACCGGCGATGCCACGCCCGGTCCAGCACGATCCACCTGTGGCCGCGTCGAGATCTCGACCAGTCGGCTTTCACTCCCCGGCCAAGGTGAACCTGGATGAATTCGACGCGACCACCGAAAACGAAAAACTTGTAGTCGATTGGCAGGTCCGGGCCCGGCCCCATGAACGGTTCAACCAGCATACCGCGTGGGATGTCGCGGTACGCCCATTCGTCGAGCCATTGACCATAAGGCGCGCGCATCCAGTTGCGCGACTGGCTCATCACGATTTTCCAGCGCTGCATATCGTATTGATGGACGAATCGCGTCTGGTTGCAGCCATGGCGCGATTTGACGACGAACGGCGTTGGCCAGTCCGGTTGGTGGGGCAGGACCGCACCGTGCCACAGGGTCGGAATAATCCATTCACGACCAATGCGGCTTTCAACGATCGACTTCACGCGAACCTTGTCGGCCAGCACGGATAGCTGGGGGTCCCGGTCATGAAGTTTACGTTGCTGTACCATTTCGTTGAAAGTGCCGGGGGCGTCCAGATCAGGCAATTGCCGATGCCGCCAGAGGTGGGTCAGAGTGATGCGTAAACGCGCCAGTGAAGTTCCAGCATCATCATTTCGATCGGGCGCAAAATCCATCATACGCTAAACGTTTCGCACAGGAATCGTTCCCCGAATGATGTCCGCAAAATCCATCATCAATGCCTGTGATAACCTATCTGGCACTTTTGACTTGACATCAAGGAGCTAAATAGGTACATAACGGGAACAAAGCGGATTGCTGGTGCCCCAAGGGGCGTCAAATTGGGAATGGAGGCGGCATGACGGACAAGAGCCTTTTAGTCGCCGCCATCGTACGGGATCATGGTGTCGATGTTGGCACGGGATGGCAGCCGCAATTGCGAAAGGTTCATCCAGACAGATGGACAGTGAAAAAACAGAAGCTCTTCCTTACGAGGCTCGCCGAAACGGGCCGCGTACCGGCAAGCCTTGCGGAGACGGGCATGTGCCTTTCGGGCCTGTACAAATTGCGCAAACGGTCCGCGGGATTTTGCGCAGCCTGGGATGTGGCGCTCGAACTCGGTTATGTGCAGGTCGAAGCCATGTTGCTCGATCGCGCCTTGAACGGAAGGCGGCGGGTCGTCCGCGAGGGGCAGATCGTCGATGAATTCGTCGAGTGTTCGGACAGTCTCGCGCTCCGGCTGATCGCGCAACATCGGAAACGGACAGGGGAAAACCGGATGGCTGCAACAGGGAGCAAGGATAATCCCGAACGTCTGCGCGAACGGTTCATGACCAAGTTGAAGCGGTTGGCCAGGGCCGCGGGGTGGGAGGAATGAATGTCCCGCAAAACCGTATCGCGGCGCTCTTTTCAGGCAAATCTTTCGATATCGCCGATTTTTGCAGGCGGATGAGCGATGAGGATATCGCGCGCGCCGAATGGGATTGGGCGCGGTGGCGGACCGATCGACAGGAAGTGCCGGTCGGTGATTGGCGGACCTGGCTGGTGATGGCGGGGCGTGGTTTCGGCAAGACGCGGATGGGATCGGAATGGGTCAGGGACATTGCCGAAGGAGCCAATGGCGATACGCGAATTGCGCTGGTTGGAGCAACGATGGCCGAGGTTCGCGCGGTCATGATCGAGGGTGAGAGCGGGTTGCTGTCGATCGGGCCGCCAGAGAAAAGACCGACATGGGAGCCTAGCCTTGGACGATTGACATGGCCGAGCGGCGCGCAGGGGCTGGTCTATTCAGCGGAAAATCCAGAGAAACTGCGCGGACCGTCCCATCATTTTGCGTGGTGCGACGAGCTGGCGAAATGGGGATATCCGCAGGAAAGCTGGGACAATCTGCAGATGGGGCTGCGGCTGGGCGAATTGCCGCGGTCGATGGTGACAACGACGCCGCGGCCCATCGCACTGGTGCGCAAGCTGTTTGCCGACGCGTCGGTGGCGAAGACATTCGGAGGAACGGCCGACAATATGTTCTTGCCGGATGCTTTCACCGACTGGGTTCAGGACACTTACGGTGGGACACGGCTGGGGCGGCAGGAGTTGAATGGCGAACTGATCGACGATGTCGCGGGTGCGCTGTGGACGAGGACGATGATCGAGGCCTGCCGGGCGCGGGTTGCTTCCGAAGTAAAGCGCGTCGTGATCGGGGTCGATCCACCTGCCGGAATTGGCGGCGATGCCTGCGGGATCGTCGTGGTCGCGCTGGCCGGGGACGGCGTGGCCTATGTGCTGGAGGATGCGAGCGTTGGGGGGCTCGCTCCCGAAGGGTGGGCGGCTGCGGTGGCCGATGCGGCCGGGCGGCACAATGTCGATAGGGTGAGCATCGGCGGGGAGACTGTTGTCGTCACCAACAAGGGTTCTGGTGGCTGGCGCGAACTGCTGTCGGGCGCGGGCGTTCGATCGGTCAGTGTTTCGGGGGCGGGGGTGTTTACCGGATCGGCTGCCGAGACCCGGTT
>JAQGKX010000209.1 GCA_028289885.1 Sphingomonadales bacterium
GTTTTCGAGTTTCACGCGAAACATCGCGTTGGGCAGCAGTTCGACAACGCTGCCGCGCATTTCGAGGAGTTCTTCCTTGGCCATTAAATCTCTTGGTTGGAATGCAGAATCGCCGTCCCCTTAGCCGTGTAAGCGCCGAAAGGAAAGGTCGCGCAACAAACGGGGGTGCCGTCGGTTGTGCAGGCACGAACAGGGAAGCCCGCGACATGGACGATAAAGGTGATGGCGCGGTTCGACCGTCGGCCCGGGGGCGTCTTGCACGCCGGATTGGTGGCGGAGTCGCAATTGCCGCGTTGGTCGTTGTCCTGGGGATAGGCGCGTTTCCGGTTGGTATTGCCCGTGGCTTTATCGAGGGGCGACTGTCCGCAGCCGCACATGCGCCGGTCCACATCGGCTCGATCACGCGCGACACGTGGTTTTCGTTTACGCCGACGATTGCGCTTCGTGACTTGCGGATCGAACAGCCGGATTGGGCCGGGGCGGGCGACCTTGTCAGGATTGCGTCGGCCGAGATACGCGTGCCCGTGATGGCCTTGATCGGTGGCAGGTTCCGCCCCGACAGCCTGCATATAGACGGGCTGGATGTGGCGCTGGTCCGCAATGCTGCAGGCCGTGCCAACTGGGCACCCGACAAGGACAAGCCGTCCGACATCAAGTCGCCGCGACCCAATTTGTCGAACCTGACCATAACCCGTTCAAGATATTCGTTGCGCGACGAAAAGCGTGGCTTGATCCTTGCGGGGCCAGTGCAGGTCGATCGGGCATCGGGACTGCAAGTTTCAGGAGAGGGCAGTTTCCTGGGCACGCCCGCCCATATGGAGGCGCGCGGAGGTTCCGTCGCTGGCGTCGATCCCTCGGCACCCTATCCGCTTTCCGTGACGCTGGCATCGCCTGCGCTTCATCTGGCCGCGAAGGCTGTGATGGACGGGGTGCTGAACACGCCGCACTTCACTGCGACGGTAAGCGCACAGGCTCCGACGCTAAAAAACCTCGACCGGGTGATAGAGGCGGGTTTGTTCGGGAGCCAGCCGATCGACCTGAATGGCACCGTCCGGCACGACGATCGCGACTGGTATATCGACCGAATTGGCGGGTCGATGGGGCGCTCGCACTTTGCAGGACACGCCACGGTGCTGAAGCGCGATGGGAGGACAAAGATCGATGCGACCGTGCGCGCAAGCCAGTTTGATTTCGACGATCTGTCAGACACGCAGGGGCTGCGCGATGCGGCGGCGCTGACGGCGCGGGTCGGAGAGCGAGTGATGCCAACCACTCGGATCAACCTGTCAAAAATCGGCAAGACCGACGGCGTGCTGCGTTTTTCGGCGGATCGCCTGTTGTTTAAATCGCCCTCGGTCTTTCGATCGCTGGCGGGTACCGTCACGCTCGACAATCGGCGCGTCACCGTGACTGACTTTGTCGCACGGCTGGCGGAGGGTGCGCTGACCGGGAACGCGACAATCGACCATCGGAGCGGCGCGCCGAAATTGACGCTGGACCTGCGCTTTTCTGGCGCGACATTGCAGACCATCGTCGGAAAGCCCGACGATGTCAGCGGGACCGTGCGGGGGCGGATCATGGTGTCGGGAACCGGCGATACCGTGCGTGAGGCGATGAGCCGCGCCAACGGGCGGGTCGCGATGGTTGCCAGCGCAGGAGAGGTGAAGGCGACGGTTGCCGATGTCCTCGGGCAGGATTTGGGGCGCGCCATCGGCCAGCAATTGCACGATCGGCAGGCCCGCGTGCCGCTGCGGTGTCTGGTTGCGAGTTTCCGTGCGAGCAACGGCGTGTTAATCCCGGCTCCGCTTGCTATCGATACAGGGGTTTCGGTGGGGCAGGGGGCAGGACGGATCGTCATGGATGGCGAAACGGTCGCCCTGACGTTGGGCGGGTCGTCGAAGAACCCGAGCGCGCTGAAGATCGTCGATCCGATCCATGTCAGCGGCACCCTAAGTTCGCCGTCGATCTCGGTGGCGGGACTTGGCGGGAGTGACGAACCCGCATCTAAGGGGGCTCTGCGGGTGCTTGGACGGTCGATTAAGTCGGCGCTCGGGATCGGGCGGAGGGAGGTTCCGGTTGCCGCCCCGGCTGCTCTTAATTGTGCAGCGATGATCGGGGCGGCGTTGCGGTAAGTTTGGGGGTTCCGTCATCCTGAACTCGTTTCAGGATCCATGCCTCCGCCGGGACTGCCGTCGCGGGTTGACCGATGGACCCTGAAACAAGTTCAGGGTGACGAAAAAGCTACACCCCCGCGTGGGCTGCCAATGCCGCCAGCAGCAACAGTGCCACGATGTTGGTGATCTTGATCATCGGGTTCACCGCTGGGCCCGCCGTGTCCTTGTACGGGTCGCCCACCGTGTCACCGGTTACGGCAGCCTTGTGAGCCTCCGAACCCTTGCCACCGTGATTGCCGTCTTCGATGAACTTCTTGGCATTGTCCCAAGCGCCGCCGCCGCTTGTCATCGAGATGGCAACGAACAATCCGGAGACGATCACGCCCAGCAACAACGCACCGAGTGCGGCGAACCCTTCGGCCTGTCCGGCGACTGCGGTGATGACGAAATACACAAGGATCGGAGTCAGGACGGGGAGCAGCGAGGGCACGATCATTTCCTTGATCGCGGCTTTCGTCACCAGATCGACTGTGCGGGCATAGTCTGGCTTCGACGTGCCATCCATGATGCCCTTGTTCTCGGCGAATTGCGCACGAACGTCTTTGACAACGTCACCGGCAGCACGACCGACTGCGGTCATGCCCATTGCGCCGAACAGGTAGGGCAGCAATGCGCCGAGCAGCAGCCCAACGATGACATAGGGGTTCTTCAGGCTGAAATCGACGACGAGGTTCGGGAAGAACTCCGCCAGATCGGTCGTGTAGGCGGCAAACAGCACCAGTGCGGCAAGGCCTGCCGAACCGATGGCATAACCCTTGGTCACGGCCTTGGTTGTGTTGCCCACCGCGTCGAGGGCGTCGGTGCGGTGGCGGACTTCGTCTTCCATGCCGGCCATTTCGGCGATGCCGCCAGCGTTATCGGTGACAGGACCATAAGCGTCGAGTGCGACGACCATTCCGGCGAGAGCCAGCATGGCGGTTGCGGCAAAGGCGATGCCGATCAGGCCCGCCAGTTTAAACGCGACGATGATGCCGATAACAATAACCAAAGTCGGCATAGCGGTCGATTCGAGGCTTATCGCGAGGCCCTGAATGACGTTGGTGCCGTGGCCGGTTTCGGAGGCCTTGGCGATGCTGCGGACCGGGCGATAGTTGGTTCCCGTGTAATATTCGGTGATCCAGACCAGCGCGCCTGTGACCGCCAGCCCGACCATCATCGACCAGAACAGCGCCATGCCGGTAAAGGTGGCGCTTTCGCCGCTGGGGGTCGATCCGATGACCGCGTTCATGTCTTTCAGGACGTAGTGGGTGGCGAAATAAATGGCTGGGACCGACAGCAGCGCGGTCGTCCAGAACCCCTTGTAGAGCGCGCCCATGATCGACTGGCCCTTGCCGAGCCGGACCATATAGGTGCCGATGATCGAGGTGAAGATGCAGACGCCCCCGATGACGAGCGGCAGGCTCATCAGTGCGTAAAGCTGGTCACTGGCGACGCGCACGAGCAGGCTGAGCAACACCATCGTTGCGCCGACGGTGACGACATAGGTTTCGAACAGATCGGCGGCCATGCCCGCGCAATCGCCGACATTGTCACCGACGTTGTCCGCGATGACGGCGGGGTTGCGGGGGTCGTCCTCGGGGATGCCCGCCTCGACCTTGCCGACCAGATCCGCGCCGACGTCCGCCGCCTTGGTGAAGATGCCGCCGCCGAGCCGCGCGAAGATCGAGATCAGCGAGGCGCCGAACGCGAGTGCGGTGAGCGCCTCGACGATGATCCGGTCGTTGGGCGCGTGCCCCGCAGGGCCGGTGAGGTACCAGAAGAAGGCACTAATCGCGAGCAGGCCGAGACCCGCTACGAGCATGCCGGTGACCGCGCCGGAGCGGAACGCCATGGTCAGGCCGCCCTGCAGCGAGGTGCGGGCGGCCTCCGCCGTGCGGACATTGGCCTTCACCGACACGTTCATTCCGATAAAGCCGGTCACGCCGGAAAGAAGGGCGCCGATCGCGAACCCGATCGCGGAGAGAGGCCCGAGGAACAGCCAAACGATCGCTGCGACGACGACGCCGACGATCGCGATGGTGCGGTATTGCCGGCCGAGATAGGCTTTCGCGCCTTCCGCGATGGCGGCGGCGATGTCCTGCATCTTCTCGTTGCCGGGACTGGCGGCGAGAATCTGTCGACTGGTAATAATGCCATAAAGGACGGCGATCAGGCCGCAGATCATGGCCGCATAGACAATCGTCATAGGTATCCTTCCCCTGGTTCCGCCGCGCCGGGCCTTAAGGCCCGTGTCGTCAACGATTTGCGGATTTGTATAGAGGGGCAGGACGGGAGCGCAAGCCGCTCAAATCGCG
>JAQGKX010000141.1 GCA_028289885.1 Sphingomonadales bacterium
GATAAATGACGCGAACCGTTCCATCGACGACTTTTTCCACGCGGCCGATCTTGGTGCCCTCGGCGGAGTAGATCGTGGCACGCTTGGCAATTCCGGCAGCGTCGGTTTGCGCGGAGGCTGCACTACCGAGAGCGAAAATCTGGATCGAGATTACGGCAGTGGCCGCGAGAATTTTAAGGTTCTTCATGCTGTATCCATATCATCAAAGGTTCCCCCGCACTGTCGCAAAACGAAAATCGTTGCAACCGAAAATGCACAGGTTGTAATAATTTTGTTCAATGTGTTTAACCGTTGCACTTGGCGCTGATGGAGGCCTACCCGAGGGCGGGATGGGTCACAGTCTTGCGACACTAAGAAATCATTGGCCGTGCCAAACCTCCTAAAATTCTGCGGGACAAACATGAATACGACGACAAAACGCAGCGACTATTGGTTCGTTCTGGTTCTCGGGATGATCTATATGTTCAACTTTATCGATCGGACGATCATATCGGTCGTCGGGGAATTGATCCGCCGTGATCTCGTGCTCAGCGACCTTCAGCTCGGCCTCATGGGCGGCCTCGCCTTCTCCTTCTTCTACGCGATCATGGGCATTCCGCTGGCCCGCCTCGCGGAACGGTTCAACCGGGTCAACATCATCGTATGCGTCACGGCCATCTGGTCGGTGATGACGATGCTGTCGGGGGCAGCGGGCGGCTTTTTGCAGTTGCTGCTCTGCCGGATGGGCGTCGGCGTTGGCGAAGCGGGATTCACGCCGGCACTGGTATCGATGATTTCAGATCGTTTCCCCCCCGAACGTCGTGCAGTCGTATTTTCGCTCATCGCTGTCGGTGTGCCTGTCGGGGGGGCGCTGGCCGCAATAATCGGCTCGGCGGTCGCGCAGGCGGTTGGCTGGCGACTCGCCTTCGTCGTGGTCGGGTTGCCCGGCCTTGTTCTCGCGCTGTTACTCTATCTGACAGTGCCCGAACCGGTGCGATCGAACGATGACGCCGCACCGCCGCTTCGCGCTGTACTCACGCACCTTCGCAGATCGCCCGCGTTCATTCACCTGACTTTCGGCAGCGGCATGGTGGGACTGGTCGGCTTCGGCCTGAACCTGTTCCTGATCCCCTTGCTCGTGCGCCTTCATGGCCTCAGCCTGCCGCAAGCAGGATTGGCCTTTGCGCTGTCGTTCAGCCTCGCAACGGCTGTCGGCACCACCATCGGCGGCTTTGCGGCATCAGCACTGGGGCACCGCGATCAGCGCTGGTACGCATGGGCTCCGGCATTGCTGCTTTGTGCCGGATTACCACTTTACCTGCTGGCAATTTATCAGAGTGACTGGCGCTGGCTAATGGGCTTGCTGTTCGTGGCGACCGCATGCCTCTATGCGTTCCTGCCGACGATCATGACCGTCACCCAAACGCTGGTCGAACCTCGCATGCGGGCATCGGCAGCAGCAATTCACAGTTTTGGACAGACTGTGCTTGGGCTGGGCCTGGGATCGGTGCTGCTGGGCTATCTTAGCGACCGCTTCGCCTCGGCTCACTTCGGACCCGGCTATGGCGCAACTTGCGTGAACGGAAAGGCCGTCGTGCAAACGGTAATTTGCCTGCACGCCTCGGCTGCCGGTTTGCAACAGGCGATGATGGTGATCGCCAGCTTCCTTGTGCTGGCGATCATCAGTTATCTGGCTGCGGCGCGGTCCTTGAAAGGTCAGGCGGGTTTCAGCCGCAAGCCCTAGCCCGTGCCGCTTACTTCTGGGCAACCGGGATGAGGTTGCTCATGAACGCGTAAAAGTCGGGACCAAGCACCGGCACCGGCATATCAAGTTTTTCGGCAAGATATTGCGTCATCAGATTGGCGTTGAGCGACGCGTTTTCCGCCGTGATATTGCCAACGCTAACCTGTCGGTCGAACGCTCCGACCGCAACCAGCGCCATGCGGAGCGCCACGACGATGTCGTAATAGGCCATATGCTCGGCCTTGCGCCCGGTTGCGGCTTCCCAGATGGCGATGCTCTCGTCGCGCGTGGGCAGCCCCTCCAGCCGAGTGGTACCGAAACGGCGGCTGAACAGGTCATCGAAGTAAAGCCACCAGGCCAGATCGAGTTCGGACGGCCCGAGCGCGGCCAGTTCCCAGTCGATCAGAGCGACGACGTTACCACGTTCATCGAACATGACATTCGACGGCGTGGCATCTCCCCAAAGCACGTTTACCGGTGCATCAGCAGGCTTGTTCTTTACGATATAATCGAGTGCCGCATCGGCATAAAGCAAAGGACGACCCTGCGCGCATGACGCGTGCCACGCCGCGATATGGCCGACATATTGATCGACGCCCGGCGCGCCCCAGTCGGCCCGTGCGAGGAAGCCGAACCCATCCTTTTGCCAGTCGATCCTGCTCATCTGCGCAAAGCTCTGGATGGCGTTCGTCCAGGTTTGGAGACGCTCGGCAGGGCTCATGTCTGCGAGCCAGCCTTCCGTATTATAATTGGGCCGCTGGGCGACGCATTCACCGACCACCTTGCCCATGACGAGGAACGGCATCCCCAGAACGGTGGGGTCGAGTTCCATGCCGATCCACGGCGGCACCGGCACGCCGCCCCATGCCGATAGCGACGCCATCATCTTGCCTTGCAACGCGAGACTGCTGCCAAGTACCACTTCAAAATCCGTCGGCTGACGGCGCAGCACGAGCGATTGATCCTGACGGTTGCCACTCGGATCCGTGTATGACGCGTCGAAAAAGCCGATCTCAGCGGAAAATCCTGCGCCCAGTGTCACATCAACCTGGCAGACATCGACATTGTGCCAGCCAACGACATTGCCCTCGAGCCAGTCTCGCAGTTTTTCGCTCAGGCTGATCTCTGCCGCCGTTGCCATCATGCGCCCCGTGCTACCAATGCGCGCTTCAGTTCCTGCGTCAGTGGCCCCATGTCCTTTGGCGACGACCCATGCAGCAGGATTTCATCGGCCCCGGCATCCAGATAAGCCATCAACTGATCCGCGCACGTCGCCGCAGTGCCGACAGCGGCACCTTCGTCGAGCCATTGCTGCGGGATCAATTCAGCGACATCGACCAGTTCCGCACGCGTATAAGCCTGGTCCGCAGGCTTGCCGTTCAGGCTGGCAATCTTTGGATGCGCACGGATTTTTTCGAGGACGCTTTTATCCCATCCATTGATATCGATGATCAGGTCACCAAAGCCCGGCAGTTCGAAATAGGTAATCGCGCGACCACCGACGACGGCGGCTTCCTCGTCCTTCGGCAAATCGGGCGCGACGATGATGTTGTGGTAAATCCGAACCGACATCGGATCGCGACCTGCTTTTTCAGCCGCATCCCGGACGATCTTGGTGCTGTTGGCAACGCCGGTGGGCGAAACAAACGGATGGAGCAGCACGCCATCGCAATGAATCCCTGCGAACTCCAACGACTTAGGCCCCATCGCCGTAAAGATGATCGGTGGCGGCGGACCAACATGCCGGTCGGTCAATTTCAGCATCGGAAACGTGCCGAGAATGCCCTCGTAATTAACCGTTTCGCCATCCCACAAACGGCGCATGATCGAAATGACGTCCGTCAGGCGCTCCATCGTGATCGCGGGTGCGCCCAGCATCTTCATATAGGCGGGAACGGCGCGCGCGAACATCAGGCTGAAGCGATTGTTGCTCATGGCCTGCATCATGTTCGCCGTGCTGGCTGTCACGATCGGATGGCGCATCGTGGCGTACATCGTGCCGTTGATGCGGATTTTCGAGGTCGCTTCGCTTACCGCACCGGACAGCACGGCAGGTTCCTTCAACGCAAACCGTTCCGAAATCCAGACTGCGCCCAGTCCGATCCGTTCGGCTTCTTTCGCTTCCTCGATGCCGCGACGGGGGTCGTCAACGCGGCCCGGCAAGACATAAGTGCCGAACTTTTCGAACAATGCGGCAGCGCCGAGATCCTGCTCAACGGTCATGGAATTCTTCCTCTCGACAGATTTTGACACCGTTGTTGGTCAGGCTCTGCGTGTCCTGACCTGCCACAAGGCAGGGTAGCCTGAAATGCGCCGCCCGTTACCAGATTGTTCGCAGCTGCGCGGCCATGCGGCGGTCACGGAGCATCGCATCACGTTGCCCTGGTGTAACACGCGTCGTGTCGGCGGGCAGCAACGCCTTCACCTCACCCAGCTTCACCTTGCGGATCGTAGGGGTCGGGCGAGCATCGGTATCGAACCACCGCCCCTGAACCGCGCCGCGTGGATAGCCCGATGTATCGATCCAGTTATGCACGCCGGGATCGCGGGCGGAGATCACGGCCCGGAACACGCCGTCGCTATCGACCACAGCCTGCGTGTCATTGAGGCTGCTCTGGTTATTGTACCAGTCGGTCGTTTCATAAAGCTCGTTCGTAAGGATCAGCGACCAATATCCGACCTGCGCGGGAATATGGACCTCGGTGATCAGCGCCTCGTCGTCAGCGAGATCATAGGCTCCCTCGTAATAGGACTGGCGGCTTAATCCGCTCATCTGCGAGAAATCGACGACCTTCAGCGCGTTGACCAGACCCTCGTCCCGCAACTGCTGGACCTTTGCCGGAAAGGCGAGCGCACAGTTGCGGGTGATCGTCGGTATTTCGGATAGGCGGAAGGCGAGATCATCGAGCGACACGCGCCCTTTTGCCGGCTGCACGTCGAGCCGATCGATCGACAGCCGTGGCTCCCGCTCATGCCCCCAGTCGCACCCGACGATGCGGACCATGAACTTTTCGGTCTGCGGATTGAGCAGAACCCAGTCTCCCGCATGATCCTGTGGTTTTTCAGGTGAGATCAGGACGTCGAACATCCCCTTGGCATCGAGTGTCAGATCATTGAAATCGAGCTGTCCGAGCACGGGATGATGCTGGCCGGACCGCAGCGTATCCGGCCCCATTTGCGCCAGAATCACCATGCGCACGGTCCCCCGGTCGCCACGCAGGCGATAGCTGCCGCCCGGCGCGATCATCGCGGTCTTGTAAATCGTATCGGCGTTGGGCTGGAAGATATTCTGCGCGATATTGAGTTCGGGCACGAACATCGGATGGTCGCGGTCGCCGACCAGCGCATCGGTCGTCGCGCGCATCAGGCCATAGAGTAGCAGCCGCACAGACTCCTGCATGACATGCGGATCGCCTCGCAATTCCTCGGGCACGCGGTCGTGCATCATCCCGCCCAGTGGGCGCAGTTCGTCGATCAGGGATTCCCAAGTCTTGCCGCTCATAATGTTTGACTCCTGTGGTGCCACCGCACGGTTGATCAGGCATCTTTCCGATACCGATTTTGGCTAGAAGGTAACGCCGAGGGCCTCGACGGTCTTCAGGTCTTCGCCCGCTGCAAAAATGCGTTCGACGATATGCGCGCCGATCTGGCCCCATTCGTCCATGTTCGCGATCCACGCCTGCATAGCATAGGGCGGCCAGCGGCGATAGGATTCCCATAACATATCAAGATCGGGTACATTTTGCGCCCCAGTCGCGATCAGGCTTTCGCGATAATGGTTCAGCAGGTCGCGTTCGTTGGCGCGGCGCTCCTCGATCGTGAGGGCGCCCAGGATGAAATAGGTGAAGTCGCGGATTGGCCTACCCTTGCGGACAAGCTGCCAGTCGAGCCACACCCGTTCACCATTCGGTCGGACATAGGAATTCCCCTGATGGGAATCGCCGTGAACGAGGCAATATGGCCCCTGCTCCTGCGTCGTCGCGAACTTTGTCAGGGCATCGTAAAGCACATGCAGCCGGGACAAATCACCCTTAATCCATGACGGCAGGAACGACTGATACTCGGCCTTTGCATGGTTTTTCTCGGCAAAGGGATACATCATCCGCAATTGTTCACTATCGGTCGTGGTAACCATCGACACTGGTAGCCAGTCGGCCGCGTGGAGCGTCGGACTATCCCAGAATGCACCATGAACTTTGGCAAGACTAGCGACCCCGCGCGCGGCTTCCTCGACACCCATATGGTCGGTGCTGTGGCCGAACTTTCCGCCCTCGACGGAAAGATCCTCCATCATGACGAAGCCCTGCCCGCTCGCGTCATCAGCCCAGGAGGCGAAATAGTATTCGGGAGCCGGGAAATCGACCAGCCGCCGGAAGTTTTCGTAAAAGCGTGCTTCGAGCCGACAGATGTCCTTGCTGTCGAATTGCGCCCAGTTTGCCTTCAGGCAGACGTTGGCCGGTATGCCCGCCGCGCGTCCGATGTCGTTCAGCCGCAACTTGACCTGATATTTGGTGGTGTGGCTGTTGCGCAGGTAAACTACTTCCCAATGTTCGACAACGATGCCGGGATAGCGTGACTGGAGGATGTCAGTCAGCCAATCGGGTGTGACGCCTCCAAGAGTCGCAGGAATGGGCGTGGGGGCTGTGATCGTTGCCATCACTGATCCTATTTCATCTTCTTGAGTGCGCGGATGGCGCGATCGGCGGCAATCCGTCCGGCAATGCCCGATACGCCGCCGCCGGGATGGCTCCCTGCCCCGCCCATCAGGAATCCCGGGAAGATCGGCTTCGGCCCGCCGAAGCCCGACGCCGGCCGATGAAGACCTGCCCGCAATGCCCCGAAATCGACGTGCGTGACGCAGCCGTTGGTGACGTTGAGCCGCACTTCCCGGTCGCGCGCAGTTTCGACGAAACGGCCGATCTCTCCATCGAAGCCGTCGTAATATTCAGAAACATGATCGATAATCGTCGACATCGTCTGGTCCTTCAAGGCTGGCGACCAGCCCTCCCGCGCATCGACCGCCATCGCGGGCAAGTAGACATAGGCCAGCGACTGCCCCGGAGGTGCCTGCGTCGGATCGCTGTTCGACAGTGGCGTGACCGATACGGCGTGGCGCTTTGGAATGTCTCCCCGCCGGGCAAAGGCAAAAGCCTCACGCACTTCATCGGGCGTGCCGATCAGGCCGACTGCCTTGTCGAGGTCGGCGTCATCATGCCGCATTTCCCGATGCTTCTTCAAAGTCAGCGGCTTGTTCATCGCGATGTTGGCGAGGAAGGGAGCGGCGTTCGAGCGGTTCGCCGGTGCGTGTTCGATGCGCTTCATTAACATGCGCTCGACCCCGCCGGGCGTGGTCAATGCCATTGCCGTGCGCGGGTCGCAGGTCGCGATGACCATCTTTGCCCGGATGATACGTCCATCCTTCAAGCGCACACCTTTAGCTGTGCCATCATCGACGATAATCTCATCGACGCCAGCATTCAGTTCGATCTTCGCGCCCGATGCCGTGATGCTGGCCGCCATTGCGTCGGCAAATGCCTGAAGGCTACCGATCGGCTTGCCCGTCCCCAGCCGGTGAGTCACGGCAAGGATCATATAAGCGGCGGCGTTGCCATCATCGTCGACCGGCCCAGCGCCCGCGGCAATACCGAGCAACAGACCAATGGAGGCGGGATGTTCGAAGCGTTCGCAGGCGACCTGATCGGCGGTCCCCTTCGATATGGCGATCAGCTGGTCCTTCAGCTTCACGTTGCGGATGGCGTTGCCGATCATCTTCGACATGTTGCGCGCATCGGGTTTGCCGGGTTCGGCCATCATCATCGGAAAGCCGATGTCCATCATCGCATCGAGGCATTTCATGAATTCGAGATAGGCTTTGCCATCATTGCGATTGAGCCGCGAAATATCCTCTGCCGTCTGCCGGGGATCGCGGAACAGGGCGATCGAACTGCCGTCGGGATGAAGATAGGCATAGGTCGGATCAGGGTCGACGGTGCGCAGGCCGTGCTTCACGAGGTCGAGATCCTCTATGATGCCCGACCCGCGGGCGAACAGGAGCTCGACCGCGCAGGGCGTCACCAGATGCTGTGGAGCCTCAGGGATCATATAGCCCGCGCTGGTCATGCCGCCAACCTTTGCCATGCGTTCGACCACGACGACGCTCTTCCCCGCGCGCGACAGATATCCCGCCGCCGCCATGCCGTTATGACCGGCACCGATGATAACAACGTCGACCGCATCGGTCATTTCATTCTCCCTTTTCCGTGAGGGCAAGGAACCGGTGGGGCATTGACCCAAGCCCTGCCGCAGCTTGGCCTGAATGCTTCATGCCGTTTCGGTTCCTCCTTCTCTTGCAGCGAAAGCTATAAGCCGCCGAAACCTGCGCACCCTGTCGGGCGGCGGGTATCCGTTCAGTTGGTGGACAGCTTGCCGCCGTCAATCACCAGCG
>JAQGKX010000163.1 GCA_028289885.1 Sphingomonadales bacterium
CGCGAGTGCGGGTGTTGCCATGGCTGTTGAGGCGAGCACGGCGAGTATTGCCAGCTTCCGCATAAAATTCCCCTTTCCTGTTTGTCAAATGAGACAGCTTGAACTCACTAGCCAAAGCATGGTTTCCACGCAAGCACACAAATTAGCCTAGTGTGGCTAAAATGTCGCAATGGGACCCGATACTCTCTAGTCGTGGCAGGAACGATTACTTGACCAATTGGTTCCAACAGAAAATCGACTTCAGGCGATTAGTCCGTGGGCATGCAGCGCCCCGACGATTGCCAGAACCGAGGCACGAGCCTCGGCATCGACCACAGCGCCGCCAGATGGTGTTGCAACGCTCGCTTGCCGAGTGCCCACAACCTGCTGGCCGCCAATGAGAATTCGGGTTGCGCCGATCTCGCCCACGATCCACGTCGAGCCTGATCTTCGCGCGCAAAGGCCATCGGCGATCGACCAGACGGTCATCCCTTCGAACGGCGCGACAAACCGCCAGCCTCCGACCGACCATCCCGCGAGTGCCCCCGCCTGACCGGCCCAGCCCCCTGACGGTGCGGGACCGACAATCCAGCACTGGCCGACCACTGGTGCCAAGGGGGCAGTGGCAGGCGCAATCGCCTGAACCACGGGCTGCACCGCAATATCGAGCAACGCCAGCGCCTCGTTATGCGTCGTTTCCTTCTGCGCTTGGGCCATTGCGAGAAATGGCAGCTTCATGCGGTCCGATGTCATCATTGTTTTTCCTAAACCAGCAAAATAGAAATAGCTGTCGGCGCAGAAACAGCCCGCGCGCCGACCTGCACGATGTGTACCGTCACCTGGGCAAGCCCCGCCGCGCGATCCTGTGCGAGCAGGACCGCAGGGTATGTCCACGCAGGAATCGCAACCTCCTCGGTGACATCGGCTCGCCCGGCGGCGACGCGCGTCACGCGATATCGCTCGCTTTCCTCGCCCAGCGGCACCTCGATTCCGTCGGTCCAGTCCCATCCTTCGCGGCTGCGGCGTATCCAGCTGAGCGTTGGTACGCCCGCCACCGATCGGGATGAGACCGCCACAGGGGACAGCGGCGTAATGCTTGCCCCTACCCCGACTCCGGTAGCCAGCGTCGCAATCACCCCCGCCCCGTCGCCAAGTCCCGTTGCCATGACCCGAACCCCCTCGACGGCAAAGCCCGCAGGCACCATCGCCACGGCGTCGCTTTCGAGCAGGACAAAAGTTTCGCCCACACCATGGCTGTCGACGGTAGCCTCGGTCCCCCGCCTCCCGCGCCATAATCCGGAAAGCCGGTAACGCCCGCTCCCAAGCGGCATGGCCCGGCCGAACTGGATCGCTTCCCGGCCCAGCATTGCGAAATTGGCACCTGACAGCAGGGCCGCGTCGTCGGCATCGTGCAACACCAATCCCGCATGGACCAGCGCGACATCGACCGAATTTACGCGATCGACCAAGGCAACGCTTCCGGGTGCCAAGATCGTCTCGGCAACTCCCATCGTCGCGGGCAAGGCAGTGGCACCGAAAGACATATAGCTGGCGCCGCCGTCGTTGCTGGCCAGCAGAGGTGCCTTGCGCCAACCGACCGAAGTCCCGTTCGCCACCACGACAATGCGCGGCGCAGTGTCCGCCACCGATCCGAGCGCGGGCAAGTCGATCAGCGCCAGAACCGTAACGCCGTGCAAGAGATCGGCCTGCGCCACGATACGACCGGGGTCAGCCACCGCTGGAACCGCGGACCCGCTGCTGTGCGGCAACAGTTCCAGTCGAACGGCCATCCGCTCGAACGCCATCGACACCACCCGCCACACGCCCGGCGGAGTGCCGAGGCTGACAAGGCCGCCGGGCCGTACGTCGATCGCCCGCCACGGCAGCGTCACGCTGACCGTCCGCCGCTCACGCCATGACCGGGTCAATCTCGTTTCGGCAATCTGCTTGGCCATGCTCGCGGGCAGCGATGCCGCGAGGTCGATGCGGTCCTCCCGCCGCGAGCCGCCTTCGCGCCGCGCCCTCTGTATGCCTGCCTGATAATCACGCCCTACGTCGTAATAGGCGATGCTCAGCACTTCGGGGATCGTCGCCGCCGCGCGCCTGTTTTCAACAGTCCGCGGTCCGGGTTTCACCCCTGCCCCAAAGTCATTGGCATCCAAAGCCTGCATAGCATCGGCATCGTCCGCCAAAATCAACGTCACACCATTGTCGATCAGCGATACCGGAAGCGCCGCTGCCAGCGTTTCGGCGACCCCGCGCACGCTGTCGCCCTGCACCGCCAAACCGTCGATCAGCGCGGCGCTGGTTCCGGAGATCGCGTTGTCGCTCAGTTCGCCCAATATCGACGCCACCCCGACCCGCGCATCGTCGGCAATGATCTCGAAGCTCAGCGACGGTATCCTGTTGCCATAGGCGGCGAGCTGGAAATCTGAGAAAACCGCCACCGCGCAACCGCGATAGGCTGGCGTCATGCCGATCCCCTCTGCCGCCGCCATCAACGGATCGAGCGCCTGATCCTCGCCTCCGGTAAGCAGCCGAAACCCGGTTGCCGTCTTGAAATCGCCCCCTGCCCCGCGCAGCAGATTGCCGTCCGCCCAGATCCGCCCGACCCGCAGGATCTCGCGCGCCGACAGGGCTACAGCAAAGGATGCCGCATAGCTGAAGGTCGTCGTGTCGGGCGTCCCCTTGCCGTTCGACTGGCTTCCGCTCGTCTCGATCAAATCGGTCGACCAGATCACCGTTCCTGACGCGCGCACCGTCCCGAACACGCGCGGGATCGACGAGCCGTAACTCGAAGTCTGCAACGACAGGTCGCCCAGCCGTGGCCCCTGCCTGCCCTTTGGCGCAAATATCCTATGGTCCACCGCCTGTCCCAAGATCGCGCCGATGGCACCGCCGATCGGACCGCCGATGACGGTCCCCACCGCGGTCAACAATAATGTCGCCATGTCAGTCCTTTCGTTTTCGCCACGCACCGATCAACGGCCACTCCGGCATCCCCGGCGTCTCGACGACCCGCCGCAACAGGGCGCAGGCGTGGACGAACCCTTGCGCCGTCATCACGCCGAGATGAAATTGCGCAGGCCCCGCCTCGAACAGCAGAATATCCCCTGCGCGATGGTCCACGACGCGCGTCAGCCCCGCCCCGTCCAGCCCGGCAACGATCGCATCGGGCGACCCCTGCCGCAGCCGATACCCCGTCGGCACGACCGCGCCGCCCACGGCACAGGCGACCAGCCCAATACAATCCAGCCCCGTCGCCGGATCGCGCCCATGCAGCCTGAACGGCACCCCGATCAGCGCCCGTGCACGCCAATCAACCAAGGTATCATCCACCATAGCGGGTCAACAGGTCGTTGCCGGGCAGATGCGGCTCGCCGCGAAAGTTCACGGCATTGGCAAATCGCGTGCAACAGGTGGTGAAACGCCGGTCGCACCCTTCGGTAATCTCGACGGCGACCGCCCCCGTTACCGCGAAAGCCGGAACCTCGCGCAACGTCAGCACAGCCCCCGCGGAGGCGACGACCATCGACGCCAGCCCCGCGTTCGGCCCATCGATCCACCGCAGCCTGCCAAATTCGAATAGCCCGCTTGCGACTGCAACCGCAAGTGTGACTGCCTCGTCCGCTCCCGAAACAACGTTGGCCAATACCCGCCGCCCCGCCAGATCGACCCGACACCGCCTGTCCCCAAGCGAGGCGCGGCACTCGGGCGAAGTTTCCTCCACCACAGGCTTGTCCAACACAGCAGTCGGCCCGCGCAACGTCACGCTGAACCCCGCCGCCTTCAACTCGACCGCGCCCAACTCGCCGCGCGCCAGCAACACCGGCTCCGCGCTCGCATCGTTCCAGTCGATAGCGCTAACCCACAGCGCCGCGCCATCCCAGCGGCCCGCCGAAAAATCCGCCTCGGTCAACGCATCGCTCGTCAACGCCCCCGCCAGATCGAGCGACGACGCCTCCAGCCCGTCGGTCCGCTCGATTGCCGAGGGCAACATCCCCGGCGCGCTTCGATAGATCAGCCCATCGCGCACCAGATCGCGGTCATGCGACGTGAACCCCAGCGCGATCCCGTCGGCCCGTTCCAGCCGCCAGAGAAATGCGAGCGTCGTCAGGTCTTTCTTGAACCAGCTCATTCGCGGACCTCCAGCAGCTCGACACTTGCGACCTCGCCCGCCAGCCACCGCGCGGCGCTGACCTCCAGCCGGTCTTCGGCGAAGCGCACCGGCACGTCGAAGCGATAGCCCGCCGTCACCACCGCCCCCGCCACAGGTGCGACATCGAACAGGATCACGCCCGCCGCCGCCAGAACCCAGCCGGACGGTCGCGCCACCCCGCCGACCGCCACCACCACGCTCACCGCAACCGGGCGCGTGATCCGGCGTACTTCGGGATCGGCTCCCGTTCCATAAGTCTTCACCAGCGGAAACGAGGTCCGCACCCCGCTGCCGAGGCCAAGCACCTGATCCACAGCCCCCGGTGCCCCCGTCATTCCGTTGGAGCTAAGATCGAATGGATCGCGAAACCGGAAACCCTTTGCCGCCCCCCGCCGCGCCCGAAAAAAGGCGATCAGCGCAGAGACATCGGCTTCCGACCGCACCCCCGGCCCCGCATCGAAATTCATCCGCGCGCTCGCCCAATCGGCGTTGCGCTGCTCATAGCCATTGGCCGTCGTCACCACTGCCGTCGAAAAGGTCGGCGCGACGCTGGCATCCTTGCCCAGCGCCAGTGGAAAATCCACGTCGTCAAATGCTTCCATGTCGCGTGTCCCCTCATCGAAATAGGTAAATCCGTCGCGCAACACCTGCGGCAGCGCCCAAAGGAAGGTCGCCGCGACCCCCCGCGCCCGCCCAGTCGCGGCCGCATCGACGATCGTCGGCCAGTCATCGGGCGTCCGCGCAAATCCGCTGAAATAATGCTGCTTGGCCACCGGGTACCCCAGCCGCGCATTGATGGTCGTCAGCCCGCGCGCGCTTGCACCCGTATTTGCCGCAGTCACCCAGTCGTAATCCTCGACCTGCAACACATCGAAAGCAGGCGACGCCCACCCAACCGGCACATTCGCCCGCGCAGCTTCTGGCGGGTCGAGCACGGTCGGCAAGAACACCAGCATCAGCCGCTCGGTCGCTGGCAAGTCCGCCCGCACCGCCGCAAACAGCGCCGCCGTCGAAGCCGCCAACACCGCCCCAGCCGTGTCGAGTGTCGCCTTCTGCGGAGCACTCAAGGCACCGCGCACATCGCCAATCGCAACTGGAGCAAACGCCGCCACCGCCGCCGCATCGTACAGGCAAATCCGGCCACCCGGCAGCGTCCACCACCAAGGCTCGCCGATCTGGAACCGCGGAGCCTGACCCGCCGCAACGACGATCGCCATGAACGCCCGCGCGACCGCCTTTAGATAGGCCATCGCCCCGCCATGTGCCGGGGACAGCAGCACCGATGGCGGCGTATATCCCGTCAGCGCCGGATCGCCGTTGGCCGCGCGCTGTTTCCAGTCGCCCCAGCAATGCGCATCCAACAGCTCATAGGAAAGCGACACGATCAGCCCAAAGCCGAGCGCCTTGGCCCGCGCCGCAAAATCCTGATGCCAGGCCGTTGTCGCGACGTTCAAAGCGCCGCCCGCCAAGCTGGCAAAATAGCCCGCGCCATTCGGTTCGAGCCGCATATAATGGCTCATCCCGACATAATGGTTGATCGCCCCACGATAGCCGAGCGCCTGCGCATTTCGCAGCAACCGCGCCGGAGTCACGTTATAGCTGTCGTCATATCCGCTCGCGATGCCGAGGCCGTGGGGCGGCACCATCACATCGCCCAGCGCCAGCACCGATCCCGAACCGTCGCAGGCAATGTCGCTCAGTTCGACCCACGCCTCGGTCGCCGCCGCCAGCGGTGCATCGGTCGCGTCATAGCCGCCCGCGACCAGCGACGAACATCCGATCGATATCGCCCGCCCAGACCGGAACCGCCTCGCCCGGCAAGGCAAAGCCCCCGTTCAGCGCCGCGAAATCCAGCGATATCACGGCATCGGTCGGCGACCCCACGGCATAGTTCCACAGTCGCACGTACCAGCTGTACGCAACCCCCGCCGCATCGCGTCCCTCGATCGTCAGCGTCGGACCATTGATGGCGTCGAGCGCCTTCATGCCCGCAGATCGCCAGCGGAATTGCAGCTGCGTTTTCCGATAATCGCGCGAAGTTTCGTAACCGAGCAGCGGATGATCGACCGTGTCCACGCTCGCCCAGATCAGCCCCGCCAGATCGTCCTTGCGGTAAAACACCGCATCGACCCGCAGGCCGTGTGGACCTCCCGCTAAATCCATTGGCGTCGTTACCGCCGCCATCGTCGGGCGCGGGAAATCCACTGTCCAGTAAACCGGGTCGAACCGTTTGACCCAAATGGTCGTGCGCCGTGAGGCCGCCGTTGCCAGCCAATATGCCATGATTACTCCTCCTCCAGCGCCGCTCTCACCGCTCGGGCAACCTGTCGGCTGGACCGCTCCAGCACTCCCGGAGCCGCACCCCCGGCTGCATTCACCGAAATCGAAACCCGAACGTCGCGTGTCGCGCCCGCACCGTTCGGGCTGATCGCCCCGCTCGACGTCGGCACGAACATCTCCGGCCCGCGCTCACCGACGACATAGGCCCGCCCCGGCGACACCGGCCCACCGGTCGCCCGCCCCGGCAGGCCCAATATCGAAGCCCCCAGCCCGACCAGCCCACCGCCCCCAAACAGCGACCCCAGCCCCGACTTGATCGCCGAGGCCGCGATCGATTCCAGCGTGCTCAAGGCAATTTTCTTCAAATCTTCAAAGCCAAGCTTGCCCGTGCGCAAGGCCCGGGTCAGCGCATTTTCGATCGTCCGCCCCGCCTTGTCCGCGCCCGCGCTCAACGGTCCATCGAGTTGCGCGGTCATTTCCGCCACGTCGCGCGCAAAGCCCCTTGTGTCGGCGCGCACGCTGACGATCATCCTGTCGATCTCATCCATCGGGATACATCTCCTTCAAACGGGCCAGTTCGCTGGCATCGGGCGGCGCATCGACCGTGCCGCCGCCCCCCAAAGCCTCGAAAACAGCGCTCAGCTCATCGGGCGTAGCGGCCCAGAACTCGTCGGGTCGCCACCCCAGCAACGCACCAGCCAGCCCCGCCAATCGACGCGCCGACGCCGCAAAGTCGCTCACCGTCCCGACAAAATCTGCCCGAGCAAGATCCGAAGCACCGGCGTCGCCCGCGCCAGCCCCTGCGCGACGATCGCCTCGCCCAGCGCCTCTCGCGTCAGGCCCGACCGATCCACCAGGCAGTGCCAGAACAGCGTGACCATCTCGCCAATCGCCAGCCCACCATCTGCAGCGCGTTCGACCAGCGCAAACAGCGGCCCCAACTCCCCCTCGGCCGCAACCAGCGCCGCAAAGCTGGGCCGAAGGACAAGCTCGGCCCCGCCAACCCGCAAACTGGCCTCTCCCCGCGCTGCGTTTGCTTCTCGCTCCCTTCCCCTTGTCTCGAGCGAAGTCGAGAGACGGGCTGCACGTTCCACCCCTTCAGGACGTGTCTCGACTTCGCTCGACAAATGGGTCTTAGTGGCGCTCACAGGCTCAAAACCTGACCCGAACTCTCCAGCGCCAGCGTATAAGATCGCTCCCCATTGAAATCCCCCGAGTAGTCCAGCCGATTGACCAGAAACCGCCCCTGCAACCGCTCGCCGCTTTCAAAACTCAGCTCGAAATCGTCGAGCACCCCGGACAAGGCATTGCCCTTCAACCGGGTCTCGGCAGCCGATCCGGTAAACACCCCCGCCCCCGAAACACTGACCGATCGAACGCCCGCGCCCGACAGCAGTTCGCGCCAGCCACCAGAACCCTTGTTGGTGACGACAACAGTCTCCC
>JAQGKX010000178.1 GCA_028289885.1 Sphingomonadales bacterium
GCTGCATTTCGAGCTGGAGGATGAACTTGTCGACGACACGGGCAACGACTTCGGTCGGCAGATAACCGAACGGCACGATCGCATCGAGGCGGTTGCGGAATTCGGGGGTGAACATCTTCTTCACCGCCTCTTCGTCCTCGCCTTCGCGCGTCATGGCCCCGAAGCCGACCGCCTCGCGCGCCATGTCGCTGGCACCCGCATTGGTCGTCATGATCAGGATTGTGTTGCGGAAATCGACCGACTTGCCGTGCTGATCGGTCAGGCGTCCGTTATCCATGACCTGCAACAATATGTTGAACAGGTCGGGATGCGCCTTCTCGATCTCGTCGAGCAACAACACGCTATGCGGTTGCTGGTCGATGGCATCGGTCAACAGGCCGCCCTGATCGAAGCCGACATAGCCCGGAGGCGCACCGATCAAACGGCTAACGCTGTGACGCTCCATATATTCGGACATGTCAAAGCGTTGCAGCGGAATGCCCATGATCGACGCCAACTGCCGCGCGACCTCGGTCTTGCCGACGCCGGTGGGGCCGGTGAACAGATAGTTGCCGATCGGCTTGTCGGGATCGCGCAGGCCTGCGCGGCTGAGCTTGATCGCCGACGCCAGCTTTTCGATTGCAGCATTCTGGCCGAACACCACCCGCTTAAGATCGGTCTCCAACGAAGCCAAAGACTTGGTGTCGTCGGTCGATACCGATTTGGGCGGGATGCGCGCCATCGTCGCGATCACGGCCTCGATTTCCTTTGAGGTGATGACCTTCTTGCGCTTGGCAGGCACGACCAGCATCTGCATCGCGCCGACCTCATCGATCACGTCGATCGCCTTGTCGGGCAATTTCCGGTCGTTGATATAGCGCGCGCTCAACTCCACCGCCGACTTGATGGCGTCGGGAGTGTAGCGGACCTTGTGGTGATCTTCGAAAGCCGAACGCAGGCCGGCGAGGATCTTGATCGTGTCCTCGATGGTGGGTTCGTTGACGTCGATCTTCTGGAACCGGCGCAGCAGGGCGCGGTCCTTTTCAAAGTGGTTGCGGAACTCCTTGTAGGTGGTCGAACCGATGCAACGAATGGTGCCACCCGACAGCGCGGGCTTCAGCAGGTTCGACGCATCCATCGCCCCGCCCGAAGTCGCACCCGCACCGATGACCGTGTGGATTTCATCGATGAACAGGATGGCGTCGGGCAGCTTTTCGAGCTCGTTGACGACCGCCTTCAGCCGCTCCTCGAAGTCACCGCGATACCGGGTTCCGGCAAGCAGCGACCCCATGTCGAGCGAGTAAATCACCGCTGGCAGCAACACGTCGGGAACCTGACCCTCGACGATCTTGCGCGCCAGACCTTCGGCAATCGCGGTCTTTCCGACGCCAGGGTCACCGACGTAGAGCGGATTGTTCTTCGACCGGCGGCACAGGATCTGGATCGTGCGATCCACTTCAGGCCCGCGACCGATCAGCGGATCGACCTTACCGGCCTTGGCTTTCTCGTTCAGGTCGACGCAGAACTGCTTCAGGGCGGACTCACCCTTTTGCTTGGTTTCGCCCTTGGCTGGCTTGTCTTCGTCGGCACCTTTCACTTCGCGCGCCTCCGTTGGCGTAGTGCCTTTCCCGACACCGTGGCTGATGTAGCTGACCGCATCGAGGCGGCTCATGTCCTGCTGCTGCAGGAAATATACGGCATAACTCTCACGTTCGCTGAACAGTGCCACCAGAACGTTGCCGCCGGTCACTTCGTCGCGACCCGAGGACTGGACGTGGAGGATGGCGCGCTGGACGACGCGCTGGAAACCGCTGGTGGGCGACGGGTCGGTCTGCCCCTCGACGCGCAAGGCTTCCAGTTCGGTGTCGAGGTAATGGGTGACGACGTTTTTCAACTCACCGGTATCGACACCGCAGGCGACCATGACGGCCTTGCCATGCTCATCGTCGATCAGCGCGAGAAGGAGATGCTCCAGAGTTGCATATTCGTGACGACGTCCGGCCGCCGCGGCGAGCGCATTGTGGAGGGTCGTTTCGAGTTCACGGGCGAAAGAAGGCATGAGCTTAGTCCTTTGGGGAGGCCGGCAGTTGCGGCATCCAGTCCCGTTCTATGTCGGGTGTCCGGAGCGTTTCATCAAGAACGGCAGGAAACATCATCTTTTGAATAACTCGTCGGCGATGGACCGGTGCCTGGTCGCATGGTCGAGTTTTGCGCGGGTGCGGACGATCTCCGCTTCAAGCGTGGCGATGCGCGCATGAAGTTCCGCGACCGATAACGGGTCGAGGTCTGCCTTGACCGCAAGGGCCAGGGGGTCGCCAGCGCGTGGAGTGGGCGAGATGTCGTCCGTGTCCATAATGCAAAGGTCGCCCGAGAAATGCGTCCTGTCAACAAACTGTAGGAAAGATGCGGCAAAGCGATTGTATTGGAGTTGGCGGGCGTGGTGCCACCCATCCCTTCTGTCACCTTGAACTCGTTTAAGGGTCCATCGGTCCACCCGCGCGACCGGTTCCGTTAAAGGCATGGATCCTGAAACAAGTTCAGGATGACGGGCGTTTTCAACAGTGTTTCGCGCAACGCGAAGCTTGTCGAAACAACACTCTTCTTCTAACCGCAAATCAACCCCACACCCTCGGCAAACGGGAACTTCATGAATATTCCCAAGACAATGCGCGCGATTGACCCGACTGAAGCTGGCGGCCCCGAGGTTCTGCAACCGGTAGAACGCCCGGTGCCGACTCCCCGCGAGGGAGAAGTCTTGATCCGTGTCGCCGCCGCCGGGGTAAATCGTCCCGATGTGCTGCAGCGCCAGGGCAAATATCCGCCTCCTGCTGGAGCGCCTTCAATTCTCGGTCTGGAAGTTGCCGGCACCATCGTGGCGTTAGGCGCTGGCGTGGAGGATTTTCATCTTGGCCAGCGGGTCTGTGCCCTGGTCGCGGGCGGTGGCTATGCGGAGTATTGTGTTGCCCCCATTGGTCAGTGCCTGACGGTCCCGTCCGCACTGACGATGGTCGAGGCCGCCGCACTGCCCGAAACGCTGTTCACCGTGTGGACCAATTTGTTCGAACGTGCCTATGCGGTGGAGGGCGATACCGTTCTGGTCCACGGCGGCACCAGTGGCATCGGCACGATGGCGATCAAGCTGGGCAAGCTGTTCGGCCTAAGGGTCGTCGTCACCTGCGGATCGCCTGAAAAATGCGCGCGTGCCGTCGAGATCGGCGCGGATCATGCCATCGACTATAAGGCCTCGGACTTCGTCGCAGAAGTCGCGCGGATCACAGGAGGGGAGGGGGTCAGTGCCGTCCTCGACATGGTCGGTGGCGATTATCTGCCGCGCAACCTGCAGTGCCTTGCCGAGGATGGCCGCCACGTCTCGATCGCAGTGCTGGGCGGTCCCAAAGCCGAGATATTCATTCCCCAGATCATGGCGCGGCGCCTGACGCTGACGGGTTCGACGTTGCGGGCGCGCAGCGTTGCATTCAAGACCTTGGTTGCAGATGAAATCGCGCGGACGGTGTGGCCGCACGCCGAGGCCGGGCGGTTGAAGCCTGTGATCGACAAGGTGTTCCCGCTGAGCGATGCAGCAGGGGCGCACGCGCTGATGGATTCAGGAACGCATGTCGGAAAGATCGTGCTCGAGATTTGAGCACCATGCCGCGATCGCCGTCGGACGATGCGAGCCCGCCAACGGGCCAGGCCGTCGTCATCGGCGCGACCGGAGGCATCGGTGCTGCAATCTCGGACGTGCTCGAATCTTCGGGCCTATTCGCCGGGGTCGTTCGTCTGTCGCGACAATCCGCCACCCCTGTTGACCTGACCGACGAAGCAACAATCGCGACCGCTGCCGCTTTCGTCAGCAAAAATCACGAACCCGTCCGCCTGATAATCGTCGCGACCGGCTTGCTCGGCAACGACGCCGTCTCCCCTGAGAAGTCCTTGCGAGACCTCGACGTCGCCAGTCTTGCGCATCTGTTCGCGGTCAACACGATCGGCCCGGCGCTCATTGCCAAGCACTTCCTGCCGCTTTTGCCACGCGACGAGAGGAGCGTGTTCGCTGCGTTGTCGGCGCGCGTCGGCAGTATCGGCGATAACAGGCTCGGCGGCTGGTATGGCTATCGGGCGTCAAAAGCCGCGCTGAACCAGATTATCCATACCGCGGCAGTCGAACTGGCACGCACACGGCCTTCGGCGATATGCGTGGCCCTTCATCCGGGCACCGTCGCGACCTCGCTTTCCGCGCCATTTGCCAAAGAGGGGCTTGATATCCAGTCGCCACAAAGCGCGGCACATAGGATTATCGGCGTGATAAATGGCCTAAGACCAGCGGATAGCGGTCTCTTTTTCGATCATGAAGGCCAATCGATAAGCTGGTGATGCCGTTGCCGTGAGCGTTATGAACGGTGTCCCAAATCGGCGACAATTGTTTGTTTACAAGTCACTACGGGTTATCCATGGTCTGCACGGGTGAGTTTAATTAACGTTCGATATTCAAAGGTCGCAACAATGGCGAGCTGGATAGCAATTTTTATTATTGGCAGCCTGGGCGTTTCAGCGGGCATTATTACCGCGGGCGTTCTGGCAGGTGGCAAAAATACTGAACTCGAGCGTCGCCTTCTGGACATTGAAACCCGCCTGCAAAGTCGCAACTTCTTCCTCGAGCGCGCCTACGCAGCCTTGTTGGAAATTTCACAGCTCCAGAAAAAGGCGAACGGATCGCTGGAGATGGCAGTGCATATCGCCCTCGACGTCGTGTCCGACACCCGGGGATTTTCCGACGCACAAGGCTTTGGCCGTACAAAGGCCAGCCTGGCCCCCTCGCTCGGGGACTAGGCCACGACTTCCAGCCCCTCACTGGCCTGAACCCATTTCGCTTCGGCAGCTTCGAGCCTTTCGGCCACATTCGCCCGCAATTTCATCAGGTCGGTCATGGACAGCTTTGCGTGCTGTGGTTCGGCGGTCGCAGGGTCGAACATCGCGCGTTCGACCGCACTGCGCTCGGCAGTCAGCTTAGCCATTTCGCCCTCCGCAATTTTCACTGCATTGCGCAACTGCGCTTCTCTTTCGCGCGCGACGGCGGCGGCTTTTCGGTCGCCCTTCTTGTCGACCTTGGCGGCCTTCGGCTGGTTCTTGCCGAGGATCATGTCGACATAATCGTCAAGACTGCCGTTATATTCGGTCGCCGTCCCGTTATCGACCAGCACCAGACGATCGGCGGTCAGTTCCAGCATGTGCCGGTCATGGCTGACCAGCACGACAGCGCCCTCATAATCGTTCAGCGCCTGCACCAGAGCCTCTCGCGCGTCGACGTCGAGATGGTTCGTCGGCTCATCGAGGATCAGCATGTGCGGGGCGTCGCGCGTGATGAGCGCCAGCGCGAGCCGCGCCTTTTCTCCACCTGACAGCTTGCCGACCAGGGTCGTTGCTTTCTGGCCCGAAAACCCGAACCGGCCCAGTTGCGCGCGCACGGCCCCAGGTGAGGCGCCCTTCATCTGGCGCGTCATATGTTCGAGCGGCGTATCGGTGCCGTCGAGTTCCTCGACCTGATATTGGGTGAAATATCCGACGCGCATCTTGCCGCTCGCGCTAACCGAGCCTTCCATCGCGGGCAGTTGCGCCGCCAGCAAACGGGCCATCGTCGTCTTGCCGTTACCGTTGCGACCGAGCAGCGCCAACCGGTCGTCCGGGTCGATCCGCAAGTTCAGGCGCTGGAGGATGGGCTTGCCCTCGGTGTAACCGACAGCCGCCATGTCCAGTGTCACCAGCGGCGGCTTCAATTCGTTCGGGCTCGGGAACTCGAACGCCAGCGTCGGATCGCTCGACATTTCGGCAATCGGCTGCATCCGGGCAAGCGCCTTCATCCGCGACTGCGCCTGCTTGGCGGTCGAAGCGCGGGCGCTGTTCTTCGCGATATAGTCCTGCAACTTGTTACGCTGGTTTTCCTGCGCGACACGTGCCGAAGCAAGCTGCGCCATGCGTTCGGCGCGCTGCAATTCGAACGCGTCGTAGCCGCCGACATAAAGCGTGCACTTGCCGCCCTCCAGATGAAGGATGTGATCGACGACGTTGTTCAGCAGATCGCGTTCGTGGCTGATGACGACCATCGTCGCGCGATAGGATTTCAGGAATGATTCGAGCCACAATGTCGCTTCGAGATCGAGATGGTTCGAAGGCTCATCGAGCAGCAATAGATCCGGTTCCGAGAACAGCAACGCCGCCAAGGCAACGCGCATCTTCCAGCCGCCTGAGTAGCTGTCCAAGGGCCGATGCTGCATTTCCTCGTCGAAGCCCAGACCGACCAGAATCCGCGACGCCCGGGCAGGGGCCGCATGCGCGTCGATCGCCATCAGCCGTTCGTGGATTTCACCGATGCGGTGGTGATCCTCGGTGTGCTCTTCTTCGTTCAACAGCGCGGCGCGCTCGAGATCGGCGGCCAGCACCGTCTCGAACGGCGTGCTCGTCCCGGACGGCGCTTCCTGCGCCAGATAGCCCATCTTGGTCGCGCGCGGCATTTCCACGGCACCGTCGTCGGGATCGTGCTGGCCGGTGATCGCCTTCATCAGCGTGGTCTTGCCAGCGCCATTGCGCCCGATCAGGCCAACGCGCGCGCCCGTCGGCAGCGAAGCCGTCGCGCGGTCCAAGATCGTGCGTCCACCAAGACGTACCGTGATACCATTCAGATTAAGCATGGGCGGCCCGTAGCAGAGATTTGCAAATGTTGCGAGTGCGAACACGACATGCCAGACGGTCGCAATGACCGAGACCCAAATGACCGAGACCCTGATCCTGCACGAATACGCCCTGTCGGGTAACTGTTACAAAATCCGGCTGACCGCCGCGCACGTGGGCGCTGTGCTGCAACGTCGCGAATATGACATTCTGAAACTGGAAACGCGAACGCCGGAATTCGTGAGCGATATCAGCGCCAACGCCCGCATCCCGGTGTTACAGGTCGGGGACCGGTTCCTGCCCGAAAGCAACGCCGCCTGCTTCTGGCTGGCGGATTCGTCGCCACTGGTTCCCGTCGATCGCTTCGAGCGCGCCGACATGCTCCACTGGATGAGCTGGGAGCAATATTTTCATGAACCGCACATCGGTACGATGCGTTTCCTGCGTGCCTTTCTGTTCGAGGAAAACTGGTCGGTCGAACAGCGCGCGGCGGTGCCGATGAGGACCGAGATGGGCAACCGCGCGCTTGGGTTGATGGAGAGCCACCTTGCGACCCGGCAGTGGTTCGTGGGGGACACGCCGACGCTCGCCGATATCTGCCTCTTTCCATACACGTCCACGGCGGGGGACGGCGGCTTCAATCTCGCTGATTATCCCGGCGTGTCGCGCTGGCTGGCCGATGTCGCTGCCCTTCCGTCCCATGTTTCGATAGACGATGGATCGCGATAAGCCTGTAAAGCCGCGTAATTTGCTTGTCCTGACCTGCGCGAAAGACTAAGCTCAGCCCATTATCAGGCCGCTCCGAAAGGGGCGGCCCTTCTTTTATCAAAAGGATTTCCGCCGTGGCTCAGCCGCTCATGCCTCACGCGACCGCATCGTGGCTCGTCGATCAGACTTCGCTCAGCTTTGAACAAATCGCCAATTTTTGCGGCCTGCACATTCTGGAGGTTCAGGCGATCGCGGACGATACGGCGGCGACCAAGCTGACCGGGCGCGACCCCATCCGCGCGTTCGAACTGACGCTTGCCGAAATCGACAAGGGCCAGGCCGATCCCACGTATCAGCTGAAGATGTTTCGCGAGCCCGAAGCCGTCACGCGCACCAAGGGGCCGCGCTATACGCCGGTTTCGAAGCGCGCCGACAAGCCCGACGGCATCGCGTGGATCATCCGCAACCATCCTGAAGTTTCGGACGGCCAGATCGGCAAGCTGATCGGGACGACGCGCACGACAATCGCCGCGATCCGCGATCGTACGCATTGGAACATGGCGAACATCACGCCAAAGGATCCGGTAACGCTGGGCCTGTCGTCGCAGCGCGAACTCGATGCTATCGTTGCCAAGGCAGCCAAGGCCGCCGGCATTGAAGCGCCTGTAGATAACCGCCTTGAAGGTGACCGCGCCGCGCTGATCTCGCAACTCCGTACAGAGCGTGACGATGCAACGAAGCTGGCCGAACAAATCGCGTCGGGCGAGGTCGACCGGCCATTGCTGGCGGGCGGCATCGTCGATCCGTTCAAGCGATAGGTGGCGGACGTTCTGTAAAGCCCGTCACCCTGAACTTGTTTCAGGGTCCATTGGTCGGCCTGCGAGATCGGTATCGACGGAGGCATGGATCCTGAAACGAGTTCAGGATGACGGATGTGGAATAAAGATCGTATGACCACTCGCCCGTCCTTCGACCAGAGCCTGACTGATGGCCACGAAGCGATCAGCGCTCGTGGCCTCACCTATCCACTCGGCAAATATAAACCCGACTATGGCGTGGTTCATCAGGTTGCGGACGGCGTCGGCTGGACCCGATTGCCCATTCCGGATTTCCTCAATCACATCAATGTCTGGATCCTCGACGATGAGGATGACGATGGTGCCGGTGAGGGCGGGGACGGGGGCGTGGCAATCGTCGATACCGGCCTGCATCTGCCTGATACCCGCGCCGCGTGGGAACGCGCGCTCGGGGGGCGTCGGGTAACACGCGTTTTCGTGACGCACTTCCATCCGGATCATGTCGGCAACGCCGGTTGGCTGTGCGAAACGCATGCGGTCCCGCTGTGGATGAACCGCACCGAATGGCTGTTTGCGCGTTTGCTGACCGCAGACGTGCGCGATTCGCCGCCCGCAGCCGCCATTGCGCAGAACGTTGCGGCCGGGTGGACGCCCGATCAACTCGCACCGATGATGGCAGAGGGCTGGGGACGGTTCGCAAGCGTGGTTTCGCCACCACCGATGGGCCATGTTTCGATGCGCGACGGCGACACGATCCGCATCGGAAAACGCGACTGGACGGTCTGGCTTGGCAGCGGCCATACCCCCGAACACGTATGCCTTGTGGACGAAGTCGGCGGCTTGATGATTGCAGGCGATCAGATCCTTCCGAAAATCACTTCGAACGTTTCGATCTCGCTGAGCGAGCCGGAGGGCGATCCCCTGGGCGATTGGCTGGGTTCGATCGAAAAGTTCCGTGCGTTGCCCGACCATCTGCTTGTCCTTCCTGCGCATGGCGAGCCATTTTACGGTCTTCATGCCCGGCTCGACCGGCTGGAGGCCGGCCACCGCGAGGGACTGAAACGCCTTCATGCGCATATTGCGGTCGAGCCACGCCGGGCGGTCGATTGTTTCGGCATGTTGTTCAGGCGCGCGATCGACGATAGCCTGCTCGGCCTCGCCACAGGGGAAGCGCTGGCTCATCTCCGTCATCTCGAAGTCACCGGCCTTGCATCCAGGGAAGTCCGGGACGGCGTCTGGTATTATTCGGCCACCTGACAATCTTTTGAGAGGCGGTGAGAAGTGCTGCAAGGCCCATCCCACCTTGACCGCCACAAGCCCGCGCTTCAAAAGCCCTGCATGTCCGATGAATTTTCCGAACTCTCTTTTGAAGACGCGCTGAAACGGCTGGAGGCGATCGTCCAGCGGCTCGAAAGTGGTAACGCAAGCCTCGATGAATCGATTAACCTCTATGGCGAGGGCGACCGTTTGCGTGGCCAGTGTGAGAAACGCTTGAAGGACGCCCAGATGCGGATCGAGAAGATAAGCCTCGGTACCAATGGCACGGTTACCGGCACCCAAATGTTCGACGCGGCCTGACCTCCGGCATGACGAATGTTTCGCCGATTCTGGGTGATGCGCTTGGTCGTATCGCCATGGATGTCGATGCGCTGTTCGATTCGGTGCTGCAGATCCCCGACGATCCACGCCGTCGGCTGTTCGAGGCAATGCGTCACGCAAGCATCGGTGGCGGCAAACGGATGCGACCCTTGCTGGTCGTCGCGGCCTGCGAATTATTCAATATCGACCGCGACGCCGCCCTGCGCGTCGGCTGCGCGGTGGAATCGATCCACGTCTATTCGCTGATCCACGACGACCTGCCGTGCATGGACGACGACGATTTGCGCCGTGGCCGTCCCACCGTTCACCGCGCTTTTGACGAGGCGACCGCAGTGCTTGCAGGGGACGCACTCCATGCGCTCGCGTTCGACCTGGTCTCTGACGAAAGTGTACATTCCGATCCGTTCGTCCGGATCGAACTTGTCGCCGCACTGGCGCGGGCAAGTGGTCCGCATGGCATGGCTGGCGGCCAGATGATGGACATCGTCGCCGAAACCGAGACCTTCGACCTGAACGGCGTGACGCGACTGCAGCAGATGAAGACCGGCGCGTTGATCGCATTTTGCGTCGAAGCTGGGGCCATCATGGGCCGTTTGCCGCCGGAGGGACGTGCACCGCTGCGGGGGTACGCCCGCGATATCGGCCTCGCGTTCCAGATCGCGGACGATCTGCTCGACCATGAGGGCGACGAAGAAGCGGCGGGTAAGGCCCTTCGCAAGGATCAGGCCGCGGGCAAGGCGACCTTCCTGTCGCTGCTCGGCGTGGACCGCGCCCGCGAACAGGCCCGCATCCTCGTGGACCAGGCGATCGAACATCTGCATAGCTATGGTGAAAACGCCAACCTGCTCCGTGCCATCGCGCGCTACAGCATTGAGAGAGATCGATAATATGCAGACGCGTATCGGGGTCTATCCCGGAACCTTCGATCCTATCACGCGGGGCCACATGGACATCATCCGGCGCGGCGCGAAGCTCGTCGACAAACTGGTCGTCGGCGTCACTACCAACCCGTCGAAGTCGCCCATGTTCTCGGTCGAGGAGCGCCTTGCCACCGTCGCCCGCGAAACTGCCGACATTCCCGGCGTCAGCGTTGTCCCTTTCGACCTGCTGCTGATGGAGTTCGCCGAGCGCCAGAACGCCGGCATCATCATCCGCGGCCTGCGCGCCGTTGCCGATTTCGAATATGAATATCAGATGGCAGGCATGAACCAGCAGTTGAACAACAGGATCGATACCGTGTTCCTGATGGCCGATGTCGCGTTGCAGCCCATCGCGTCGCGACTGGTTAAGGAAATCGCGATGTACGGCGGCGCGATCAACCGCTTCGTCATGCCGACCGTGGAGGCAGAGGTTATCGCCCGCGTCAGCCAGATCGGCCGCAAGGGCAGTTAGCAATTCGGTTCATTGAACGCTAAGCCCGCGCCGGGCAAAGCGCTCGACGACTTATTCACGGAGCGATTACGATGCGTTTGATGTTGGGTTTCCTCGCGTTTG
>JAQGKX010000023.1 GCA_028289885.1 Sphingomonadales bacterium
CACTTCGGACAAGTGCGCTTCGTGCCCCATTCAGGCTTAACCATGGGCTTCGATTAGCTCCGGAAAAATTGAAATTCGCGGGTGTTCCGCAAGTCGGCGTCGCCCTTGCCATAGCCAAACCGCACTGTCAAAGCCGCCGTCATGCCAACCCCCCGCAGTTTCTCGCAGAGCAGCCCGCTGACGGGTGCCATCACCGTTCCCGGCGATAAATCCATTTCGCACCGGGCACTTATGTTTTCCGCGCTCGCGGTCGGCGAATCGGTGATCGAGGGGTTGCTGGAGGGCGAGGATGTTCTGGCCACCGCCGCTGCGATGCGGGCGATGGGCGCCACTATCGAAAAGCGCGGGGCGCGCTGGCATGTGCACGGCGTCGGGGTCGGCGGATTGCTCCAGCCAGGGACCGCGCTGGAGATGGGGAATTCAGGCACTTCGACGCGGCTGCTGATGGGGTTGGTCGCGAGTCACCCGATCACGGTGACGTTCACCGGCGATGCCTCGCTCAGCAAGCGACCGATGGGCCGGGTGATCGATCCGCTATCGACGATGGGGGCGGACATTACCGCAAGTCCGGGTGGGCGCTTGCCACTGATGGTCCGCGGGATATGTCCCGCGGTGCCCATCGAATACCGCCTGCCGGTTGCTTCGGCGCAAGTGAAGTCAGCGATCCTGCTGGCAGGGTTGAACACTCCGGGCATCACGCGGGTCATCGAGCCGGTGGCGACGCGGGATCATAGCGAGCGGATGCTGGTCGGGTTCGGTGCGGACCTGACCGTCGAAATCGACAGCGACGGGGTCCGGACGATCTCGCTGAGGGGCGAGGCGGAACTGCGTCCGCAGAATATCACGGTGCCGGGCGATCCGTCGTCGGCGGCGTTTTTTGTCGTGGCGGCATTGCTGGTGCCGGGCTCGCGAGTCACCATTCGAAATGTCGGTATGAATCCGACGCGGACGGGCCTCATCAAAGTGTTGCGGGCGATGGGGGCGAACATTGTTTCGGAGGATCGGCAGACGGTTGGCGGTGAGTTGGTCGAGCATCTGGTTGTCACCCATTCCATGCTCAGGGGAATCGAGGTTCCGCCGGAAGATGCTCCGAGTATGATCGACGAATATCCGATACTTTTCGTTGCGGCGGCGCTGGCCGAGGGGCGGACTGTGATGCGGGGGCTGGAAGAGCTGCGGGTCAAGGAGTCCGACAGGATCGCCGTGATGTTTGAAGCACTTACGGCAATCGGTGCGCGGGTCGAGGAGCTGCCGGACGGGTTGATTATCGATGGAACCGGCGGCGAAATGCTGGCAGGTGGAGCGACCGTAGCCGCGCGGCTGGATCACCGGATCGCGATGAGCATGGCGGTTGCCGGGCTGGTATCAATCAACCCTGTCACCATCGACGATATCGAACCGGTCGCGACGAGCTTTCCGGGGTTCGAAACGATGTTGGCAGGCCTGGGGCTGACGGGATTGGGCGCAAGATGAACCTCGACGCCGCAGATATCATCGGAGTCACCGGCAGCGTGCTTTTCATTGCGGCGTTCATCTATGCCAACGCGGTCGAGAAGATGGACAAGCTGCTGTTCAACGCGGTCAATCTGGCCGGCGCGGCGCTGCTGCTTTATTCGCTTTCGATGCACTTCAACCTTGCCGCGACGGTGCTGGAGATATCGTGGGCGATCATTGCCTTTGTCGGCGTCATCAACGCAATCCGTGCTAGACTCCGCACATGATTATCGCAGTCGATGGCCCCGCCGCTTCGGGAAAAGGCACGATCGGGCGCGCGCTCGCCGACTATTACAAGCTGCCGCACCTCGATACCGGATTGCTCTATCGCGCGGTCGGCATTGCGGTGCTGCGGCATGGCGGCGATCCGGAGAACCCGCTCGATGCGCTGAAGGCCTGCAATTTTAGTGCGGCGATGCTCGACGATCCCGAGATCCGCAGCGTTGCCGCGTCGCGCGCTGCATCGGTGGTTTCGGCGCATAAAAACGTTCGTGCGGCCCTGTTGGAACGACAGCGCGCCTTTGCCCGGCAGCCGGGTGGCGCGGTGCTCGATGGACGCGATATCGGCACGGTGATCGCGCCGGAGGCCGACGCCAAACTGTTCGTCACCGCCTCCCCCGTCACGCGTGCGGAACGGCGATTCAGGGAACTCACAAATCGTGGCGTCCATGTCGTCCTCGAACACGTCCTGCACGACATAGAAGCCCGCGACGCCCGCGATTCGAACCGCTCTGTTGCCCCGCTGATGCAGGCACCCGATGCCGACTTGCTCGACACCACGAATCTCTCTATAGGCGACGCCGTTCGTCAGGCGATTTCCCTGGTGGAAGCTCAGGTCAAACCTTAGCGCGCGTGGCTCCGGTCAACTCCGGCCCCCTGCACTATTCTTCGACCCGCTCCCGTCAACATCGCCAAAGCGGATGCTGCAAACGACATCCGGTCGGTGCGGCACATCTGGTCAAAGACCATCGGAACCAACCGATTGGCCGGAAACATACCCTTAGGAATACCACATTTATGGCCACTATGGCACATCCTACCCGCGACGATTTCGCGGCCCTTCTTGAAGAAACACTCGGAGCCGATGGCGGTTTCGAAGGTAAAGTGGTCAAGGGCACCGTTACCGCAATCGAAAATGACATGGCCGTCATCGACGTCGGATTGAAGTCCGAAGGCCGCGTCCGGTTGAGCGAATTTGCCGCTCCCGGTCAAAAAGCAGAATTGAATGTCGGCGATATCGTCGAAGTCTATGTCGACCGTGTCGAGAATATGTACGGCGAAGCGATGCTGTCGCGTGACCGTGCCCGTCGCGAAGCGGCTTGGGACACGCTGGAACAGGAATTCACCAAGTCGGCACGCGTCGAGGGTGTTATCTTCGGTCGCGTCAAGGGCGGCTTCACGGTCGACCTTTCGGGTGCCGTCGCCTTCCTGCCCGGCAGCCAGGTCGACATCCGCCCCGTGC
>JAQGKX010000002.1 GCA_028289885.1 Sphingomonadales bacterium
GCCTCGTTCTTGTCGTGGGCGATGCCTGTGATGAGCTGGCGTTCCATATCGTCTCCGATTTCGTCGTCACCGACGATCATTGTTCCGGGAAGTGTGTCTGCGGTGGCGCTGTCGTTGGGGTCGTCAAAACTCGACAGGACCTGAATGCGCACGCCGGTTTTCATGGCGAGGCCGACCGAGCGGGTTTGCAGCACCTTGGCACCGACGCTCGCGAGTTCGAGCATTTCCTCATAAGTCACGCGCTTCAGCTTGCGGGCGCGGGGCACAATGCGCGGGTCGGTCGTATAGACGCCATCGACATCGGTGTAGATATCGCAACGGTCCGCTTTCAGGGCAGCGGCGATGGCGACGGCGGAAGTGTCCGAACCGCCGCGCCCGAGCGTCGAGATACGTTCGTTTTCGGAAACGCCCTGAAACCCGGGGATGACGGCGACTTCACCGGTGGCGAGTGCCGCGTTCAGCGCGTCGGTGTCGATATCCTCGATGCGGGCGGAGGCATGGGCATCGTTGGTGCGGATCGGCAACTGCCAGCCAAGCCAGCTCCGCGCGGGCACGCCGAGCGATTGCAGTGCAAGCGCCAGCAGCCCGCTCGTCACCTGTTCGCCCGAGGCGACAACCACATCATACTCGCGCGCGTCATATAGCGGCGAGGCTTCGCGACAGAAGCCAACCAGCCGATCGGTTTCTCCCGACATTGCCGAAACGACGACCGCAACCTGATTACCGGCGTTCACTTCACGCTTCACGCGCGCGGCTACGCTGCGGATGCGTTCTATACCCGCCATCGACGTTCCGCCGAACTTCATAACAATACGCGCCATAAGGCGTCACTTCCCCCTTGGGCTTTCCAGCGCGGCCCTGATAGGTAGGGGGCATGGCGAACGCAACCGCGACCGTGGCGCATACGGCAGACTCGAGCATCCTCCCTAGCGAGGCCGCGCATTTCGGTGCGATGGCAGGCGACTGGTGGAACCCGAAAGGCTCGTCGGCGATGCTCCATCGGCTGAACCCGGTCCGCCTGAAATATATTCGTGAGGCCGTGGACCGGCATTGGAGCGGGGACACGGCCGCGCGGCGTCCGCTGGCAGGCAAGCGTGCGCTCGACATGGGCTGCGGGGCGGGCTTGCTGACCGAGCCGCTGGCAAGGCTCGGCGCGGACGTGACCGGGATCGATGCGGCCCCGGAAAATATCGCGGCGGCACAGGGTCATGCCGTGCTTTCGGGGCTGTCGATCGACTATCGTGTCGGCGGCACCGATGCGATCGCCGGCATGGGTTTCGACCTGATTACCTGCATGGAAGTGATCGAACACGTCTCCGATCCGAACGTCTTTGTGGCGGGGCTGGCGGGCGCAATGGCTTCGGGCGGATTGCTGATCATGTCGACGCCCAACAGGACCCCGATGTCCAGGCTCGCGATGATCACGATTGCCGAAGGGCTTGGCCGCATCCCGAAGGGGACGCATGACTGGGACAAGTTCCTGACACCCGACGAGTTGCGGCTGTTGTTCGGGAAGGCTGGCCTGAAAACGCTCGATACCAAGGGCTTGAGCTATAGCCCGATGAGCGGTTTCGCGCTGACCGACGATTTGAAGCTCGATTATCTGGTAACAGCCGTCCGCGTTTAAGCGGCGAGCGGAAACCGGAGCATTCGGCTTTCGATCGGCACCAGCGCCTGTGCGAACTTGCCGGTTACGCGCATGATTTCGGGGTGTCCGGCATCGAGGCCACCTGTCAGCGATCCGAAAGCGGGCAGGATCAGCTTACTCTCGGACGCCACGAAACACCTCCGCGCAACGCGGCGTCCGCGCACGGAGACGCGCAGCTTGGGGTGAAAATGGCCCGACAATTCAGGGCGTGTCTCTCGCAAATCGGCTTCATGGCGGAAAATCAGGCCATCGACCTCAGCTTCGTCGAGAATACGCCCGCCGCAATGGTCGATCACGTCGGCCCTGTCAGAACTGGCATCGTGATTGCCGGTGATCCACACCCAGTCCAGCGCCCCTGTCAGCGCCCGCAGCATCGCCTGCGCGCGAGGGGGTAGCCGCTCGCAACCCGCGCTGTCATGGAAACTGTCGCCGAGGCACCAGATCTCACGCGGGGCGCACATGACAACGAGCGCCGTCAGATCGGTCAGCGTCGCGATCGAATCATAGGGCGGCAACATCTGCCCGCCCTGCGCGAACCAACTCGCCTTTTCGAAGTGCAGATCGGCCACGATCAACGCCCGCCGCGCAGGCCAGTACAGCGCCCCGCCGGGCAGGGCGGCAAGGTCATGACCGGCGAACGAAAAGGGAACCATGCCCCCGCGACTATGCCGTCAAACGTCGTCCGGCAAGAGAAAGCGCACCTTGCGTTGGGCAAAATCGACCGAAACGCGCCGGAACGAACGCAGCGTGTCGATGCCGAGCAGCATTGCCGGGCGTTTCTGGAGCCCGAACCGCTTGAAAGGATGAGCATCGGCAAAGGCAACGGGTATCCGCCCAAGATTGATATTCGCGATACGGACCTTCGTGACCAAAGCCACCTCAGCCGCAAGACGTCCACCGGTGACGTCGATCAGCGTGGTCGGCGTGAAGACCATCTTGCGATGCCGCTTTGCCAGCAACGTCCGCAAGGCTGCATTACCGACGGTATTCTGCGCTCCCGAATCGATGATGACCGTGACGTGGACAGTGTCGATCTCTGCATCGACGAGCACCAACTGGCCATAGCGCGATCGCCCCGTCACGACGATCGTGTCCGGATCGACGGGTTCGCTTGCGCCCGGTTCTGCGACCGTCAACGTTTGCCTGACGAAATCCATGATGATCCGCCTGCCCTTCAGGCTGTCGATACCGAGCA
>JAQGKX010000092.1 GCA_028289885.1 Sphingomonadales bacterium
CTCCACGATCAGTCCTCCACGGTGGGGTTGCTGTGGTGACTGGCCCAGTCGCACAGATAACTCGGAATGATTAAGAAAGCTCGTCGGGTGTGATCGGACAAACAAGAGTTTTCGGCATCCCCGAGCCCGTCCAGCAGTTTACGAAATCGGGGTTAGAGCGAAGTCCGATCAAGGATAAGCTGCATCCGAACCATGGGGCCGCTTGGCCGCCGCCAATTGAGTAGAAAGGGGGGCCCGAAACTGTCCGGTGACTGTTTGCTCAGCGAGGGTTGTTCCGAACCTTAATCGGGCAGGCGGGCCGTCGATGTTTGGTCCTCCAGTCTCGGACCAGGTCAGTGTCAATGCGGTATCATCGGCTTGCCAGCGGATTTGAACATGACCGCCCCGGGTGGACAATGCGCCATATTTGGAGGCGTTCGTCGCGAGTTCATGGATGAGAAGCGCAATCCCGTTCACCGCGTGATCGCCACAGGCAATCGCAGGTCCCGCTAAAGTAAAGCATGATGCAGAACCATCGGCTGGCTCATGCGCCTTTGTGATCAAGCGAATGAGGGCGGCAAGGTCTGTACCTGGCGCGTCTGACCCAGCGCGTCAGTGCTAACACACCTTCGTTGGAATCTTCGAACCAACAGTTCCGCGGGGGTCCTTTCTGACGTCCCTTCCCGAGCAGTATGGCGGACCCCCAATCATGTCCTGCAAAGCGTTACTGGGTAGGCTGAGCCATCATCGCGACGCGGTCCCCGGCGGCCTGCTATGGCCCTTCGTTGCCTCACGGTCGTAGACTCGGCGGCGCTGCGCTGAAGAACCCGCGGGCGTTCTCCTAAGCCTCACGGACGGCGCTTCGATTAACTCCTTTGCTATCTTTGTCCGTTACAGTACGGACAGATTACAAGCCAAGATCCTGCGGGCGAATGCGCCTTTAATCTTCGCATGCTCACAGAAAGACACCGGACCATGGCCGTCGACCGCACCTCGCTTTCGGAATTAATCGACGTGAACGAGCAAGCCATCCTTACGGAGTGGCTCAAACTTTTGAAGCAGGCGGTTGGCACGTCGGGCGGCCGCATCAAGGATGGCGAACTTCAAACCCAATGCCGGGACTTTCTTGCGGCGCTTCGCCAGGCGCTATCGTCTGGTGTCGAGGATGTTCAGTCCGAGCCCTATGAGCGGGTTCGCGAGCTCCTTGCCGATATGTCGCGCTCGCGCGCGTTTCAGGGGTTCAGCCCGGGCGAAACTGCGACATTCGTATTCTCCCTTAAACAGCCGTTATTCGAGCGACTGCGCCATGCTCACGCCGGAAATGGCGAAATGATAGCCGAGGGCAGCTGGACGATGTCTTTGCTGCTGGATCAACTCGGCCTGTATACCGTTGAGGTGTATCAGCGCAGCCGCGAGGAAGTGGTGATACGTCAGCAGGGCGAGATCGCCGAACTGTCCACCCCGGTTGTGAAACTATGGGACGGCATCCTTGCACTGCCACTGATCGGCACGCTCGACTCCGCCCGCACGCAGGTGGTCATGGAGAACCTCTTGCAGGCGATCGTGGATCGCAGCGCCAAGATTGCCATCATCGACATCACTGGCGTGCCGACTGTCGATACGCTGGTTGCTCAGCATCTGCTCAAGACCATTGCGGCCGCCCGTTTAATGGGCGCGGACTGCATCGTTTCGGGGATTCGCCCGCAAATTGCGCAAACCATGGTTCATCTCGGCGTCGACCTGAATGTCACCTCCAAGGCTTCGCTGGCGGACGCACTGAAGCTGGCCCTGCATAGAACAGGGCGGAGAGTCGTGGCGCTAAAGGCGCCCGTTCCCGAAGCGGCCTGAACATGGACCGGATACCGATTATCAAGATTGGCAGCGCGCTGCTGGTTTCGGTGCAGATCGATATGCATGATCGCCTGGCGCTGGCTCTTGAAGAGGATCTTTCGGCGCGCATCGTCGATACAGCCGCGCGCGGTGTGCTCATCGATATCTCGGCGCTTGAAATCGTCGACAGCTTCATGGGCCGGATGCTGGATACGATTGCGGCGGTGGCACGGATGCTTGACGCCGATACCGTGGTAGTCGGTATGAGGCCCGCAGTCGCCATTACGCTGGTCGAGCTTGGTCTGTCTCTGACCGGCGTCAAGACGGCGCTCAACGTCGAACGCGGAATGGCGATGATCGCCCCGAGCTTTGCCGACGAGGACGATGATCCAGACGATTATCAGCTTGACGACGAGTAGCACCCTGCAGGTTCGGGCCTCCGACGACGTTGTACGCGTTCGTCAGGAAGTTCGCGCAAAGGCGGTGGCGCTAGAATTTAGCCTCGTCGGGCAAACCAAGATTGTTACTGCAGCAAGCGAACTTGCGCGTAACGCCCTCGACTATGGTGGTGGAGGTGAAGTGCGCATTGAGACACTTCAGAAGGGTGCCGCGCGTGGCTTGCGATTGACCTTTGAAGACAAGGGCGCCGGAATCGAGAACATCGAGCAGGCACTCACTGACGGGTTTACGACGGGCCGTGGTCTTGGCATTGGTCTTGGTGGAGCGCGGCGGTTGTCGGACGAGTTCGAAATCCACTCGGTCGTAGGCCAGGGTACGCGCATCGTTATTGCGCGCTGGAAGTGAAAATGCGCGCCGTAACGGTAACAGAGGTTTCGCAAGTCGGTGAGGCGCGCCGTTTTGCAAGCGACCTTGCGGCGCTACACGGCTTTGATGAGCAAGATGCAGGCCGTGTTGCGCTCGTGGCGACCGAGCTCGCCACCAACCTGATCAAGCATGGCGGCGGCGGCGAGCTGTTGATCAGCTGGTTTGATGATCGCACCGGCTGCGGTATCGAGTGTATCGCGCTCGACAAGGGATCTGGCATGGACAATGTCGACGCCGCGATGCGCGATGGCTATTCCACTGCGGGCACTGCGGGCACCGGGCTGGGCGCGGTGATCCGCG
>JAQGKX010000012.1 GCA_028289885.1 Sphingomonadales bacterium
TGGGCAGGCGCTGTTCGTTGGCTTTCCACAAATCCTGAAAGATCAGCTCGGCCAGCGCGCGGGTGTTGCAGAAAACCAATGTCGTGTTGTGCGTTTCGATTTCCGCCATGACCTGTGGCGCGGCGTATCGGCCCGAATGGCCCGCCCACGGCACCCGGCCTTCGGGGAGCAGAATCGCGATGTCGGGTTCGGCTCCGGGGTCGCCCTGCACTGCGGTGACGCTGTCGATGTCGCCGTTCGGGGCCAACCATGCGCGATAGCCGTCGGCGTCGGCCACCGTCGCGGACAGCGCGACACGGCGGAGGTTCGGAGCGATGGTTTGCAGGCGAGACAAACCAAGTGACAGGAGGTCGCCGCGCTTGCCGGTGGCGAAGGCGTGGACCTCGTCGATCACCACTGTCTTCAACCCGGCAAACAGGTTTGCGCTGTCGGGATAGCTCAACAAGAGGCTCAGGCTCTCGGGCGTGGTCAGCAACACATGCGGCGGGCGTTCGCGCTGGCGTTTCTTGCGGTCGGAGGGCGTGTCGCCGGTCCGCGTCTCGACCCGGATGTCGAGGTCCATCTCGGCGATCGGAGTAAGCAGATTGCGCTGCACATCGACGGCGAGCGCCTTCAGCGGCGATATATAGAGTGTGTGCAGGCCATCGGTCGGCGTCTCGATCAACTCGACCAACGTCGGCATGAATCCGGCAAGCGTCTTGCCCGAACCAGTCGGCGCAACGAGCAGGGCATGACGCCCTTCCTGCGCTGCGATCAGCATTTCAAGCTGGTGGCGACGCGGAGCCCAGCCTTTTTCGGCGAACCAGTCGCTAAACGCTTGGGGAAGCTGGGAATCGGTGAGCATCGCATCCATATAGGAATGATGGCGCGTCTCGGCTCATGGATCGACCCCCAACCCAGCGGAATTTATATTCCGATGATCGACGCATGGGTAGATCCTTCGCGTCCGGTTGCCCGGGCGCTGGTAACGCACGGTCATGCCGATCATGCACGCGGTGGGCACGAACAGGTTTGGGCGACCCCCGAAACGCTGGCGATCATGGGCGTCCGTTATGGCGAACAAGCGGGCGCTAACCCGGTCGTCTATGGCGAGCGGTTCCAGATCGGCGAAATTGGGGTGACATTCATTCCCGCTGGCCATGTCCTTGGGTCGGCGCAAATCCTGCTCGAATATGCAGGCGAGCGCGTCGTCGTTTCAGGCGATTACAAGCGCCGCTCCGACCCGACCTGCGCGCGGTTCGAGCCGGTGCCGTGTGATATTTTCATCACCGAAGCGACGTTTGGACTGCCCGTTTTCCGCCATCCTGCCACCCGCGATGAAATGACCAAGCTGCTCGCCGCGCTCGCCGCCGAACCCGAACGTTGCGTTCTGGTTGGGGCCTACGCGCTGGGCAAGGCGCAGCGGGTAATCGCAGAACTTCGTCTGCTGGGTCATGACGCGCCGATCTATATTCACGGCGCGATGCAGCGGCTTTGCGACCTGTACCGCGAATGGGGCGTCGATCTTGGCGACCTGCGACCGGCGCTGGTGGCCAGCAAAGAGGAGATGCGCGGGCACATCATCGTCGCGCCGCCCTCCGCGCTCAACGATCGCTGGAGCCGCCGCCTGCCCGATCCGATCACCGCCATGGCAAGCGGCTGGATGCGCGTCCGGCAACGCGCGGTGCAGCGCAACGTCGAACTCCCGCTGGTGATTTCCGATCACGCCGACTGGGACGAACTGACTGAAACGCTGCTCGAAATCGCGCCGAAGGAAGTCTGGGTCACGCATGGCCGCGAAGATGCCATCGTCCACTGGTGCATGACCCGCCAGATCAAGGCGCGGGCGCTCGATCTCGTCGGTTATGAGGACGAGGACGATTAGGTCTTTTTGCCGGTCGTTACGCTGGCAATCCTGGAACGACGGACGGTGTTGATGGTTTATTCTTCGAAGCGGGTCACTGACGGAGAGATAAAATGAGCGATGGTATCAATCAGCCAAATGACAACGACGATATGCTGGACGGCGCGGACCGTACCGAGGAATTGTCGCAGGCGCAGCAGGGCGGATTTGGCAACAAGGGCGGCCTCGACCAGAAAGTCGAAGACGCGGACGTTGGGCATGGCGCGCATAGCGGCGATGACCTGATCGACGCCGATCCTACCGATCCTCGAAAGGCAGACCCGACTGCTCCGGGAGGCGATGGATTTAGCGCGACGCAGGGCGACGGACCGGATTCCCAAAGCGGCGCGTCGGCGGGCTCGGGTGGCACCGGCCAGCGTACCTGACCTAAATATATTGCACTGCGAGGGAGTCACGAGGTCGTGGCTCCCTTTTCGTTCGCGACTCTGCTTGCTAAGGCGACCCGACTCCATCGAGCAGGGAAAAATCATGACGGCAATCGGCCAGGATACACTCGCAACGCGCACCACATTGGAAGCGGGCGGCCAGTCGGTTGCATATTATTCGCTCGAAAAAGCCGCGGCGAAACTCGGCGACGTTTCGCGTTTGCCGTTCTCGATGAAGGTACTGCTCGAGAACCTGTTGCGCTTCGAGGACGGCGTAACCGTCACGATCGAAGACATTCAGGCGCTGATCGACTGGCAGAACGATCCAAAATCAACGCGCGAAATCCAGTATCGCCCCGCGCGCGTGCTGATGCAGGATTTCACCGGCGTCCCTTGCGTCGTCGATCTCGCTGCGATGCGGGATGCGATGAACGCGCTCGGTGGCGATGCTCAAAAGATCAATCCGCTGGTTCCGGTTCATCTCGTCATCGATCACTCGGTCATGGTCGATGAATTCGGCACCCCACAGGCAGCGCACAATAACGTCGAGCTCGAATATGCCCGCAACGGCGAGCGTTACGAGTTCCTGAAATGGGGTTCGAAGGCGCTCGACAATTTCAAGGTCGTGCCACCGGGAACCGGCATCTGCCATCAGGTCAATCTGGAGCACATCGCGCAGGCGGTGTGGACTTCGAAAGACGAGAGCGGCGCGCTGGTTGCCTATCCCGACACCTGCGTCGGCACCGACAGCCACACGACAATGGTCAATGGTCTCGGCGTTCTAGGTTGGGGCGTTGGCGGGATCGAGGCCGAGGCCGCGATGCTCGGCCAGCCGGTTTCGATGCTGATCCCCGAAGTCGTCGGCTTCAAGCTGACCGGCGTTCTTGCCGAGGGCATTACCGCTACCGATCTGGTGCTGACAGTCACGCAGTTGCTCCGCGCAAAGGGTGTCGTCGGTCGCTTCGTCGAGTTTTTCGGCCCCGGTCTCGACGCATTGTCGCTCGCCGACCGAGCGACGATTGCCAATATGGCGCCTGAATATGGGGCGACCTGTGGCTTCTTCGGTGTCGATGATGCGACGCTGACCTATCTGCAACTGACTGGCCGCAGCGAAAGTGCGATTGCTCTGGTTGAGGCTTATGCCAAGGCGCAGGGCCTGTGGCGTTATTCGGATGCGCCGGACCCCGTGTTCACCGACACGCTGGAACTCGACATGACGACTGTCGTGCCATCGCTTGCAGGACCAAAACGCCCGCAGGACAAGGTTGCGCTGACGCAGGTCGATGACATTTTCAACAGCGAGCTGGAGAGCGTTTACAAGCACGTCGGCTTCAAGCGCGCGCCGGTCGAAGGTCGTAGCCATGACATCGGCGATGGTGACGTCGTTATCGCCGCGATCACGAGTTGCACGAACACATCGAACCCATCGGTTCTGGTCGCCGCCGGTCTGGTTGCGCGCAAGGCCAATGCTCTCGGCTTGAAGCCAAAGCCCTGGGTGAAGACGTCGCTCGCTCCCGGTTCGCAGGTTGTTACCGACTATCTCGTGAAGTCGGGCCTTCAGGCCGATCTCGATGCGGTTGGGTTCAACCTCGTCGGTTATGGTTGCACGACCTGCATCGGTAACTCGGGGCCACTCGCCCAGCCGATTTCGGATGCGATCAACAACAATGACATCGTTGCCGCGTCGGTCCTGTCGGGCAATCGCAACTTCGAAGGCCGCGTTTCGCCCGACGTTCGCGCGAACTTCCTCGCCTCGCCACCGCTGGTCGTTGCCTATGCGTTGAAGGGCACGGTAACCGAGGATTTCACCAACACGCCGCTCGGTCAGGCGACCGACGGCACCGATGTTTACCTGAAGGACGTCTGGCCTTCGAACGCCGAGGTCCAGGAACTGATGGCCGCCAACATCGACCGCGGCATGTTCATGAACCGCTATTCGCAGGTGTTCTCCGGCGACGACAAATGGCAGGCCATCGAGATCGAAGGGTCGGACACCTACACATGGCGCGCGGGCAGCACCTATGTTGCCAACCCACCGTATTTCGAGGGAATGTCGATGACGCCCGCTCCGGTGAACGACATCATCGAAGCGCGTCCGCTCGCGATCTTTGCTGACTCGATCACCACCGATCACATTTCGCCAGCGGGATCGATCAAGGCCGATTCGCCAGCCGGTTCGTGGTTGCAGGAGCATCAGGTCGCGCGGGCAGACTTCAACAGCTATGGCGCGCGTCGTGGCCATCATGAAGTGATGATGCGCGGCACGTTCGCCAACATCCGTATCAAGAACGAGATGATCCCGGGTATCGAAGGCGGCATGACGAGCTATAAGGGCGAGGTCATGCCGATCTATGACGCCGCCATGCACCACAAGGCCGATGGTACGCCGCTAGTCGTCATCGCGGGCAAGGAATATGGCACAGGATCGTCACGCGACTGGGCGGCGAAGGGGACTAATCTGCTGGGCGTCCGCGCTGTTATCACCGAGAGCTTCGAGCGTATCCACCGTTCGAACCTCGTCGGCATGGGCGTCCTGCCGTTGCAGTTTGCCGATGGCGTCACCCGCAAAACTCTGAAGCTGGACGGAACCGAGAGCTTCACGATCATGAAGGTCGCTGAACTCCGTCCGCGTCAGGATGTTACGGTCACGCTGACCCGCGCAGATGGTACGGTCGAGGAATTCCAGACACGCTGCCGGATCGATACCGTCAACGAACTGGAGTATTTCCTGAACGGTGGCATCCTTCAGTATGTGTTGCGCAAGCTGGCGGCTTAACGCCCGACCCGCAACACCAGCACCGCCACCGCCGCAATCGCCATAGACGCCGCGCCGAGTTCCATCGTCGCGGCGACATGGCCTGAGAACAGCGATCGGGTGACGAGGCCGAACAGCAGGACCGCGACGACCTGAGGGATGACGACGGAAAAGGCGATGACGTTCATCACCTTCGTCACCTCCTCCTCGCGGGCCAGTTCGGAGCCGATGGCGTAAGGAATGTTGGAAATCAGGCTCCACGCCACGCCGATCAGGGCGAAGCAACCGAGCAACGCAACCGGCTCACTGGCGATCGGCACCAGCCCAATACCGGTCGCGCCAAGAATCAGCGCCCCCGCATAAGCCTGCATCCGTCCGAACGTCGCGAAAGCCCATGGCTGGGCAAAGTTCAGGATTGCCGACAACAGCGCATAACAGGCGAAGCACACGCCGACCCACGTCAGGCCATTTAGATATTCCGGGCTATCGCTCGCCGCACCGGGTGAAAGGCGTTCGATCACTACCGGCGTCGTATAGATCCACAGCGCGAACATGGCCGTCCACGCAAAGAACTGGACGATGAAGACAGGGATCAGTCCCCGGACAAGCGCGCGTCTCATCTATAACGATTTGAGCGACTTCTCCGCCTGGCGCAACTGGTCGTCGGTCACGGGTGCGCCCGATGCATCGGTCATTGTGGCGTTCCCGGAATTATCGGCCGCCGGTTCAGCACCGATAAAATCGACGGCCTGATAACAAACGAAAATAACGAAGGCGATCGCCCACCAGCGATTGCCCATGATGCGTCGAGAGGTGAACGGCCACATCGGAATATCGTGGCAGGATCGTCCTAATAGTTCGTCAACGACCGATCAAAGTCGGCGGTACTGTGAAATCACATGATCGAAGACGGCGTTATGGAGCGGTCGGTCGAATTCGCAGCCATAAACATATCCACGTCGCCAGGCGACGGTACATTCGAGTGGGCCCAGGCCCGGAATGGAAACGAACACCGCGTTGCCGGGCGTGAGCGTGAAGCTGGTTTCGCATCGAAAGCCGACCATCGACAGGTCGATCACATCGACGTCGAACCGCTGTGACGTTCCCGGTTCTCGCAGACCCGCCGCCAGACGCACATCCAGCCGCATTGCACGACGATTGTCGCGCTGATTTAACGCCTCGCGCCTCATCTCGATCTCAATCCCTCACATCATCCGACCATTGGAAGAAATGGGCAGGTCCTGATTATGACGGGGAAGTTGCCGGATCGTTAATTTTACCGTGCTTTCAAGGCTTTCACCGCCCCTAAAGTGCCCGAAACATGGCCTTCGGGGCTCATCGCGCTGTAGGAGAATGCGATTTTGCCTGATTTGGCGATTACGAACGACGTCCGATTCGATCGACCCATCAGAGGCAGTTTCACGTCATAGGCAGAGATCATTGCAGGACTGGCCACCGCGACGGCAAATTTGTTGCGACATTCTTCGACAGAAAATTTGGCGAGCTTGTCGATCGGGTCGGCTGCCACGCCGATCAGCGTCGCGCCCGCCTTGGTGAAATCATCGCTCGCTTCGGCAAATTCATGCGCCTCGACCGTGCAGCCCGAAGTGAAGGCGGCGGGGAAGAAGTACAGGACGACCGGGCCTTTCCTGAGTGCCTTTGCGAGGCTGAATTCAAACGTCTTTCCGCCTTTGGCGCCCACCGTCGTGAAGTCAGGAGCGACGGCACCGACCGGGAGCGCGGCAATGGCAGGCAATGGCAGGGTCGCGAGGGCTAGGGCAGAAAGCAGAACGCGCATGATACATCCTTCGTGCAAAGCAATTACGGCGGGAACCTAGGCCGGTTATGGACTTGTTCCAACACGCGACACGGTAAATGTTTCGCTCTTTCCCGGTGGAGCGGACTGTGCCGAACAAGGACGATCCTTATCCGGGACGTCCTGCCTCATCGTGGCGGCTAGGCGTGCTCGGCAATCGCGCGGATTGCCGACGATATGGTTGGCAAATCATTCACGATCGTTGGAGCCGTTCTGGTAACCCTGGCCACTCCGGCAATGGCGCAATCCTATGGGGTGTCGGCCCAGGCGGTAGCGCGCGCCACCATCCTGCGCCCGGCCCTTTTGCAAACGAGCGGACAAACGATGCGGCTAGACACCGTCTTTGCCACTGGTCGCGCAATCCCGTCGAAACGACTCGTTCGGCCATGTGCGACCGGTCAAACGGTGCCCTGCACGATGCCGGACTTCACCATGATTGTGTTCGACCTTCCCTAAACTGTAGCAAATTCGCGCGACACGCCCCATATGCGCTCGCATGCCACCCGTCGTCGAAACTGGAGATAAGCCCGTCGCGGGTTTCGCGTCATTGCGCCGCTTCCTGCCGTATCTCTGGCCTGCCGACGACCGGATACTGCGAGTCCGTGTCGTCGTTGCGCTAATTCTCGTGCTGATTGCCAAGGGCATCACCTTGTCGATGGGCTGGCTCTATACCTGGGCGATCGACCGGATGGTGCCGGGCATGGAGGCCAGCGCACAGATCGCAATCGCGCTGGTCGTTGCCTATGCCGGAGCGCGCTTTGCGGGCGTGGTGTTCGACAACCTCCGCAATGCGATCTTCGAACGTGTCGGGCAGGACGCGACCCAGCGCCTCGCCAGCAACGTGTTCCGCAGGCTCCATTCGCTCAGCTTGCGCTTTCACCTCGACCGGCGGACCGGTGCGGTCGCCAAGATCATCGAGCGCGGTACGAAGAGCATCGATTCGATGCTGTACTTCATGCTGTTCAACATCGCGCCCACGGTCATCGAACTGGTTGTCGTCTCGATCTTCTTCTGGGTAAAGTTCGGCTTTCCGCTGGTGGCGGCAACCTTGGTCATGGTCGTCGCCTATATCTGGTTCACCCGCACGGTGACCGACTGGCGGGCGAAACTGCGTGAAGACATGAACACGATGGACACCGGGGCTGCGGCCAAGGCGGTCGATTCGCTGCTCAACTATGAAACGGTCAAATATTTCAATGCCGAAGACCGCGAGACCGAACGCTATTCGAGCGCGGCCAGGGCTTATGCCAATGCGGCGGTGAAGTCGGAGAATTCGCTGGCATGGCTTAACGTGGGCCAGTCGCTGATCACCAATTTGATGATGGCGGGCGCGATGGGCTTTGTCGTCTGGGGCTGGTCGCAGGGACGGTTCACGACCGGCGACGTCGTGCTGGTCAACACATGGCTGTCCCAGCTTTTCCGCCCGCTCGACCTGCTCGGCATGGTATATCGTACGATCCGGCAGGGGTTGATCGACATGGAGGCCATGTTCAACCTGATCGATACGCCTGCCGAGATCGTCGATGTGCCCGGGGCGCTGCCGCTGAATGTCGGCGATGGCGTGGTCCGGTTCGAGAATGTGTCGTTCGCCTATGACAAGGACCGCCAGATCCTGCACGGCGTCGATTTCGAGATACCGGCGGGGAACACACTTGCCGTCGTTGGGCCATCGGGGGCGGGCAAGTCCACTCTCGCGCGGCTGATGTTCCGGTTTTACGACACGACGGGGGGCCGAATCACCGTCGATGGGCAGGATATCGCCACGGTCACCCAGGCCAGCCTGCGCTCGGCGATCGGGATCGTGCCGCAGGATACGGTGCTGTTCAACGACACCATCGGCTATAACATTGCCTATGGCAGGGCGGGTGCCACGCAGGAACAGGTCGAGGAAGCGGCGCGCGGTGCCGCGATCCACGGCTTCATCGCGTCGCTGCCCGATCAATATGGCGCGAAGGTCGGTGAGCGTGGCCTGAAATTGTCGGGTGGCGAAAAGCAGCGTGTTGCGATTGCGCGGACCTTGCTGAAAAACCCGCCCATCCTGATATTGGACGAGGCTACCAGCGCGCTCGACAGCCGGACCGAGGCGGAGATCCAGACGACCCTGAAAGCCATTGCGGCACGGCGGACCACGATCGTTATCGCGCACCGCCTGTCCACGATCGTCGATGCCGATGAGATCGTCGTGCTGGAGGCGGGGCGGGTTTCAGAACGCGGCACGCACGCCACGTTGCTGGCGAAAAACGGGCTATATGCCGAAATGTGGGCGCGGCAGGCCGCTGAGCATGATCTGGAAGAGATGGCGGCGGCGGAGTAGTTCCCGCTGCCCCGGCCCGCGCCGGGTGACGGCTAGTCGCCCTCGATTTCGGAGACCAGCAGCTTGTCGATCTTGCGGTTGTCCATGTCCATGATCTCGAACCGGAAACCACCGGTGACGAAATGGTCGCCAACGCTCGGCAGGCGTTTCATCTCCGCGAGTGCCAGTCCCGCCACCGTCGCATAGTCGCGATCGTCGGGCAGCGTCAGTCCGATGCGCTCGGCCAACGTATCGGCGGCAACCCAACCGGACACGAGCAGGCTGCCGTCCTCGCGTTCGAAGATCGGCGGATCGGATTCATCGTCGTGATCCGACGCGAATTCACCGGCGATTGCCGCCAAAAGGTCGGCGGGCGTGACGATGCCCTCCAGATGGCCGTATTCATCATGGACCATCGCCATCGGCACGTCGGCATGACGCAGGGCCTCAAGCGCGTCCATCGCATCGACCTGATCGGGAACGATCGGAGGCACGCGCATCAGGGCGCGCAGGTCGATCGGTTCTCCGGTGACGAGCCGCGCAACGATATCGCGCGCCTGCACGACGCCGATGATCTCATCCACCGATCCTGTCGCCACCGGCATGCGACTGTGCGGCAGCGATGCCAGCACCGCATAAAGCGCGTCATGATCGGCATCGACGTCGATCCAGTTGATCTCTGTCCGGGGCGTCATAACTTCCCGCACCGGGCGATCGGCGAGGCGGACGACACCCGATATGATGGCGCGCTCGCTTTCCTCTATGACGCCCGATTTCGACGCCTCGGCAAATATCAGGTGAAGTTCCTCGGCGGTAACATGGCTTTCCGATTCGCGGCTCATGCCCAGCAGGCGGAAAATCAGCGCGCTGGTACCGTCGAGAACCCAGACGATCGGTGCCGTCGCGCGCGATAGCCACAGCATCGGACGCGCCATGATCGCGGCAATCGGTTCGGGCTTGCGCAACGCAAACTGTTTGGGGACGAGTTCGCCGATGATCAGCGAAACGAATGTGGTGAGCCCGATGACGATCACAAAACCGAGCGTTGCCGCTGTCTCTGGCTTCAGGCCCAGCCAGCGCAGCCTGTCGCCCATCGGGCCACCCAGCTCCGCACCTGAATAAGCACCAGCGACGACACCGATCAGGCTGATGCCGATCTGGACCGTGGAAAGCAGCTTGCCCGGATCGGCGCTGAGTTCGAGCGCAACGCGTGCACCGGCACTGCCCTTGCGCGCCATCGCTTCCAGTCGCGGTTTGCGCGCCGATACGATCGACAGTTCGGACATCGCAAAGACGCCGTTCAACATCACCAGTGCGACGATGATGGCGACGTCTATCCACGGAAATGGCGTCAGGGGGGCGGGGGGGATGGCTGTGGACATTGTCAGTCGTGTTCGCCTTGGCGGTTTTCGCTAAAATTCACAAGAATAGTCTATGCGGACCGTCTCGCGGCGAAAAAATCCCGGAGCATCGTAGCCGATTCGCTTTCGCCCAGGCCGCTGGTGATTTCGGGGCGATGGTGACAGGTGGAATGCGAAAAAACACGCGCGCCATGTTCGACCCCGCCCCCCTTTGGATCGCTCGCTGCGTAGAATAGCCGATCGATGCGCGCATGGGCGATGGCTCCGGCACACATTGCGCACGGTTCCAGCGTCACCCACAATTCACAACCGATCAGCCGATCCGTACCGAGTTTGGTGCAAGCCTCACGGATCGCCACGATTTCGGCGTGAGCGGTAGGGTCGCCCAGCGTGCGCGTTGCATTGGCCGCCACGGAAAGGACGTCGCTGCCGCGCATGATCACGGCACCAACCGGAACCTCGCCGGCAATAGCCGCCCCTTTCGCCGCATCGAGCGCCAGTCGCATCGGTAAGGGGAGGGGAAACGCCATCCGCTCCCCCTAACAGACCTTCAACCGGCGGGGGAGACCAGCGTGAGATAGAGCGCGAAGACCATGCCGGGCACGAACGCGATCAACGTCAGCAGGCAGGTCAACCAGAACGACTTGCCGATACCGCGATCGAGAAAGACTCCCAGTGGCGGGAGGAAGACGGACGCGACCACGGCAAGAGGCCGGACGCGCCCGCTGCTGACATTGCCCGTTGCCATCAGTCGGCCTTTTTCACGCCGACGGTCGGGGTCTGGATCACTTCCTTGTGCGTTCCGACATTCGGCACATCGACCGTCGTGCTCTTGGTGCCCACCTCGAGCTTGCCTGTCGAAACCTGATACCCCGGCAACTGGCCACCTTCAGCGCGAATCGCTGGCAGCTTGCCGTCCTTGGTCTTGTCGATGTTGATGAAGCCCAGTGCGAAAGCGGCAATGGCCGCCAGCACGATCACCAGCAACAGCCCCAATATTGCGCGCATATCCGTCACTCCCTATACCTTGTAGGGCCGTAACGAACGGAACGCGTGCAGGTTGCGTAAGGGCGTCGGCGGTTGACGACACGGCAGTTTGCAGTTAGGCGCGCCTCCTTTCAGAACACAGTTATTCAGGACGACGAACGATGGCGCGCATTTGCGAACTGACCGGCAAGGGTCGCATGGTAGGGAACAATGTGAGCCATGCGAACAACAAGACGAAGCGGACCTTCCTGCCCAATCTGCAGAATGTGACGCTTTTGTCCGACGCACTCGGCGAATCGATCAAGCTGCGCGTTTCGACGCACGGTCTTCGTTCGGTCGAGCATGTTGGCGGCCTGGACAATTGGTTGAACAAGACCAGCGAAGCACAGCTCAGCCTCAAGGCACAGCGGCTGAAGCGCAAGGTGGCCAAGGCCATCGTCGCGGCAACGACTTCAGTAGCAGCCTGATTTAATTCGCCCTGACTTCGGTCAGGGCAAACTTCAGCAGCAACGTCCGCTGCCAGCTTGCAAAATTGTCGTCCGATATAATCCAGACGACGGTGCGGCCGTTCTCTGTGCCCGAAGCTATGCCTTCGAAATTCTCCGAGATCGCCGGCGATGCGAATCGCGCGATCACCGGTCCCTGCAGCACCGCCCCGCCGCGAATCGACTTCGGGTCGATGATCGTGATGCAGGCGGTGAATAGCGACGTCAGCGCAAGACTGCGGTTCAGGATCAGGATGCGGCCATCGGGCAGTTCGGTAGCGTCGGTGGGGCTGAACCCCGGGGGCGGCAAATAGCCGAGCATGACGCGGGGGATCTTCGCATTGGTCGGGTCGCCGCCGAACATGATGACGGGTCGAACCTCACCATCGTGGCGACTGCCTTCTGCAATCACCAAAAAACGACCGCCAGACAGGCGCAACAGCGTTTCCGGACCGCTGGTGCGCGACCAGTCGGCCATCTCGGGAGGCTGATAGACGCGCTCACCGATGCCCAGATCGCCGTTCGTCCGGCAAATCACGTTGCGCCATTCAAAGCCGATCCACCAATGTCCCGACCACCGATCATGCGCGAGCGATTCGGTGTCGCGCCCGGTCTTCTCTTTGCCGCCGCCACAGCCGGAGGGCACCGCAGCAATCGCTGCGTTCGAAATATGTCCGAATTTGCCGATACGAAAGCGCACCAGCCCACCCGCGTCGCTGAGCGCCGTCACGCTATTATTGCCCTCGACATCGAGCGACGAAAGCCCACCGAACGCAGGGTTGTCGCTCGTCAGTTTCCAGCCGCCGATATAATCCAGCGCCCCCAGCCGACTACGCGTGAGATCCTCTGCATACAGGGGGACCGGTTCGGCATCGATCGTGATTGCCGCTGTGGCGACCGGTGTCAGATCGTGCGTTGTCGAACTCCGCACGCACTGGCCAAGGAACAAAACACCAAGCAGAACGGGCCAACGCATGCGGTCCTTTAGCGCATGGCGGCTTCGTGAACATGGGATAACCGGCCTGTTCAGCAAACCTCCACCCGAATCGGCCTAGAACGCATGCATGGCGGCCATCAACCGTTACCCAGCACGACGACGGGACTGTCGTATCCAAGGAGCCGACCGATGAAAAAACAACTCATCCAGATTGCCGCCGCCGCCAGCATATTGGCCACCGGCTTTGCAACACCCGCAATGGCGCAGGAACATTATCGTTCGGGTGATTATTATCAGGGCCGCGGCGGAGACGACCGTGGCTATCAGGGTCGTGACTACCGTGACCGCGGATATCAGGACAATGATGTTGGCTATTATGACCGTGGAGGCAACTGGCGGGGCAATGATGGCCGCAACTATCGCCGCAACTATCGCGACTGCCGCCAGAGTTCGGGCACGACGGGCACGATTCTCGGTGCGATCGCCGGTGGGTTGCTGGGTCGCGAGATAGGTCGTGGCGGGCGCTACAACCGCCCAAGCGGGACCGGCACGATCATCGGGGCCGGTGCAGGCGCACTCGCGGGCCGCGCCATCGATAAAAGCGGCAGCTGCCGTTAACGAATACCCTCCGGTTGCTTATCGAGGGGAGGGCCGGGCAGGCAACTGTCCGGCCCCAGTTTTATCGGTCGTTTTGAATGTCGAACAGCCCGGCAAGTTGCTCGACCATCGTGCCGCCTAGCTGGTCGGCATCCATGATCGTCACGGCCTTGGCGTAATAGCGGGTCACGTCGTGACCGATGCCAATGGCAACAAGCTGGACGGGTGATTTATTCTCGATCCAGCCGATGACCTGCCGCAGATGCTTTTCCAGATAACTTCCGCTGTTCACGCTGAGCGTCGAATCGTCGACCGGCGCGCCATCGGAAATCACCATCAGTATCTTGCGCTCCTCGGACCGCGCCAACAGGCGGCTGTGCGCCCATAGCAACGCCTCGCCGTCGATGTTTTCCTTCAACAGCCCCTCGCGCATCATCAGGCCGAGCGACGTCCGTGCCCGCCGCCACGGCGTATCGGCAGGCTTGTAAACAATGTGGCGGAGGTCGTTGAGACGTCCGGGCATGGCGGGACGTCCGGCGGCGAGCCAGCTTTCGCGCGACTGGCCGCCCTTCCACGCGCGGGTGGTAAAGCCCAGGATTTCCGTCTTTACGCCGCAGCGTTCCAGCGTCCGCGCCATGATATCGGCGCTGATCGCCGCAATCGAGATCGGTCGCCCACGCATCGAGCCGGAGTTATCGATCAACAGCGTCACCACCGTATCGCGAAAATCGGTCTCGCGTTCGATTTTGTACGACAGCGAATGACCCGGCGAGACGATGATCCGCGCCAACCGGGCGGCGTCGAGCATCCCCTCCTCCTGATCGAAGTCCCACGATCGCGACTGTTGCGCCATCAGCTTGCGCTGCAACCGGTTGGCGAGTTTCGTCACCGCGCCCTGCAAATGGATCAACTGCTGGTCGAGATACTGACGCAACCGCACCAGTTCGTCGGCATCGCACAGTTCGTCTGCGGCGATGACCTCGTCATGCTTGGTCGTCCACGCCTTGTAATCGAACCCCGGCGTCAGGTCGGCGGGCGGGCGATTGGGGCGCACGGGTAGCATCCCGTCCTGATCGCCTTCGCCACCATCGGCGGCGTCGTCCTCGGCGCTGTCCTCGCTCTCGGTCTCGCCATCGCCTTCGGTGTCGTCGGCTTGCGTTGTTTCGGCGCGCTGGTCGAGGTCGCCCGCACCTTCGGCCTCGTCCTCATTGCTTTCGGATTCGTCCTGACCCTGCTCGTCGCCCTCGTCATCGCCATCGTCCTGCTGGTCGTCGGGGATCATGTCCCCCTCGATCAGCGACAGGTCTTCGAGCAGCTTGGTCGTCATCGACGCGAATGCCGCCTGATCGTCGAGAACCAGCCCGAGCGCGTCGAGGTCGTTGCCGCCCGCCGACTCGATCCACTCGCGCACCATCGACAGGCCATTTTCGGTGCTGGCGGGGGGAGCCTCACCTGTCAGCCGCTCGCGCAGGAGCAGGGCAACCGCGGTTGACAATGGAACCTCGTCCCTCGCCTTGGCGCGCGCGATGGGGTCCGACCGCATCCGCATTTCAAGCGCATGGGTCAGGTTGGCACGGACACCGGCCATTGCGCGACCGCCGAGTGCCTCGACCCGCACGGTTTCGACCGCATCGAAAACCGCGCGCGCAATCGGCGGAGCGGGGGCATTGCGAGCATGAACCGCGACATTGTGATGCCGCAGTCGGAGCGCAAAACCATCGGCAAATCCACGCGCTTCGGCAACCTGATCGGCGGGCAACCCGCGACCCGGCATCGGCACCTTGATGTTCTTGCCGATCTGGGTCGGGGCGTCGGCGGTGAAGGCAAGCTCCACCTCCGGCTCATGCGCCAGAGCGCGCGCCGTTCCGGTCAGGACCGACTTGAAGGCTTCGAGGGGTGTCTGGTCGGCCATCAGGCCTTGCCGACGACGCTTTCGGGCAAATCCTTACCGAATACCCGCTGGTAATACTCCGCGACGAGACTCCGCTCCGCCTCATCGCATTTGTTCAGGAAGGTCAGCCGGAACGCAAAGCCGACGTCCTTGAAGATCAGCGCGTTCTGCGCCCAGGTGATGACGGTGCGCGGGCTCATGACGGTCGAGATATCGCCGTTGATGAAGCCCTGCCGCGTCATGTCGGCGACCTTGACCATGTTATCGACGGTCTTCTTGCCATCGGGCTGGTCGTATTCGCCCGACTTCGCCAGCACGATCTGCGCTTCGATCGCAGCGGGGAGGTAGTTGAGCGTCACGACGACGTTCCAGCGATCCATCTGGCCCTGATTGATCTGCTGCGTGCCATGATACAGGCCGCTGGTGTCGCCCAGACCAACCGTATTGGCGGTGGCGAACAGGCGGAAGTACGGGTTGGGCCGGATGACGCGGTTCTGGTCGAGCAGGGTCAGCTTGCCCTCTGCTTCGAGGATACGCTGGATAACGAACATCACGTCGGGGCGGCCCGCATCATATTCGTCGAACACGAGAGCGGTTGGGGTTTGCAAAGCCCAAGGCAGCAACCCCTCGCGAAACTCAGTAACCTGCTGGCCGTCGCGCAGGACGATAGCGTCCCGACCGACAAGGTCGATCCGGCTGATATGCGCGTCGAGGTTGATGCGGATGCACGGCCATTTCAGGCGCGCGGCAACCTGTTCGATGTGCGTCGATTTACCGGTGCCGTGATAGCCCTGAACCATGACGCGGCGGTTGAAGGCGAAGCCCGCGCAGATCGCCAGCGTCGTGTCGGCGTCGAAGACATAGCTGGGGTCGAGGTCGGGAACGCGCTCGTCCGCTTCACTGAACGCCGGAACCTCCATGTCCACGTCGATGCCGAACATCTCGCGCACCGAGACCTTCAGGTCGGGCGCATCCATCACCGTTTCGGTGCGGCTGTCGGGCTGGACGTTGGAAATGTCGGTCATTGAAGGGTTATCCGTAGAGAACTGGCGTGGGAACTGGCTTCCCTCCTAACCGACCGGTGCGCGCGAAGTCGAGGGGAGGGTGCGCTTAAAAGCCTATCGTAGGCAGGGGGGAACAATGTGACGAACCGTTCGGCAAGCGCGCGGTTCCCCGCGATGGTCACGAGTCCGGCGTTTCGGGAGCGCCGCCTCTGTAAGCCGATGTGGACGTTTCAATCTAACATCTGCAGAAAGTTCAACAGTGATTCGCTGGAAACCACGCCAATGGAATTCTGGGCGATCGGTATGGCCATGTCGAAGACCCGTTCGGGTATGTTTGGGCCATCGCTGCAACGATCAGGAAATAGGAGGTCCAAATGCACTATACCGAAGGTTTCGTGATTCCCGTGGCGACGGCGGACCGCGCAAAATTCATCAACCATGCCACGCGCATGGACACCATCTTCCTCGAATTCGGCGCAACCCGGATCGTCGAATGCTGGGGCGATGACGTCGCAGAGGGCAAGGTCACCGATTTCGCCCGCGCGGTACAGGCCACGCCGGACGAAACCGTGTGCTTTTCGTGGATAGAATGGCCAGACAAGGCCACGCGCGATGCCGCGATGGAAAAGATGATGTCCGACCCCCGCTTCACGGCGGAGCCCATGCCGTTCGACGGCAAGCGCATGATATTCGGCGGGTTCGTTCCGGTCGTCGACCTGCACGCGAAAGGAAGCTGACAATGACCGATATCGCACCATGTTTGTGGTTCGACCGTCAGGGTGAGGAAGCCGCGAATTTCTATGTTTCGCTGCTGCCCGACTCACGCATCGACCATATTCAGCGTGCCCTGTCCGATTATCCGAACGGCAAAATTGGCGATGTCCTTCTCGTCGAATTCACGCTGTGCGGACGACCGTACCAGGCCTTGAACGCTGGCCCGAATACTCCCTTTACCCAGGCGATCTCGATGTCGATCACGGTCGATGGCCAGGCCGAAGTGGATCGGCTGTGGGATGCCCTGATCGCCGATGGCGGAGAGCCGAACGTCTGTAGCTGGCTAAAGGACAAATACGGTCTGTCGTGGCAGATCGTCCCGCAACGGCTGATGGACCTGATGAAAGACCCCGATCGCGGTCGTGCGAAACGGGCAATGGACGCGATGACGAGGATGACCAAGATCGATGTCGCGGGCCTCGAGGCGGCAGCAAACGGAGCGGACGCCTGACTGCCTTCACGCGAAGGCTAACGACCCTCTCAACTGATTATACGCCGCAATCGTCCGCTGCAGGGCGACTTCATGGCTGCGGTCGCCGCCGTTTCGATCGGGGTGAAATTTCCGCACATTTTCGGAATAGGCCGATCGCAGTGCCTTCCGGTCGGCGTTTACGTCGAGGCCGAGTTCCTTCAGCGCGCGGCGGTCCTCGCCCGATAGAGGGCGGCCATCGGTGCGGTCCTGTGGCATCGTCCGCTTGAAACGAGCCGAAATTGCTTCGAGCGGGTCGGTGAAGTCGGCCCAGCTTGGTGGACGATCTGCTCCGGCTGTCGAAAACGCGCGGGTCTCGCGTTCCCAGCCGGCGAACGGGCGCTGCTGTTCCTCGATCTCGTCGGCGCTCATGCCGTTGAAGAAATTATAGCGGGCGTTGAACTCGCGGACATGGTCGAGGCAGAGCCAGCGCCATGCGCCCGGCCCGTCGAAATTGCCGGGCTCGAGCGGCGAGCGGAACTCGCCGGGCTCGTGGCAGCCGGGTTCCGCACACAGTGCCGCTGCATTCTCGACCCGGCCATGAAAACGGGTGTGGCGCTTGGGGATTTCGGTCGGCAAACGGCTCTCTTATTTTCGCGTGATTTGGCTATATAGGGTTGATGGACACCAAGCTTAAAGGCCCTGTCGCGGCCGAAATCGAAACGCGGTTGAACGCTGCGCTCTCGCCCCTGTCACTCGCGGTCATCGACGACAGCGACAAGCACGCCGGTCATTCGGGCCATGATGCGCGCGGCGAATCGCACTTCACCGTCGAGATCGAGAGTGCCGCCTTCTCCGGCCAGTCGCGGGTCGCGCGGCAGCGGATGGTCAACGCGGCGCTGGCGGAATTGTTGGCTGAACGCGTTCACGCGCTTGCGATCAAGGCGAAAGCACCCGGCGAATGAGCGATCTGCTGATCGAAACCATCCTGCCGGTTACCCACGACCTCGGCGATTTCAAGGTTCGGCGGACGCTTCCGGCCAAGACCCGCACGATGGTCGGCCCGTTTATATTCGTCGACCAGTTCGGCCCCGCGCGCCTGCCGGCCGGTCGCGGCATGGACGTCCGTCCGCATCCGCATATCAACCTGTCCACCGTATCCTATCTGTTCGAGGGAGCGATCGAGCATCGCGATTCGATCGGCAGCCATGCGGTCATCGAACCAGGTGCGGTCAATCTGATGACGGCGGGGCGCGGCATCGTACATTCCGAACGCTCGCCCGAATCGACGCGCGCCGATGGTCCGGCTTTCTATGGGATGCAGACATGGCTGGCGCTGCCGGACGGCATGGAAGAGATCGACCCGGCGTTCGAGCAGATCATGCCCGACCGGTTGCCGCTGCTGGAGACCCCCGGCGTCCGCGCGCGGATCATCATGGGGAGTTTGTGGGGCCAGACGGCGGCCACCACCTGCCACGCGCCGACGATCTATGCCGAAATCGCGTTGGAAACAGGCGCGCGTATACCGATCGACGCCGGAGCCGACGAACGCGCGATCCTTGTGACCGAGGGCGATGCGACGCTTGATGGGGAGCCGCTGACGCCGTTCATCCTTTACCTCCTGAAACCCGGCATCGCGGCGACCCTCCGCGCGACGTCGAACATGCGGGCGATGCTGATGGGCGGCGGTGCATTTGCCACCCCGCGCCATGTCTGGTGGAATTTCGTGTCCTCGTCTCGCGAGCGGATCAATGTCGCAAAGGACGATTGGAAATCGGGACGCTTTCCGACGGTGCCCGGCGACGACAAGGAGTTTATCCCGATCCCCGAAATTGCGAAAACGGTGAGCTATCTATGACCGAACCCAATCTTTTAAGCGAACTGCGCCGCGAACGCATCGCCCTTTCGACCGGTGTCCAACTCGACGTCACCATCGGCGGACCCGACGATGCGCCGGCGATCATCTTCCTGCACGGCTTTCCGGAAAGCGCGCGGACTTGGCGATTCCAGCTGGCCGATCTTGCGAAAGACTATCGCGTCGTCGCCCCCGACCAGCGCGGCTATGTCCGCTCGTCAAAGCCCGAGGGTGTCGAGAATTATACGCCCGACAAGCCGATCGCCGATCTGTTCGCACTCGCCGACGCACTCGGCATCGATAAATTCACGCTGGTCGGCCATGACTGGGGCGGGGCCATTGCGTGGGGCGCGGCGCTGACCAACCCCTCGCGGATCGAACGGCTCGCCATCCTCAACGCGCCGCACCCTTTCATTTTCCAGAAAGCCCTGTTCGACGACATGGGCCAGCGCGAAGGATCGCAATATATCCGCGCGTTTCGCACCCCCGGCATGGAAAGCTTCATCGCCGCCGATCTGGACGCGTTCTACGACAGGCTTTTCGGACCCTCGGGCATCGGCAGCGAAGCTCCTCCGGAGGAACGCCCAGCCTATCTGGAGGAGTGGTCGCAGCCCGGCGCGATCCTTGCGATGCTCAACTGGTATCGCGCGGCCCAGATCATCGTGCCCGCGATGGACGAGGCGCCCGAACGCCCGGCCTTTCTGGATGCGCCGTTCCCTGCCGTGCAGATGCCGACGCTGGTGATCTGGGGCATGGATGACAAGGCACTCACCCCGGCGCTGCTCGAGGGGCTGGACGCGTTGGTCATTGATCTGACCGTCGTGGAGATCCCTGACGCCGGGCATTTCGTGACGTGGGAGAAACCCCAAGCCGTCATCGAGGCTCTGCGCGCTTTCCTCGGTTAGTCATCAAGGCGCGACCAGACGATCCAGCTTGCGTGCGGGTGGGCAATCGCGATGACCGCATCAACATTGCCCGGCCATATCCGCAGGCGGACAGTGTGTTGTTTCAACTCGCGGTCGGCTTCGAAAGCGATCCAGGCCAGCGGCAGCTCGGTCGTAGCCGCCGCGCCTGCCGCCTCCATTGCGGCGGTGATGCGCTGCTGCGTTTCAGCGGGCAAATATTGCCAGACGATGCTGTGCATCAGGACGCGGGTCGTGTTGTCGGCTTGTGGTTCGCGCAATCGCTGCTCGACGAAGTCCGCCGCATCGCCTTTCTCCAGCGCGGGATAATCGTCCCGGATCAGCGCTATGGCGGCTTCGGCGCGGGCGAACCGCTCTTTCTGGTCCACCCAGATATAGGCCAGAAGATGTTCCGCCGCCGCTGCATCGCGAACATCGATCGGCGCAATATCGACGCCCCGTATCGATTTGATCCTGACCGGCACGTCCGGCGGAGGCGGTCCCTTCCAGTCGGGCGTGATGACGACAGCGCTATCGGGAGGGCCAACCAGCACATCGCCCAAATTGTAGCGATACCGGTCAATCAACAGGTTCAGACCGGCGCTCGATCCGATTTCGAGCAGTTCGAATTCATGTCCGAAACGGTCGGTCAACTCCAGCAGCGCGGCCATGAAGGTTGCCGACCGCGCCGCCTCGTTGGTCTGGGGTGGGCCATCGAGCCAGCGATTGATCTCATCATCATGATCGGCAAGCGCGCTGCGAATGGCGGCAACGTCATCGGTCGCCTCGCCGCGAAAAAGAGCGTCCAGCGCCGCGCACCGCCCCTCGCGAAACAGAAAATGGAAGGGCGCGACCAGCCGGAGCGGCACCGCGTCGGCGATATAATGGCCCGTCCAGCCCAACACCCGCGCGCCGGTCGCTGTGCTGTCATCGATCGCTACGGCCAGTGCGCGACAGACGCGTGCGGTGATCGGCGCATCGTTGGTGTCGCCGAATTGTGCTTGATATTCCATGGCTTCGGGAAAGTTCATTTGCATTCCTTGATTGGCAATCCCAGAAACGAGCGATGTCGAAAGAGACCCGCGCCACCCTGTTCCGTCAACGTGACGACGAAGATGGCGCGAAAGTCACAAACATCGAACTGTTCTTCGACCTCGTATTCGTATTCGCCATCACGCAACTCTCGCACCGGCTTTTCGGGCATCTGACGGTCTGGGGTGTCCTTGAAACCTCGGTGCTGTTTCTGGGCGTGTGGTGGGCGTGGATCAATACCTGCTGGGTGACCAACAGGCTCGATCCCGAACACCCGACCGTGCGCGTTTTCCTGATGGGATTGATGCTCATCGGGTTGATCCTGTCGTCGGCGGTCACCAACGCCTTTAGTTCGGCGGGGGTCATGTTCGCCTGGGGTTACGCCGCGTTCCAGATCGTGCGGACGCTGTTCATGCTGTGGGCGTTGCGCGGGGCGAACCCCGAGAACTTCAGCAATTTCCAGCGCATTTTCGTCTGGACGCTGGCATCGGCCATCTTCTGGATCATCGGAGCCTATTATGGCGAACACGTCAGGGTTGGGTTCTGGGCCATTGCGGTTGTCATTGAATTCATAGGTCCAGCCGTGCTGTTCCGCACGCCGGGCCTTGGCAAGTCCTCCACCGAGGATTGGGATATCGTCGGCGAGCATGTTGCGGAACGGTGTTCGGGTTTCATCATCATCGCGCTCGGCGAAGCGATGCTCGTTACCGGTGCCACGCTTTCCAACCTGGACCATGACTGGGCAACGAGCCTGGGCTTCGCCTCGGCCTTTGTAGCGTCGGCGACGATGTGGTGGATTTATTTTGACGTCGGGGCAAAACGCGGGTCCGACCATATCGAGAATGCCGATGATCCGGGCAGCATCGCGCTGAACGCCTATACCTATTTCCATATGCCGATCGTGGCCGGGATCATCGTTTCCGCCGTGTCCGATGCGATGGTCCTGTCGCAGCCGCTGGATGCGGCGACCTGGCCCTATGCAGCGGTAACGCTGGGCGGGCCGGCGCTTTACGTCGCCGGCACCGCGTTTTTCAAACGTGCGACGTCGAAGATGGACTGGCTGCCGATCTCGCATCTGGTGGGGCTGGGGTTGCTCGCCGCGGCGGCGGCGGCGGTGCCGCTGGTTTCCAATCTGGCGCTGAGTTTTATCTCAACGTCGGCGCTGATTGTCGTGGCGTTGTGGGAAATGGAGGCGCTGCGGCGTCACCCCGAACTTGCCGAGGCGCAGCCCGCCGCCTAAGCGAGCCTGCGTGTCCACACCTATTGTCATCGCCGTGCCCAAGGGGCGCATCCTGAGCGAAGCGCTCCCCCTGATGGCGCTTGCCGGAATCGTGCCCGAGGCGGGCTTCGGTGACGAGAACGACCGGCGGCTGCGGTTCGCAACCAATCGTCCCGATGTCAGCATCATCCGCGTCCGTGCCTTCGATGTCGCGACGTTCGTTGCGCACGGTGCGGCGCAGCTTGGGGTTGTCGGGTCGGACGTGTTGCTGGAGTTCGATTATTCCGAAGTCTATGCGCCGGTCGACCTCGGCATCGGGCATTGCCGGATTTCGGTCGCCGAGCCGGTCGACCTGGCCGCGACCGACGACCCCGCAAGCTGGAGCCATGTTCGGGTGGCCACGAAATACCCCAATCTAACGCGGCGGCATTTCGAGGCGCGCGGTGTGCAGGCGGAGTGCGTAAAGCTGAACGGAGCGATGGAACTGGCGCCGACGCTGGGGCTGTCGAGTCGGATCGTCGATCTGGTTTCCTCGGGTCGGACGCTGAAGGATAACGGTCTGGTCGAGGTCGAGGTGATCGCGCAGGTTTCGGCCCGGCTGATCGTCAATCGTGCGGCGTTCAAGACGCGCCCCGACATCGCGCCGTTGATCGAGGCTTTCCGGGCGGCGGTCGCGTGATCCGGCTCGATACCTGGGATGCAGACTTCGAAGCGCGATTTGCGGCGCTGGTCGATGACCGACGGGATAGCGATGCCGATGTTTCGCGCGATGTTGCCGCCATATTGGCACGGGTGCGAGCCGGGGGTGACGCGGCGGTTGCCGAACTGACGTCGCGGTTCGACGGGCATGATCTGGATGTGACCGGCTGGCGGGTGGACCTTGCGGACTGTCATGCGGCGCTCGACGGGTTGGCTCCCGATTTGCGGAGCGCGCTCGAACTCGCGGCAGCGCGGATCACGGCTTATCATCAGGCGCAGCGGCCTGCGGATAGTGAGACGACCGACGCTGCCGGTGTCCGCATGGGCGCGCGCTGGTCGGCGGTCGATGCAGCGGGCCTTTATGTTCCGGGCGGACGGGCGGCCTATCCTTCGTCGGTCTTGATGAATGCAATTCCGGCCAAGGTCGCGGGCGTAGGGCGGCTGGTGATGGTGACGCCCACACCGGGCGGCGAGATCAATTCGCTGGTGCTGGCTGCGGCGGCGCTGGCGGGCGTCGATGAAGTCTGGCGGATCGGCGGCGCGCAGGCGGTTGCTGCACTCGCCTATGGGACAGACAAAATCGCCCCTGTCGATGCCATCGTAGGCCCCGGCAATGCCTGGGTCGCAGAGGCCAAGCGGCAGCTTTACGGGCGAGTCGGAATCGACATGGTCGCCGGGCCATCCGAAATTCTGGTGGTGGCCGATTCGGAGAATAATGCCGACTGGATCGCGGCAGACCTGCTGAGCCAGGCCGAACATGATCCGACCAGCCAATCGATCCTGATGACCGACAATGCTGAATTTGCCGAGGCCGTGATCGGGGCGGTCGAAAAACTCCTGCCCACATTGGGTACGGAAAAGGTCGCCCGCGAAAGCTGGGATACTTACGGCGCAATCATATTGGTCAAAAACCTTGCCGACACGGTTCCGCTGATTGATCGATTGGCCCCGGAGCATCTGGAACTCGCTGTAAATAAACCCGAAATTCTGTTTTCAAAAGTCAAACACGCGGGTTCGGTGTTTCTCGGGCGCTATACACCAGAGGCGATCGGTGATTATCTGGGCGGACCGAATCACGTCCTCCCGACCGGTCGGCGCGCGCGTTTTGCTTCGGGGCTTTCGGTGCTGGATTTCATGAAACGAACCAGTTTCCTGCAGTGCGATGCGGCTGCGATCGCCAACCTCGGACCGTCAGCGATTGCGCTGGCGGGCGCAGAAGGCTTGCCCGCGCACGCTGCATCGGTCAGGGCGCGACTGTCATGAAAATTCGTTCGAAATCCCGATCCGCCGCGCGGCTTGCTGCCGTTCAGGCGCTTTATCAGCTCGAGATGGAGCAAACGCCCCTCTCCAAACTGCTTCACGAGTTCCACCAGCACCGGCTGGGCGCGACCATCGGCGATGACGAATATAATGAGGCCGAGTTCGATTTCTTCGACGATCTGGTCAAGGGCGTCGATGCCCGACGCGCCGAAATAGACGGGCACATCACGGCCCTGTTGTCGGCTGGCTGGACGATGGACCGGCTCGACCGCCCGATGCGCGCGATCCTGCGGGCCGGGACATACGAACTGATCGCCCGTTTCGACGTGCCGGTGAAGTCGGTCATCAACGAATATGTCGACGTCGCCGACGCCTTTTATGCCAAGCGCGAAAAGGGGTTCGTGAACGGATTGCTCGACGGCATGGCAAGGCGCGTCCGTCCTGCGATCAATCCTCCCGTGGAACAGCCCGCCGCTCCCGACCGTTCTATGGTCACAGAGGAGTCGGTTATGTCAGACACACAGATTATTCCCGAAGAAGATATGGAGCGCGCGTCGGTCGCTCCCGGTGAGGACACGCCGGTTGCTCATCCTGACCAGCAAGCAGGGCAGGATACCGATATCGCACGTCGCCTGAAGCGCGACCCGAGCGATCCCGATGCCAAGCTCGACCGCGGGCTGGATGAATCGATGGACGCGTCGGACCCGCCAGCAGCCGTCGCGCCGGGCGATACCGGAGAACCGGTGGCTTCGTCGGGCTTCGACGCAGCAGCCGAGGAAGCCCTGCAGCGGTCGAAATAAATGGGTGCCGGCGCGTGATCAGCGCGTCGGCGTCCAAATAAAGCTGCGACAGATAAACGCGATGCAGCCCTGTACGAGCAGAGTGCCGTCGGGTTTACGCGTAGCGAAAGCCTTGTAGCTTTTGCCCGACTTCGGATCGTAGATCTTTCCTCGCCAATCCGAACCCTCGTCGTGAAAATCGGTCAGGACGGTGATCCCCTGAACCGGTCGGTCGCGCAGTTCGGGCGATGGATTATGCGAATCGAGCATTCGCCTGCCGTCCGGTCCCTGTTTGAAGACGTGCAGGACCGTGCCACAGGTGACGCCGCCGCATTGACCGATCTCGATGATCGAATCACGCTCGGTCGTCAGCCATTTCCCTGCGATCGGTTCGGCTGCGCAGGCCGGAATAGCCGTTGCGAGAAGGGAAACGGCAAGCAAATGACTGGACTTCATGCGTATGCTCCGGGATCGAAAATTTGGGGGTTGCGATACTGTGGGCCAATGAACAGAAACTGTCCGTCACGGCGCGGCGCATCATCGCTAAGGAATTTCAATGACAGTTCGGCTCTACGATTATTTCCGATCCTCGGCCTGCTACCGCGTGCGCATCGCCCTTAACCTCAAGGGGATCGCCTATGAAACGATGCCCACGAACATCGTCAAGGGCGATCAGAACGCAGCCGCGTTTACCGACAAAAATCCGCAGGCGCTGGTGCCGATGCTTGAAATCGACGGGCTGGAATTGACCCAGAGCCTCGCCATAATCGATTATCTCGACGCCACGCACCACGAACCGCCGCTGATGCCGCGCGACGCCGCAGCGCGGTCGAAGGTGCTGGCGATGGCGTTGGTGATTGCCTGCGACATTCACCCGCTCAACAATCTGCGCGTTTTGCGCCAACTCGATGACGGGCTTGGCGTGCCCCAGGCAAAGCGCGACGACTGGTATCGTCACTGGGTTGCCGAAGGATTCAAGGCGCTTGAGAAGACGGCAGCCGGATCGGGCGCGTTCCTTTCGGGCGCGACGCCCGGCATGGCGGATATCTGCCTCGTCCCGCAAATGTATAATGCGCGGCGGCTGGAGGTCGATCTGACGCCCTATCCCACGCTCGTGCGGATCGATGCGGGCGCATGCACCCTTCCCGCGTTCAGGATGGCGCACCCCGATGCGGTTGCAACGAAGTGAGTCACGCAACCATCATGCAGAGCCGATAGTTTCACCTCGCACCACCGTTTCAAGGGAAATTAATCATGAGCATTTTCGGTTCGATCAAGGACGCGATCTTCGGTCACTCGGCAGCAGCGGCACCGGCGGCTGCACCTGCACCCGCACCGGCGGCGGCTCCGGCAGCGACGACGCCCGCTCCCGCCCCGGCAGCAGCCCCCGCCCCGGCACCTGCAGAGGCAACGCCGGCTGAAATCGATGCACGGCTCGCAGCGATAGCCGCTTCAAAGGGCGCGGAGTCGAATTACAAGACGTCCATCGTCGATCTGATGAAATTGCTCGGCCTTGATTCAAGCCTTTCGAACCGGACCGAGCTTGCCAAGGAGCTGGGCTACACGGGCGACACCAACGATTCTGCCACGATGAATATCTGGCTGCACAGCGAAGTCATGAAGAGTTTAGCGACGAAGGGCGGCTAATCTAGCTAACCCCTTGCAACATCGACGTTTCGATGCTTGTTTCGGCACTGACCGGGAACACGCGACTCATGTTGAGTAGCAGGCGCATGACCCTCGTCGAGTTCATGCGTCCGTAACTCCGCGCCGTGAATGCGGCGCTCGACATGGGAATATGAAAATGAAAATCAATGCTTTGATGGCGATCGCGCTTGCAACGGCCTCAATCGTCGTAACGCCGGCCCTGGCACAGCGAACAACCACCGAACCGGGCAATTACACGTCGGTCTCGATGATCAAGATCTTGCCCGGCCAGTATGAGAATTACATGGATTTCCTTGCGGCTCAGTGGAAAAAACAGAACGAGTTTGCGAAATCGAAGGGCTATCTCACCAGCTACCACGTGTTGTCGGCGGTCGATCCCCGCGCCAATGAACCCGACCTTTTTCTCGTTATCGAGTTCAAGGACTGGCCGACCAATGCCGAATCGAAAAGGCGTCAGGACGAATTCGTCGCAATGATGAAGATGGACGAGCACCAGATGGACACGGCGTCGGGCGCACGCGGGCCGATGCGTACGCAGATGGGATCGATGACGCTGCAGGAAGTTTTGCTGAAATAAACGAGCAATATTGGTGAGGCTCCCGTTGGGGAGCCTCACGCAATTCAGGGCCTCGCGTCGGTGTCCAGCACAGTGTCCAGATCGTCACCATCATCCTCGACGTCGCCGTCCTCTATGTCCGGTCCCCCCAGATCGGGGTCCATGTCGGTCAGGAGGGTGCCGTCATACTGCCCGCCGCCCTCGACTTCGGCGATCTCGGCGCGCTGCGTCTCATCATAGCCTTCGATGTCGGGCTCATCCTCCGCATGGGCACCGCCGGGCACGTTGATGCTGCCGTCGAACTTTTCTTCTGCCACGATGTTTGCTCCGTTGACTGTGCATGGATCAATCGCGCGACGGGGTTGGCGGTTCCAATCCGGCCATCGGGCGTTAGATTATGGGCATGACCGATACACTCGACACCGTCCGCCCACTTTCGCTCGAACAGCAGGCGCATGATCCCGAGGGGTTTGCGCGCGATTTCGGTGGATCGTTCGAACGCTTCGGCTTCGCCATCGTGGCCGATCATGGGATCGACGAGCGCCTGATCGCACAGGCATGGGAAGTGACGCGGGCGTTCTTCGCACAGCCAGAGGCCGCGAAACTTCCCTATAAATCCCCGAAAGGCGGCGCGCGGGGCTTTACGCCGTTCGGTGTCGAGATCGCCAAGGGTGCGAGCGAGAACGACCTGAAGGAGTTCTGGCATGTCGGGCGCGATTTGCCCGAGGGCCACAAATATAGTGATTCGATGCCGCCGAATATCTGGCCCGATTATCCACCGGAATTCCGCACGACTCTGACGGCGCTCTATGCCGAATTCGACCGGGTCGGGGCGCAATTGCTGTCGGCCATCGCGGTTTACCTCGGCCTCGCGCTGGACTGGTTCGTCGAGCCGGTTCGCGATGGAAATTCGGTACTGCGGCTGCTTCATTATCCTCCGGTCTCGGCCGATGCCCCCGGCGTACGGGCGGGCGCGCATGAGGATATCAACCTGATCACCCTGTTGTTGGGAGCCGAAGAGGCCGGGCTGCAACTGCTCGACCGGTCGGGGCACTGGCTTGCGATCGATCCGCCGAAGGGGGCGCTGGTCGTAAACGTCGGCGACATGCTGCAGCGTCTGACCAACCATGTGCTGCCCTCGACCAGTCACCGTGTCGTCAATCCTCCGCCCGAGCGACGGGGGCGGCCACGCTATTCGATGCCGTTCTTCCTGCATCTGGCGTCCGATTTCCCGATACGGACCTTGCCCGAATGTATCGGCGCGACCCGACCGGATTTATACCCGGACGCCATTACCGCCGACGATTATTTACAGCAAAGGTTGAAAGAGATCGGGTTGCTCTAGATAGGGCAACGGATGACCGAACCCCTGAAAACCGAACCCCTGAAGATTGCCCTGGCGGGGCTTGGCACCGTTGGCGGTGGCGTCGTGAAACTGCTCGACGCGAACCGCGAACTGATCACGCGGCGGGCCGGGCGGGCGATTGAGGTCGTTGCCGTCAATGCACGCGACCGGTCGCGTGACCGGGGCTTCGATCTAAGCCGCTTTGCCTGGGTGGATGATACGACGTCGCTGGCGTCGCGGTCCGACGTCGATGTCGTCGTCGAACTGATCGGCGGTTCGGATGGTCCCGCCCTGACTTTGGCAAAGGCGACGATCGCGAGCGGCAAGGCATTCGTGACCGCGAACAAGGCGATGATCGCGCACCACGGCGTCGAACTCGCGCAGGCGGCACAGGATGCCGGGACCGCGCTGAAGTACGAAGCGGCGGTCGCGGGCGGTATCCCGGTCATCAAGGGATTGCGTGAGGGTGCGGCGGCGAATGAATTGTCGCAGGTCTATGGGATTTTGAACGGCACCTGCAATTACATCCTTACCCGAATGGAGGCAGAGGGCTCCGATTTCAGTGAAGTGCTGGCGGACGCGCAGGCGCTGGGGTTTGCCGAAAGCGACCCGTCGTTCGACGTCGATGGTGTCGACGCGGCGCACAAGCTGAGCATCCTCGCAAGCCTCGCATTCGGGACGCGGATCGATTTCGACGCTGTACGGCTTGGCGGCATACGCGACGTTCTGGGCGGCGATATCGCACAGGCGCGCGCGCTCGGCTTTTGCGTGCGGCTCGTGGGACTTGCGGAAGCCGACACGCACGGGCTGTTTCAGCGTGTTCATCCCTGCCTCGTGCCGCTGGGCCACCCGCTAGCCCATGTTCAGGGCGCCATGAACGCGGTCGTTGCCGAGGGGAATTTCGTCGGGCGGCTGTTTTTCGAAGGGCGCGGCGCTGGCGAAGGGCCGACGGCGAGTGCGGTCGTCGCCGATCTGATCGACGTTGCGCGCGGTGAAGTCGGGCCGGCGTTTGCGATGCCGGTCGCGAGTCTGGCGACGCCGGAGACCGCAGACGCGGGCGCGCGGCGCGAGCGAAGTTATTTACGCTTCACCGTTGCCGATCGTCCGGGAGTTCTGGCCGAAATCACGGCGGCGATGCGCGATGCCGGGGTGTCGATCGAAAGCATGATCCAGCGCGGGGAAGCACCCGATGGCGGCGTGTTGCTGGTGATGACGACGCACGAGGGACCAGCCCGCGCGGTCGCGTCGGCGCTCGAGCGGCTGGAAAACAGCCCCAGCATGACCGGCAAACCCATGTGGATGCCGATTCTCGACGTCTAGGGTGCGAGTTGTCGGACCTGCAGCTTGCCCGAGGCGAATTTTGCACCGACGCTGACGCCGACCATGCCGCAATTCTTCAGGACCGCCCCGATGCCACAGTGCAACGGCGGTTCGCTGGCAAGGCGATTTCTTTCGTGCGAGACGCCCTCGCCATTCGGGTCGCCAGCGTCATAGCCGACGAACGGGACACGCCACCGGTCGGCGCGACGATTTCCGCAGACGACGATCTCGTTTCCGTTTGCGGGCTTCGCACAATGCGGTTCGACGGTTGTAAAGGCGCGATAAGTCGCGAGTGCATCGGCATGCGCCATGGTTGAAGGAAATGCTGCAACCGCGATAAATATCGACGCTAAAGCATCGGCAATTCTCGACATTGACCAATCCCTCGCCTAACCCGACCCGGGCTTTCAATAGGAAACATTAAATCATGGTGATCGCAAGTGACGTCCTCGACCGCGTTCTCGTGCTCGAAATGGTGCGCGTCACCGAAGCCGCCGCAATAGCCGCCTCCAGCCTGATCGGGCGCGGTGACGAAAAAGCCGCCGATGCCGCCGCCGTCGAAGCGATGCGCGCCGCATTGAACGAACTTTACATGGACGGCACCGTCGTCATCGGAGAGGGCGAGCGCGATGAAGCGCCGATGCTCTATATCGGTGAAAAGGTCGGTTCGGCGATCGGCAAGGGACCGAAGATCGATATCGCGCTCGATCCGCTCGAGGGGACGACGATCACCGCAAAGGCCGGGCCGAACGCGCTCGCCGTGCTGGCGGTTGCCGAACATGGTAATCTGCTCAACGCGCCCGATGTCTACATGGAGAAATTGGCGGTTGGGCCGGGCTATCCCGAAGGCGTCATCGACCTGCGCAAGACCGCGACCGAGAATATCCATGCCGTTGCTGCGGCCAAGGGTGTCGAGCCACACGAGATCATCGTCTGCGTGCTCGATCGCCCGCGTCACGAAAAGCTGATCGCTGAACTGCGCCTGATTGGATGCGGCATCATGCTGATCGGCGATGGCGACGTTGCCGGGGTCATCGCGACGACCAATCCCGATACCACGATCGATATCTACATGGGTTCGGGCGGCGCTCCCGAAGGCGTGCTGGCGGCGGCGGCACTGCGCTGCGTCGGCGGGCAGTTCAAGGGCAAGCTCATCTTCCGCAACGAAGATGAAAAGGCGCGCGCACGGAAATGGGGCATCACCGACCTCGACTATATCTACGACCTGACCGAACTGGCGAAGGGCGATTGCATCTTTGCCGCGACCGGCGTCACCGATGGCTCGCTGTTGGCGGGCGTCAAGAAGCTGAAGGGTGGCATGATGACCACCGAAAGCGTCGTGATGCGCGCAAGCTCGGGCACTGTGCGCTGGGTCAAGGGCGAGCATCGTAAAGTCTGAACGATTTTGCTTTAGGGTCGGGGCATGAAAACCTGGCCCTATGCTTCGCGCCCCGCCCTTGCGTGGGTTGCGGTCACGATTTTTGCGATGCTGGCGTTCTGGGGCGCGCTGACGCCGCCGCTTTCGGGAACGATCCGTACGGCTGCGGTGCAGGGTGGCGTCGTCACCCAGATCACCGACAGGGATTTATACGGGCAGGTCATCGATCAGGTGGCGGCTGGGCATCCCTATTACGAAAGCGTGGCGCGCCTGCATCGCGCCAATGGCTATCCTTTGCAGCCCGCCGTTACCGTGCGCCTGCCGACGCTGGCCCTGATCGCGGCGGCACTTGGGCCGATACCGACATTTATTCTCTATCTGGCGCTGATCGCGGGGTGCATCGTCGCGTGGAGCGTGCGGTTGCGGCAGTTGATCCCGCCTTCCCAACGTCGCGAGCTGGCTCCGGCAGTCGTGCTGGTCGCGTTTCTGGCGACGGCGAGTCCGGTGATCGTCTATTTTCACGAGGCATGGGCGGGTATCCTGATCGCGCTGGGGCTGGCGTTGTGGCGACCGACCCGGATTTGGCCGAGTGTGATTGCGTTGTTCGGCGCCGCCCTGTTCCGCGAAATGGCGGTCTGCGCGATGCTGGTGGTACTGGTCATGGCGCTGTTCGAGAGGCGCTGGAAGGAGTCGGTGATATGGATGGTGGCTATCATCCTGTTTGCTGGCGTCATGGCGCTGCACATTCATGAGGTGCAGCAGGTCGTCCGCGCCGACGATATGACTTCACCGGGGTGGCATGGGCTGGGCGGCTGGCCGCTGGTCGTGTCGGCGGCCACGGCGATGTCGTTCCTGATCGTCGTCCCGCGTGTAATCGGGGCAATCGCAGTTTCGGCCATGTTGTTGGGGTGGGCGTCGTGGCGTCACCCACTCGCCTATCGCGTCATGGGGATTGTCCTGGGCTATGCCGTTGCAATCGCCGTGTTTTCGCGAAGAGACACGCTGTACTGGGCACTGCTGTTCGCGCCGCTGCTGTCGGTTGGGTTGCTGTTCCTGCCGATCCGGACCTTGGCGTTGGGCCTACGGGGCCGCAGCGCGCGAACGAACCCTGAAACCCAGCTCTGAATTCGCTCGCCTACGCCGTCTTAGGTCGCTAATACACCCGATCTATGGCCGAGCGGTTGCCCAGTATCGACGACCTTTGGGATCGCCCGCCGGGAGTCTGGGACCCGGTGGTCCCGCCCGGTGCTGGTCCCTTGCCGCCAGTGCCTCCATCCAAATGGAAAATCCGCCGCGTCTGGATCAAGCGCATCCTGTGGGCGATGCTCGGCACTTTCGTGTTGCTGTTTGCGTGGCTTGCACTGACGGCTCCCCTGTCGCGGTCTTTGAAGCCAATGGCCCCGCCGCGGATCACCCTGTTGGCGGCCGACGGGCAGCCGATTGCGCAGAACGGTGCCGTCGTCGATCGCCCGGTCAAGGCATCGGAACTCCCCGTTACCGTCAAACAGGCGTTCGTCGCGATCGAGGATCGGCGATTCTACACGCATTGGGGCGTCGATCCGCGCGGGATGTTGCGCGCCGCATGGAATAACGCGCGGGGGGGCGGCACACAGGGCGGCAGCACGATCACCCAGCAACTCGCCAAGATGACGTTCCTGTCACCCGAGCGGAACTTGAGCCGCAAGGCGCGCGAGATGCTGATCGCCTTCTGGCTGGAGGGTTGGCTGACCAAGGACCAGATCCTCGAACGCTATCTGTCGAACGCTTATTTCGGTGACAATGTGTACGGGCTGCGCGCGGCGTCGCTGCGCTATTTCAATCGCCAGCCCGAAAAACTGTCACTGGCGCAGGGAGCAATGCTGGCGGGTCTTGTACAGGCCCCCTCGCGACTGGCACCGTCCCGCAATCTGGTGGGTGCGCAGGCGCGCAGCCGGCTGGTGCTGGGTGCCATGGCGCAAGCGGGGTTCATCACGCCGGAGCGCGCCGCCGATACCCCCGTCGCGACGACGAACTTGCGGCCAGTGGGTGCATTGCCGACGGGCACGTATTTTGCGGACTGGGCGATGCCACAGGCGCGCGCGCTGACCGAGCAGGTGTATGGCGATACCGAAGTGAAGACGACACTCGACGCCCGCATGCAGAAATACGCGCGGGCTGCCGTCGCACGTGCGGCGCTGGGCAATGCGCAGGTCGCGCTGGTGGCGATGCACCCGAATGGCGAGGTCGTCGCGATGATCGGCGGCCGCAGCTACGATAAATCGCCGTTCAACCGGGCCACGCAAGCACGGCGTCAGCCGGGATCGACGTTCAAGCTGTTCGTCTATCTGGCGGCACTGCGTTCGGGAATGACGCCTGACACGCTGATCGACGACAGCCCGATCGTCGAGGGTGGGTATCGACCAAAGAACAGCAGCGCGCATTATCGCGGACAGATCACGCTGCGACAGGCTTTTGCCCGGTCGAGCAACGTCGCCGCAGTCCGGCTGTACCAGAAACTTGGGGCCGAGGCCGTCATACAGGCGGCGCGCGACCTTGGAATACGCAGTCCGCTGACCGCCGATCCGACGCTGGCGCTGGGTTCGTCGGGCGTTACCCTGCTCGAACTGACCTCGGCCTATGCGGCGATTGCGGCGAACAACTGGCCGGTTGCGCCGCACGGTATCCCGCATGACGAACCCGGCCTGTTCGCGCGCCTGATG
>JAQGKX010000177.1 GCA_028289885.1 Sphingomonadales bacterium
TTTCGATGGCCAATTGGTCTGACCCCCGTTCGACAGCAGGCGCGGCCCCATCACTGGCCGGAACGCGCGACTCCGCAGTCGATGCGGGCCTGCGGTCCTATATGCTGTCCGTCTATAACTACATGACATCGGGCATATTGCTGACCGGAATCGTGGCAATGTTGTTCGCCAACAGCCCCTATATGAGCGTCCTGTTCAACGAAGCCGGCAGGCCAACCGGCCTTGGCTGGGTCGTCATGCTGGCACCCCTCGGTCTCGTGATGGCGCTGAGCTTCGGCATCAACCGGATGCAGGAATCAACCGCCAAGACGCTATTCTGGGTTTATGCCGCGCTGATGGGCCTGTCGCTGTCGACGATCTTCATCGTCTACACCGGTGCTTCGATCGCGACGACGTTCTTTGCAACCGCAGCCGCATTCGCCGGGCTTAGCCTTTATGGCTACACCACGAAGCGCGACCTGTCGGCGTTCGGGACGTTCCTGATCATGGGCGTAGTCGGCATCATCGTCGCCAGCCTGATCAACATGTTCGTACAGTCGAGCGGCTTGCAGCTTGTCATCAGCTTTGCTGGCGTGCTGCTGTTTGCTGGCCTGACTGCCTATGACACGCAGAAGATCAAGTCGATGTACTATCAGGTTCAGGGTTCCGAGATGGTCGGCAAGACCGTCATCATGGGTGCGCTGACGCTTTATCTCGACTTCATCAACATGTTCATGTTCCTGTTGCGCTTCATGGGCGATCGTCGCTAATCTCCATCGGCAGCAACAAAAATTCGGCCCGACGGAGCGATCCGCCGGGCCTTTTTCATGCCTGTTTCGGCATCAGGGCCGTATCGATTTCCTTGGCTCTCAAATAAGCGGGGCGATCTTTCAGCCCATCCCAATAGGCCTCGAACGCCGGACGTTTGTCGATCGAGCCGAACATCAGCCCCCAGCCAATCTGCGACCCGACATAGACATCGGCAGCGCTGAACCGGTCTCCTGCAACATAACGCTTGCCCGCGACAGCCGCTTCCAGCCCGTCCATCGCCGCGTCGAAGCCGCCATATCCCGCCATCATCGATTTGCCGGGTGGCAGCTCGAAACCGAGCGACTTGTTGGTGACGGCGGACTCCAACGGCCCGGCTGCAAAGAACAGCCATCGATAGTAATCCGCGCGATGTGCCGGCTCTGGCGCAAGGCCCGCTTCCGGGAACGCATCGGCCAGATAGGCGCAGATCGCCGCCACTTCGGTCACGACGGTATCGCCATGCCTGATGGCTGGAACCTTGCCCATCGCGTTGACGGCGAGATAATCGGGTGCCTTCATCGTCGTGCCAAAGTCGAGCAGGACCTGCTCATACGGCTGCCCGACCTCCTCCAGCATCCAGCGAGCAATTTGCCCGCGCGACATGGGGTTGGTGTAAAACGTCAGCGATGCACTCATGGCGATGTTTCCGATCTTTTCGGGGAGATTTAGAACGACGGCGGTCGTTGTCAGCCGCCCAGTTTCGCCTTGAAGAACGCCAGGGTGCGCGCCCATGATAAATCGGCGGCGGCCTTGTTGTACCGGTCGGCAGAAGTGTCGTTGTTGAAGGCATGGTTCACGCCCGGATAAGTATAGGCCTCAACATCGACCTTCGCTGCTTTCAATGCCGCGATCCATGCCGGAGCCCTAGTGTTCACCCGGTCGTCCAGTCCCGCGTAATGCAGCAGCATCGCCGCCCTTACGCCGACCGCGCGCGTGGGATCCGGGGTTGGCCCGTAATAGGCGACGGCTGCGCGTAACGTTTCTCCCGAAGCGGTCGCGATCTGGTTGACCAGCGCGCCACCCCAACAAAAGCCGACGGCTCCCACTTTCCCGGTCGATTGCGCGATGTGGGCAAGCCAGTGAACGGTTGCAACGCCATCGGCTGCCGTAGCTCTGAGATCGAGTTTGCCGATGGCATCGCGAGCCTTGTCCTCGTCCACCGGAGTACCGCCCGACACGGTCAGGAAATCGGGTGCGACCGCAAGATATCCCGCCAGCGCAAGGCGTCGCGTGATGTCGCGAATATGCTCCGTAAGACCCCGGTTTTCATGGACGACCATCACCGCCGGACGCTTCACCACAGGGCCGACAGGTCGCGCAGAATATCCGTTCAGGGTACGACCGTTTGCGGCTGGCCAACTGATCGACTGCGCCTTGATGCGCGTGTCGCCGGGGTTGACCACGGTAGCCGCCGCGGGGTTCGCGCCGATGCCCGCCAGCAACACCTGTGCTGCTGCGGCGCTTCCTGCCAACAGCGTCAGTTCGCCCATGAACGCACGACGGTCGCGTTCGCTCGAATGGCCTGCGTGTGTAAAAGCATCGTAAAGCGCGATAGCGCGCTGGCGGAGATCGGGCGGAGTCTCAGGATCGGGCACAGGCTATCCTCTCAAGATGCAAACCATGTTGCAGAGATTATAGCCAAACCAGGATTATGCGACCGGTTTTACAACCGCCAGCCATAGGCGCGCATCAATAACCGCGACGATAGTTCCTGTAACGACCATTGTCTTGTTCACGTTCGAACGAAAGGCCAAGCGTGCCATTGTCGCCGAGGGGAACGATCGCCGTTCCATACATCGACCGGTATCCGCCGGTGCCGATTGCAACACCCATCTCGCCATGGATGGCATGATCGCTCCCCGGCTCAAGCCCGAGGCTTGCATCGCGCGCATTGCGGGTCGCGCCAGCTTCCTTCGCCGCCTCTGCCTGTTCGGGGGTCAGGGTGATCGTGTCCGCAAGCGCAATCGTGGGCGCGGTCATCAATAGCAGGGCGAGGAGCATCTTCATCACGGCACAATGCGCGCCGGGAGCTTTCACGTCCATGAACAAATGCGGGTCAGTCGGTCGAGAGGTGGTCACGAAACCATGAAGCGAGTTCGTCTTCCGAGAGGTCGCCCGATGCGAGCGCGAGTACCGTGCGTATCGCATCCGCCGCGTCAAAGGATAACACGTGCCCGTTCATTACAAGAAACAGTCGCGCAGCAATCCAAGCCGTTCGTTTGTTACCGTCGATGAAAGGATGGTTACGTGCGACGCCAAATGCATATGCGGCGGCCAGAGCGGCAGGGTCGTTTTCGCCATAATGCCATTGGTTGATGGGGCGCCCTAAAGCGGACTCCAGCAACCCAATATCGCGAATGCCAGTGCCGCCGCCGTGTTCGGCAAGTTGGCGGTCATGAATGGCAATAGCCTCCTTCGCGTCGAGCCAGATTGGCTCGACGCGGGGCTGGTCGGTCATTGAGCCAGAACGCGCAGGATATCACGGTCTTCACGCATGATCTTTTCAGCCGCCGCCATCTTTGCTTCAAAATCCGGGTCCCATGCCGTCAGGCGAACACCGCCGTCGGGTGTTTCGGTTGCGTAAAGCGTATCACCGACTTCGACACGCAGCCGTGCGAGCAATTCCTTTGGCAGGATTACCCCTGTCGAATTACCGACTTTCGAAAGTTTCAGTGGCATGTTCATACATATGTAATAACATGGCTGGCGAGGAACGCAAGGCAAGAAAAAGGCGAGGACCGCTTGCGCAATCCTCGCCGATCTCAACCCAAAATATCCGACATTCAAACCGGCGCGATGATCTTTGCCTTGCCGCCCTTGCGACCCTTTTTGGGAGCCGCAGGGGTGACCTCGAACGCCAGCGCATCGTCCTTCAAATGCACCAGCACTTCACCGCCGTGGATCAGCTTACCGAACAAAAGTTCCTCGGCGAGCGGCTGCTTGATCTTCTCCTGGATCAGGCGGCCCATCGGCCTTGCGCCGTACAGCTTGTCATATCCCTTGGTCGTCAGCCACGTCTTCGCATCCTCGTCCAGGCGGATGTGCACTTCGCGATCGGCAAGCTGCATTTCGAGCTGGAGGATGAACTTGTCGACGACACGGGCAACGACTTCGGTCGGCAGATAACCGAACGGCACGATCGCATCGAGGCGGTTGCGGAATTCGGGGGTGAACATCTTCTTCACCGC
>JAQGKX010000188.1 GCA_028289885.1 Sphingomonadales bacterium
AGCTTTGACCCCCACAACGCCTCCGCCTCCCTGAGCCTGTCGAAGGGCTGCCTGCGTCAACCTTTAGAAGGACAACCCTTCGACAGGCTCAGGGAGGCGGAATCGGAAACCATAACCCCTCAATCGAAAGTATAGGGCACCACCCCGCGATGATCGGGGTCCACCATGATGTGCCGCCCCGCCGGTGGAAACGCCCGCTGCTCGCAATCCCGGCGCGGGCAGATACGGCACGACACGCCGATCGGCATGGCACTGCGCTCACCGCCCACATCAAGCTGGTCGCCATAGATAAAGTCAGTAGCATATTCGACCTCGCACCCCAGCGCGACGGCATAGCGGCGACTGGGCCGCGCATAGCTTCCCGATGGCTTGACCAGCCCTTTCGCCATCGAGACATAGCGCACCCCGTCGGGCGTCTCGGCCAGTTGCACCAGTACCCGGTCGGGTATCGCGACGGCCTCATGCACGATCCACAACGGACACGCGCCACCGAAGCGCGCAAATTGCAGGCGGGTTGCGGAATGGCGTTTGGTGATGTTGCCGGCCATGTCTACGCGGCAGAAGAAGAACGGAATTCCCGTCGCGCCGGGCCGCTGCAATGTGGACAGCCGGTGGCAGGCCTGTTCGAAACTGACGCCGAACACCAGTCGCAGCGCGTCGATGTCGTGCCGCAACTCCCGCGCCGCCGCTCGAAACGCGACATAGGGCATGAGCAACGCACCCGCGGCGTAATTGGCAAGCCCGATCGACAGGAGTTGAAATGCCTCCTCGGATCGCAATTGGGCCCCCGCCATCGTTGCGGCGATCGTGGTCGCGAGTTCAAGCCGCATCAACTGGTGCGCGAGCAGGAATAGGCGGCTCTCGCTCGGAAGTACTGGATCGACCGACAGCACCCCTGCCCCGGCATCGAAGCTGCGCAGGGGCCGGTCGAGCGTCACCGCATTGCCGACGGTGACGCCATGAACGCGGGCAAGTCGGTCGATGATGGCCGATGCGACGGTGCCGCCCGCCGCCAGTTCAGTCGCAATGGCCTCCGCCTGCCGGTCGATAGCGTCGATATAATTGCCCGAAGCATGAAACCAGTCGCGCACCTCCTCCCACGGCAGGACGGTTTCGCTGCCGCTGTCGAGCGCATCATCGAGCGAGCGGAGTTGCTCCTGCGACCGCGCCAGTGCGGCATGAAGCGATACCAGATGCCGCGCCAGCAAGGGCTGCTGGTTCACCGCCCGCCGCATCGCGTCCGCCGTGAAACCCGCATCGGCGAAGTTCGTCGCCGAAAGCGCAGCCTCGACACCCGCCAGCAATGCCATCGTGTCATCCGCTCCGGTGTCTGCCCAGTCATCGGGAAACGCCCGCGCAAACGCCATCAGCACGGCGTCGGTCATCGGGCGGTCGTTGCTCTCGATCTGCGAAAGATAACTGACCGACAGCCCGATCCGCTGCGCCAGCTCGGTCTGGTTCAGCCCATGCCGCCCCCGCAAAGCCCGCGCGCGCTCCCCGGCAAAAACACGCTTTCTTGGTGGGGGTAGCATGGGTGACGGGTCCTGTTGCAAAGTTGCGGAAGCATTTTGCAAATTTGGAGAGCGAGTCAAGTTTTGCTCAAGTTCTGCTCTTTTTTGCCCTTTATCAGGGTGTCGGCGAACTCTCAGTTCGAGGTTGTCGCACACATCTGAAGGGCGGTATGTTTGTCATACAGTTAGGACCCGCGTTATTCCTTATTGACCGTTTTTCGAGGTGCTGCGATGGGAGGCTTCGACAAACACGTATTCGTGGGCAGAAGGATGCAGCCACGTTGCGCATGGTCATTTAGTCGCTAAGCCGATCCGAAGGAGGGCTGGCGCATGACACTTGGAGCGATCGCTCAGAGAATGTTCAACGTCGACGGGCAAGATGTGGTTTGCCGCTTCTTCAGCCCCGAAGAGGACGATGGCAGCTATTTTTGCCACTACGAGATCGAATGGCCAGAGGGCGTTCGATCGAAAAGAGCTGGCGGTGTTGACGGAGTTCAGGCCGTCATTCTCGCAATGCAGATGGCTCACACCGATTTCTTGGTCGCACGCAACATAGATGGTCGAAAGATCGCGTGGTTAAACGAGCAGAGCCTTGGCCTGCCGATTGCAAGCATCATCCGCGACTGGGATCGGGATAATAGCTTCTGACTGCGAGAGGGCGATAGCCGATTGTAGGGTCGGTGAGTCACGACAAACCAGCGTTTCACCCATCCCCAACTCGGATGCCCCGGTTCACCAACCTGCCCCTCACCTCCCAGTGAAATTCGCCGCCCTCTTCTCGGAAAACGCGGCCATCCCTTCGGCGCGGTCTTCAGTCGAGAACAGGCCGTCGAACAGGCGCCGCTCGAACAATATGCCCTGTGACAGCATCGTCTCATAGGCGATGTTGACCATTTCCTTGTTGGCCAGCACGGCAAGCGGTCCCATGTTCGCGATTGTTGTCGCGGTCTTCACGGCGTCCTCGATCAGGTCGGCGGCAGGGACGATGCGGCTTACCAAGCCCGACCGCTCGGCTTCGACGGCGTCCATCATGCGACCGGTCAGGCACATTTCCATCGCCTTGGCCTTGCCCACCGCGCGCGTGAGGCGCTGCGATCCGCCCATGCCGGGCGTGGTGCCCAGCTTGATTTCGGGTTGGCCGAACTTGGCGGTGTCAGCGGCGATGATGAAGTCGCACATCATCGCGACTTCGCATCCGCCACCGAGCGCGAAGCCCGCGACCGCCGCGATGATCGGTTTGCGGGTCGCGGTGACCTTGTCATAGCCCGCGAAGAAATTGCCCCCGAACACATCCGCAAAGTCGAGGCTGAGCATTTCCTTGATATCGGCCCCCGCCGCGAACGCCTTTTCGCTGCCGGTAATCACCGCGCATCCTTGCGTCTTGTCGGCATCATACGCCGCCAGCGCTGCGATCAGGTCGGCAAGGACCTGGGTATTCAGCGCGTTCAACGCCTGCGGGCGGTTGAGCGTGATCAGTGTGACGGGGCCGCGCAATTCGATGAGCAGCGTTTCATATGTGGGTGTAGGATTTGTCATGCCGCACCGTTAAACGGTGATCCGCGTGTAATGCAATATGAAGGCCGAATTTGAATACCCTGCCGATCCTCTACAGTTTTCGCCGCTGCCCCTATGCGATGCGGGCGCGGATGGCGTTGCTCGTCAGCGGCACCGCCTGTGAATTGCGCGAGGTCAAGCTGAGCGACAAACCTGCCGAACTGATCGCGCTCTCGGCCAAGGCAACGGTGCCGGTGTTGCTGACTCCGGAAGGTCGGGTCATCGACCAGAGTATCGAGATCATGCACTGGGCGCTGGCCCAGAACGATCCGGAGGACTGGCTTGCGAGCGTCGAAGACCCGCTGATCGCGGCGAACGACGGGCCCTTCAAATTCCATCTCGACCGGTACAAATACCCCGACCGGCATCAAAGCGACCCGATCGAACATCGTTCGGTCGCCGTCGAAATACTGCAGGCTCTGGAGAATCGACTGTCGGCTTGGGAAAATCTGGCCCGCCCCGCACGATCGCTGGTCGATCTGGCGGTCATGCCCTTCGTCCGTCAGTTCGCGAATACCGACCGAGCGTTCTTCGATGCCGAGCCGCTGCCGAAAATCCAGAGGTGGCTCGCCGCTCATATCGCCTCTCCGCTGTTTGAAACGACGATGACTACCTACCCGCGCTGGGGCGGTCCGGATGTCCCACCAACCAGTTTCCCAGGCATTTGTCGAACATGACGGTTTCCAGTACGCCAGTCGGGATGATGACATCCTCGTCCGGCTCCGCTACGGGCGCCGGGTGCTCATTCTACGCCGTCTTTTAGCGCAACGCTGTTTTGCCACTGCAATTTGTGCGGCCGCCCTGCTGCTCAAGCTGCTGGTTCCGGCCGGCTACATGGTTGCGAGCGATCATGGTCGCGTGACGATCACGCTCTGCTCTGGCATCGCATCGCGGCCAATGACGATCGATATACCTGGATTGCAGGGCGACACGCCCGGCCATAGTGAAAAGGGCCAGGGCAAAGCGGAAATGCCCTGTGCGTTCTCGGGCCTCTCGGCTCTGTCGCTCGGCACCATCGATCCGATTCTGATCGTTGCGCTCCTCGCCTTCATCATGGCGGTCGGGCTTGCTCCCGCTGTTCTACCCGCACTTTGGAGGCGAACCTATTTGCGCCCCCCACTGCGAGGGCCGCCCGCCACCCTTTGACGACCGACGCGTCCCGTTCTCGGGACATCCGTGTTCATGGCCCCCGCTTCACCGCGCCCGGGGCCTGTCGAAGGTATAATCATGTTTCAATCCCATTTACTGGCAGGGGCTGTCATGCCCTGCCTCCTGCTCGCCACGCCTGCATTTGCCGAGGACGCCGGGTCACGACCGAGCGACATCGTTGTGACGGCCACCCGTTCACCCCGATCAATCGATGACGTTCCGGCCAGTGTCGCCGTCGTCACCAGCGCCCAGATCGAGCGAACACCGGCCCGGACGATCGACGATGTCCTGCGACATATTCCCGCGATCGACCTGCCGATTTCCAGCACGAACGAGCAGCACCCGACCAACACCATCGTGTCGATGCGCGGGCTGAGCGGTATCCGTTCGCTCGTGCTGCTTGACGGCATCCCCATCAACGACCCGTTTTTCGGCTATGTTCAATGGAGCGAAGTGCCGCTGGTAACCGTCGATCGCATCGAAGTGGTTCGCGGAGGCGGGGCGACGCTGTGGGGCAATTACGCCATGGGCGGCGTCGTCAATATCCTGACCAGACCGATCGACAAGACGACCCTTGTAGCGGAAGCGGCGGGCGGCAGCCGTGGCACCTATCGCTCGAGCGGACATGCGGCCTATGCGGGTAGAGGATTCGGCGTTGGCATCGATGCCGGCATCACCCACAGCGATGGCTATGTCGAGCAAGTGGAAAGCGCGCGCGGTGCCATCACCGTGCCGACCTCCTCCACTGCGCATACGGTGGCGCTGTCCGGAAATATCGACCTCGCACCCAATCTGACCGCGCGAGCGCGAGCCAGCTATTATGACAACGACCAGAATTTCCTAACCCGGTTGAACACCAACGAGCAGCGGAACTGGCGATACACAGGCGCGCTGAACTGGAAGCCGGGCGACGCAAGCTCGGTGGATCTGACCGCCTTTCACACCAACGGCCGCTTTATCACCAACAACACCGGCACGCCCGGCGGTGCAGGTCCGAACGACGCCGAATATGTCCAGAACACTCATCGCACCCGCGTCAACGACTGGGGGGCATCGCTGATCTGGACGCAGACTTTCGCCGGTGTGCTCCGATCGCTTTCGGCAGGGGCGGATTACCACGGCATACGCGGCAGTGACGTTGCGGGCATCTTCGACGAAAACGGCGCAAACATCCGCACCGACATCGGCTCTGGCAAGCAACGCTTCCTCGGCGGCTTCATGCAGGCCGATCTTCGTCCCATCGATAGCCTGCAACTACTGCTCAGCGTCCGCTATCAGGACCTCTACAGCTCGAACGGTCTGGACAACACGCCGGGCGGGCTCGGTACGGCAGTCCCCAGTCGCCATGACAGCGACGTCGATCCGCGCCTGTCGATCCGCTCCCAGTTACCCGCAGGCTTTGCGGTTCGGGGTGCGATCTACCGGGCTTTTCGCGCGCCGACCCTCGACAATCTGTACCGGGGGGCGTCGGTTCCCGGGTTCATCCTTTACGGCAATGCAGCGCTGAAGCCCGAGACGCTCGAAGGGGCCGAAGCGGGTTTCGATTTCGTTCGAGGCGCTATCCGCTTTCAGGCGACAGCGTACACGAGCAAGATCTCCGACTTCCTTACGTATCGCTATTTGCCGACCAACACGCTGCCCGCGGGGTTCGACTTCGGTGCGCGGCTGATCAATGCCGGAAAGGCGCGCAGCCGGGGCGTCGAGGCGGAATTGAACGTTCGCGCTACATCCTCGCTCACCGCGATGCTGGCTTATACCTATGCCGACTCGATCGTGACGCAGAACCCCGAAGACCCTGCCAGCGTCGGCGTCCAGCAGCCCGGCATACCCAGGCACCGGGTTAGTGCGGGTATCGACTGGACGGGGCCATATGGCATCAACCTCTCTCCGCGTGTCCGGTATTTGTCGCGTACCAACGGCGACCCGGACTCGATTTACCGGACCGATGCGCATTTCATCGCCGACCTCGCCGCCAGCGTGCCACTCACGCAAAGCATAGAGGCATTCGCCCAGATCGAAAACCTGTTCGACAGGCGCTACATCGGCACCAACGATGGCTTCACCGCTGCGCTTTATGGCAAGCCATTCACGGCTGTTGCCGGGTTCAGGCTGAAAATGGACTGATCCCGGTCAGCCGATCATCATAAGGCTTGCGTTACCGCCCGCCGCAGTCGTGTTGATCGACGTGGAAACCTCCTCAAGGAGCCAGTTGGTCTGATAGGCCAGCAAGCGGCCACGACGGGCGGCATGGACGGAGATGATTGGCCCGGGAATGGCAGCGACTCTGGCGATCGTCTGGCTTATCAGCGCACTGTCGCCCTCGACCAACACAGTCGCACAGGGTTCTGCTGCGGTTGCCGAAAATCGGGCGGCGACCGCAGCGGGCAGTCCGGCAGGGATTTGCATCGTTTCCACCGTGCCGTGATTGCCGGTCGCCAGCACCGCCGACATTTGTTCGAACAATCCGGCGCGGGTCGTCGGGATCATCAGCACATGGCCGCGCGGGTGCAGGGCATACAAATTGCGCTCACCGACGGGTCCGGGGAGCGTGATTTCCATGCCAAGAGCCGAAGCCTCTCCGTAACGCCTTGCGATTTCGGCACTTTCGCTTTCGCCTCGACCCTCAAGCCAGTCTGCGAAAATGGCGATCGTGGACGTCGGAAAAGCCGCGCCCCCGGCGAATGGCGGCGCCTGATCGACCAGCCTGCCGAGATAGAGCGGACCGCCCGCCTTTGGCCCCGTGCCGGACAGCCCTCGACCGCCGAAAGGCTGAACCCCTACGATGGCACCGATCACATTCCGGTTTACGTATAAATTGCCAGCTTTTACGCGGGAAATTACGTGAGCGACCCTCTCGTCGAGCCGGGTATGGAGGCCAAAGGTCAGCCCATAACCGGTTGCGTTGATGTCATCGATCAGGGCGTCGAGCCGATCGCGGTGATAGCGGATGACGTGGAGCACTGGCCCGAAAACCTCGTGTTTCAACTCCGAGATGCTGTTGAGTTCGATGATCGTCGGCGAGACAAATGTACCGTGATCAAGTCCAATAAGTAGACTCTGCTGTTCGATTTGCGCGCCATTTGCTCGCATTTCGGTGATGTGCTTCTCGATTGCCTCCTTTGCCTCGACCGTAATCACCGGGCCGATATCGACCTTGAGCGTGTTCGTACGACCGATACTGAGTTCTTTCAGTGCGCCCTTGAGCATCGCGAGAATATGATCCGCGACGTCCTCTTGAAGACAGAGAATGCGCAATGCCGAGCAACGCTGACCCGCGCTGTCGAATGCAGACGCCAGAACGTCCGCCACCACCTGTTCGGCAAGGGCGGAGGAATCGACGATCATCGCATTCTGCCCACCCGTTTCGGCGATCAGCGGGATCGGTCGCCCGGACGGCGACAGGCGCGTTGCAAGCTGGCGCTGGATAAGGCGCGCGACTTCGGTGGAGCCGGTGAAGATCACGCCGGCGGTATCGGTCGCCGCCACCAGTGCGGCACCGATCATACCATCGCCGGGCACCAGCTGGAGGGCATCGCGCGGAATGCCTGCCTCATGCAGCAGTCGTACGCTTTCGGCGGCGATCAGCGGCGTCTCTTCGGCAGGCTTTGCGAGCACCGGATTGCCCGCAACGAGCGCGGCTGCAATCTGTCCGGTAAAGATGGCGAGCGGGAAATTCCACGGACTGATGCAGACGATCGGGCCGAGCGGTCGCTGGTCGATACCGAATGTGGTGTGCGCCTGTGCTGCGTAATATCGGAGGAAGTCGATAGCTTCCCGCACCTCGGAGATCGCGTTGGGGAGCGACTTGCCCGCTTCGCGCATGATCAGGCCCAGCAGGGTCGGCATCCGCTCCTGCATGGCGTCGGCGGCCCGTTCGAGCATGGCCGCACGATCGCCGACACTCACTTGGCTCCATGTGGAGGTTGACGCGCGTGCGACGGCAGCGCTTGCCTGTTCTGCCGAAGCTTCGGCAACAATTCCCACAACGTCACGGTGATCGGCCGGATTCAGGACTGGCCGCTCGGTGCCTTCGCCGTGGCCGGGGGCGGCTTTCCACGAAACGGTCGCGCTTTCACGCAAGGTCCGGCTGAGCGTGGCAAGTGCCGTTTCATCACTCAGGTCGATACCGTCCGAATTGCGGCGGTCGGGATAGATATCGACCGGCAGGGCAATCTGGTCATGACGGGTACCGGGGTGCGACATAGCCCGCACCTGATCGACAGGATCGATGATCATATCGTCGATGGGCACTGCCGGATCCGCAACGCGATTGACGAAAGAGGAATTGGCGCCGTTTTCCAACAGGCGACGTACGAGGTAAGCCAACAAGGTTTCATGCGTCCCGACCGGCGCGTAAATGCGGCAGGGACGGTTCAGGTTTCCTGTACCCACCACCTGTTCGTAAAGCGGTTCGCCCATGCCGTGCAGGCATTGGAATTCATATTTGCCGACCTCAAAGTCGGGACCGGCCAGGTGATAAATGGTCGCCAGCGTCTGGGCATTATGCGTCGCAAACTGCGGGAATACGGCGTCCGGCGCGGCCAGCAGTTTTCGAGCGCAGGCAATATAGGCGACATCGGTGTGAATTTTGCGGGTATAAACCGGAAAGTCCGCCAGCCCATCGACCTGCGCGCGCTTGATTTCGGCGTCCCAATAGGCCCCCTTGACGAGGCGCACCATGATGCGTCGGCTGCTGCGCCGGGCCAGGTCGATGATCCAGTCGATGACGAACGGGCAACGCTTGCCATAACCCTGCACGACAAAGCCAAGACCATCCCAATTGGCGAGTTCGCCATCCAATGCGAGGCTTTCCAGCAAGTCGAGCGACAGTTCGAGCCGGTCGGCCTCCTCGGCATCGATGTTGAACCCGATGTCATAATCCTTGGCGAGCAACGCGAGCTTGCGAACCCGGGGCAGCAGTTCGCCGACGACCCGCTCGGCCTGCGCGCGTGTGTAGCGAGGATGGAGAGCCGACAGCTTGATCGATATTCCGGGGCCATCATAGATCCCGCGACCGTTCGACGCCGTGCCGATCGCATGGATGGCATTCTGATAATCGGAATAATAGCGATCCGCGTCCGCCATGGTCGTGGCGGCTTCTCCGAGCATATCGTAGCTATAGCGAAACCCCTTGGCCTCCTTGGCGCGGGCCCGCTTCAGCGCCTCGGCAATCGTCTCACCGGTGACGAACTGTTCGCCCATCATACGCATCGCATAATCGACACCGCGCCGGATCACCGGCTCGCCCGCGCGCGCCACCAGTCGGGTCAATGCGGCACCCAAGCGGGGATCATCGACGCTGCCGACCAATTTGCCGGTGACGACCAGCCCCCAGGTCGCAGCATTTACGAACAGCGATTTGCCACCCCCGAGGTGCGACGCCCAATCGCCGTCGGAAATTTTATCGCGGATAAGGGCATCGCGGGTCGCGGCGTCCGGTATGCGTAGCAACGCCTCCGCCAGACACATGAGCGCCACGCCTTCTTCGCTCGACAGCGAATACTCCTGGACGAGACCCTCGACGCCGGTCCCCTTATGATCGGTACGCAGCTTGTTCACGAGCGCGGCTGCGGTATCGCGAACGGCCGTTTTCGTGGGGATATCGAGCGTCGCAGCCTCGAGCAACGGCGCAAGGCACTCGGCCTCGTTCCGACGATAAGCCGCCGTGATTGCCCGACGACTTGCGGATTGCTGCTGGATGGGCGGGGCAAAATTCGAGAATGGAGGCTCTATGGTCATGTCGACAGCATATCCGAAATCCCGTTGTCGATCCGCCTTGATAAAGGCTATCAACACCGCGATTAGACTTCATTATTGCAGTTTTGAGGGCCAAGTTCATGGAAATAAGACATTCCGAGGTCGAACTGGATAGTTTCGATCGCAAGATCCTTGCCGTGTTGGTGGACGATGGACGCATCACCGTCACCGACCTTGCGCGTAAGGTCGGCTTGTCGAAGACGCCATGTCAGGTCCGGCTCCGCCGCCTCGTCGAAACCAAGGTGATCACGGGATTCCAGGCGATCACCAATCCGGCGAAACTCGGTCTCGATCATGTCGCGTTTACCGAGGTGAAATTGTCGGACACGCGCGAGAGCGCCCTTGAGGAGTTCAACGCAAGCGTACGCCGAATTCCCGAAGTGGAAGAATGCCATATGATTGCCAGCAGTTTCGATTATCTGTTGAAGGTTCGCACTGCCGATATTCGACGTTATCGCATTGTCCTGGGTGAAAAGATTTCAAGTCTCCCGCACGTGGCGAGCACATCAACATTTGTTGCGATGGAAACCGTGAAAGACCGCTGAGCTGGAATGGCAAAGGATTCGGCTGGCTGGGGCGGCAGGATTCGAACCTACGAATGGCGGCATCAAAAGCCGCTGCCTTACCACTTGGCGACGCCCCAACAGCACAGCGCCCTTAACCGGGGTGGATGCCGGTGGAAAGGGGTTGCTCCATCGAATTCACATACCCGATCAGAAAAGGCGTTCGACCCAATCATGAGGATCGGAAGCCACACCGCGCTGGATATCCACAAGCCGATTGCGGAGGCGCTCGGTCAACTGGCCGGGACCGCCGCTTCCGATCGTGAAGACATTTCCGTCGTCGTTCACGGTCCCGATCGACGTCACTACAGCAGCAGTCCCGCAGGCGAAGGCCTCGCGCAAATGTCCGCTTTCCGCATCGGCGCGCCACTGGTCTATCGAATAGCGCTCCTCCCTGACCGTGATCCCTTCGTCCCGTGCCAGCCGGATGATCGATTCGCGCGTGATGCCGGGCAGGATCGTTCCCTCCAGCGGTGGAGTCGAAATCGACCCGTCATCGAACACAAAGAACGTATTCATGCCGCCGAGTTCCTCGACCCACCGATGTTCTGCAGCATCAAGGAAGACCACCTGATCGCAGCCCTGTCGTACGGCTTCGGCCTGCGCGATCAGGCTCGATGCATAGTTGCCGCCGCATTTCGCCGCGCCTGTCCCGCCGGGTGCCGCGCGGGTGAAGTGCCGCGATACGCCAAGGGAAATCGCTTTCGGGCCACCCTTGAAATACGCACCGACGGGCGATGCGATGACGATGAACAGATATTCGTTGGCCGGGCGCACGCCAAGGAAAACCTCGCTCGCGAACATGAACGGTCGCAAATAGAGCGCACCGCCCTCACCATGCGGAATCCAGTCACGGTCGATGGAAACCAGCTTGCGCACTGAATCGAGGAAGATACTTTCGGGCAATGGCGGCATCGCCATGCGCTCCGCCGACTGCGCAAACCGGCGCGCGTTGGCATCGGCCCGGAACAGAGCGGCACTGCCATCCGCCATCCGATACGCCTTCATGCCCTCGAATATCTCTTGCGCGTAATGCAGGACTGCCGTGGCGGGGTCCATCGGGATTGGCGCGCGGGCGGTGATCCTTGCTTCGTGCCAGCCGTTTTCGCGCGAAAACCGGATGACCGCCATATGGTCGGTGAAGACACGGCCGAAACCGGGATCGACCAGCAGCACGTCGCGATCGGCATGACTGACGGGCGAGGCGTGAGTCTCGGTCCTGAACTCCAGAGTGTCGCCGCCATCCATCTTCATGTCCTCGAGTAATCGTTTGCGATTTCGTATCCCCGCTGGCAAAAAGGGTCAACATGGCTGGCCAAACTTCCCCCTCTTCCACGGCATCCACGTCTCTCGGAGCATCTCCGCTCTTTCTGCGCGACGCCGAAATACGACGTGGAGGGGAGCTTTTGTTCTTCGGCTACAGTCGTATGACCCGCGCGATCGACGAACAGCTGATCGAGCAAGGGCTTGGCCGCGCGCACCACCGCGCCCTGTACTTTATCTCTCGTCATCCGGGCCTGACGGTTGGCGAATTGCTGCGGATGTTGCTTGTGACGAAGCAGTCGCTCGGTCGCGTGCTCGGCGAATTGACGGAGCGCGGGTTTATCGAGACGCGGCAGGGGCGTGACGACCGCCGGCAAAAGCTGCTGCGGCTGAGTGAATCGGGAGCGACGCTGGAGGCCAAGCTGTTCGAATCGATGAAAGAACGTCTGGGGGCCGCCTACGCCCACGCCGGTCAACACGCGGTCACGGGGTTCTGGCAAGTGCTGGAGGGACTGATCCCGCCCGAGGACCGCCTGTTGATGAACGAACTCAACCGGCGCGGTTAGCGGCTCCCATTTCGGCATTGCGTGCCGTGGCAGCCGCTAGCGTGTCGGTTAGCAAACCAACAAGCGCATCGTCGGCATCGAGAACGTCGAGGCCCTTGCGGGTCGATCCCCCCTTGCTGGCAACACGCTCAGCGAGATCGGCGGGAGAGAGATCCGAGGCTGCCGCCAACAACGCCGCCCCCTCCACCGTCGCCAAAGCCAGCCGCTGTGCCTGATCGAGTGGAAGCCCCGTCGCAGCCCCGGCCTGTGCCAGCGCGTCGATGAACCGGTACAGGAACGCCGGTCCCGAACCGGCAAGTGCCGTAACCGCGTCGAAATCGCCTTCGTTCGTCACCCACTCGACGAGGCCGAACGGGGTCATCAATGTGTCGATCGCAGTGCCCTGTTTGCCGTACATCGCAACAACACCCTTTCCGATTGCGACCGGAAGGTTGGGCAGGACGCGGATTATGGACCCCGCCTGCGGAAAATAGCGCTGCAATGTGGCGGCATCGGTGCCCGCAAGAATCGAAACTATTGTCGCGTTCACGCTCGCGCTGGAAAGGCTGGCGGCGACGTCGGCCAGCTGATGCGGCTTGAAACCCAGCAGCAATACCTGCGGAGCCGGTTCGTCGGGGACGGTCCTCAGGACACGCACGCCGTCGGCGACCGGCTTTCCGCTGGGGCGTATAACGGTGATGCGTCTGGGATCGAGCCCGGTCGCCAACCAGCGCGTCAACATCGCACCCGCCATATGGCCGCAACCGATCAGCCAGATCGCTCCATCACCGGCCCCGCTCATGCCTCGCCACGCGTCTCGACCATTGCCGCCGCGATTGCATCCTTCGGTGTTTTGCCACCCCAAAGGACAAATTGAAACACCGGGTAGAATCGGTCGATCTCGTCAACCGCGGTCTCAATCAGCGTTTCCGCCTGGTCGAGCGACAGCGCACCATCATCGGCCAGCAGCGCCGCATGACGGAACAACAATGTCCCGTTGCTCGCCCAATATTCAAAATGCCCGATCCACAACTGTTCGTTGATAAGGCCGATCGTCTCATAGATCGCCGATGCCTGATGATCGACGACCTTTATGTCCGGAAACGCCAGGAACTGCAGCACCGAATCGTCGTTGCGCCAGACGCCGCGCAATTCATAGCTGCCCCATGCGCCTGCGGTCGACGCGACGATCTCCTCGTCGCCAACGCGCTCGTTCGTCCAGCCGTGCGCATCGAACCACGCCTCGAGCATCTCGATCGGCTCGTTGCTGTTGGCGTCTTCGTCGATGGTGGTCACTCTCATGTCCGTACGGGTGACGCGGAGTCGCCGAGCGCGCAAGCACCCCGCCCACGATAGCTGTGGATAGAATC
>JAQGKX010000203.1 GCA_028289885.1 Sphingomonadales bacterium
CTGCGTATCTTCAAGGGTTCGGAACATCCACACACGGCGCAGGATCCTCAGATCCTCGACATCGGTTCGATGAACCGCAAGAACAAGGTGGGCGCATAATGTCCGATAACCGTCAATCGCTGGCCGATCTGGCTGCCCTGACCGGTGCTCCTGTTCCTGTCGCTCCTGAAGTTGCGGCGAACGCCCCGGCTTCGGAAACCACCGACTATATGGCACCGATCAGCAACGAACCTGTCCGCGAGCCAATGCCGCTCCGCGAACAGATCATCGATGCTCAGGGTCGTGCCTATGCAACCGGTCGACGCAAGGACGCCGTTGCACGCGTCTGGATCAAGCCCGGCAGCGGCAAGATCACCGTCAACGGTCGCGACCAGGAAGTGTATTTCGCACGTCCCACGCTGCGTCTCGTCATCAGCCAGGCATTCGAAGTTTCGGATCGCGTCGGCAGCTATGACGTGATCGCAACCGTGAAGGGCGGCGGACTTTCGGGACAGGCCGGCGCTGTAAAGCACGGTATCTCGCAGGCGCTGACCAAGTACGAACCAATCCTTCGTGCGCCGGTAAAGGCCGCCGGGTTCCTGACCCGCGATAGCCGCACCGTCGAGCGTAAGAAGTACGGTAAGGCCAAGGCGCGCAAGAGCTTCCAGTTCTCGAAGCGTTAAGCCTTACTTTCTTTGCAAGCTACGAACCGGCCTCCTGCTCCATGCGAGCAGGGGGCCGTTTTCTTGTTTGCAATATATATAATCCGACATTGACCAGGCGCGCATCCGTGTGGCACTTGCCCTTGCGGACGCCGGTTACAGATACCGTGCGGGTGTAGCTCAATGGCAGAGCAGAAGCTTCCCATGCTTACGACGAGGGTTCGATTCCCTTCACCCGCTCCACTGCTTACCTGCCGCTCGGCTACGCTCATGCTCGTCACGACCTTGCGTGAAGGCAAATAAAGCCGCTCCGCGCCATCCCGGCATCACCCGCCCAGTACGCCCCTTAGTCGCGCGCCGAACGACTGCGCGATCCTCCAGAGCAGATCAAGGTACCAGCAGGCTGTGTCGTAATGAACAACGACCCCTCAGTACGTATTTTGGCTTACTCAACATTGCAGTTTTGCTTGCTCGTCGTCCGCTTAATGTAGCTCAACGACATGCTTCTCACACGGAAGCTTTATCGTGGGGCCCCGGACCTTTCGGGCGATCAACTTGTAAGGAAATCATGATGAAACGTGTAATTCTTCTTGCCTCAGCAGTAATGGCTGTTGGTCTGATTGCGCCAGCATCGGCAGAAACATTGAACGTGTCGGGCGTAGTCGCACCTTATTGCAACGTTAACCTGACCAATGTTTCCAGCGGCACCGCTTCTGTCGCGATGGTCGATACGCAGCAGATCGCAAACCTGCGTCTGTCGTGCAACGGCAACAATACCCGGCTTGTCACCACAGTCGCCAATGGTGATCTGCTCAGCGGCACCAATCGCATCAACTATGGTCTTGAAATGCGCTCGCCCAGTGATCCAGCCTTCGCGATCGCCGAGCATGACACCAATCCCATCGGAGGCGAGAACAACCTGTTCTTCACGCGCCAACACAATGGATACAGCCAGCCGATCGCGAACGGCATCCCCCTGCAACTGTGGCTGAACGTCAACGTCAACGACGCCGGTGAAGCGCAGGCCGCAGGATCGGGTAACTTCCCCGCCAATGCAGCGCCCGCAGGCACATATACAGAGGTGTTCACCTTCACGGCATCTTCGGTCTGAACCAACCCCCGGATCGAAGGCAGGGATCGTCAGAAATGGCGATCCCTCGCGTCGCCTGAATTTACAGTTTCTTTCAAGGGGTTGTCATGAAAGCTGTCCAAAACTTAAAAACTTTACTTGTTGGTGGGCTTCTCGCCACCACAAGCGCCTATGCTCAGGGGTATCAGGTCCAGCCGATGCTGGCGACGATCGCTCCCTCCGGAAGCGGCGCGCGGCTGACATTATCAGTCAAAAATTCGGGAGCAGTGCCGATCACGCTCGAACTCATCGCGTTTCGTGCGACGGTGGACGAGGCCGGAACGCCTACGCGGACCGACGAGACGAAAGACCTGATGGTCTATCCGGATCAGACATTGATCGGTCCAGGCAAGGAGCAAACCGTTCAGGTTCGATATATTGGCGATCCCGCCTTGATCGATGCCCGCATGTACGGTGTTCGCGTGGCTCAGCTTCCCATTGATTTCAACTCGGGAGCCGTCGGCAAGGAAGGTGGATCGACCACCGTAAAGGTAAGTTTCAACTTCCTGTCCCATATAATCGTGGCACCCCCCACCGCGTTACCGATCTTGTCGGTTTCATCGGCAGAGCGAGCCCCGTCCGGCGACCTGAAGTTGGTGTTTGTGAACAGCGGCAGCGGCATCGCCGTACTCAACGACACTAAGCTGACGCTAACGGATACGGCGGGAAAAAGCGTAACGGTCGATTCCTCCCATATCGACCTTGGCAAATTCTCCGCTTTAATGCCCAAACAGAGCCGCCAGGTCACTGTAGCGGCAAAGGATATTGCCAGCCTGTCGGGGGCAATAAAGCCAGTCATTATTCTGCACTGATCGTGTATTTGAATGGCAACTTCATGCATACCCGATCTATCGGGTGGATGGCGATCGCGATCGTTCTGGGGCATCGACCCGCCTTCGCGCAGGGAGCGCCCGAAGAGATTGCCCTCTCCGTCGTAGCAAGTGCCCCTATCGTGAACAGCGCCGGGTTACGGCCAGCCAGAACCCCGCTGGAGTCATCGCTTCTGATCAACGGGCGCTTTCTGGGTACGATCAGTGTGGCTGTCGATGCCGCTGGCGAGGGCGAGATCGATGCCCGCCGACTGATCGAACTCCTTGGCCCGATCGTGACTGCAAAGCTCAAGGCCGAAATTCTGGCGCGTATCGCCGGCCGCGACCATGTCGATTTCAAGGACTTGCAGTTCGACGGTTTGTCCCTTGAATTCGACAGCCTGTCCCTGAGCGTCTTGGCAAAAGTTCCGCTGGATGGCTCTGTTGCCTCACCTGTGATCTTGACCGAGCGCTCGGCAGTTCCGGATCCAAGAGCATTTGATGCGCCGTCGAATTTTGCAGCGGGTGTCAACATTGCAGCCACCCAGCGCTTCGTTCACGGTGAGGGAGGCGGATTCCAGCCAATTCAGGCGGACTTCAACGCCATTATAAATTTCGGCGGGTTCGAAGGGGTAACTCTCACAGGCGGAGCGACCTATAACGGCCGATCATGGGAACGACGTGAATTTCGGGCAACGCGGGACTTTTTCGAACCAGCGTTGCGCGCCACTCTCGGCGAATTCACCCCGACCGCAGCATCGTTTCAGGGATCGGGTCGCATCCTGGGTTTCGGAATCGAGCGGGCGTTCACGACCATCAGGCCGTTTCAAAATGTTCGCCCGGTTGGAAAACAGGAATTCCAGCTGGACCGGGACGCAAACGTCGATGTCTTCGTCAATGACTTGCGTGTGCAGACCGTACGCCTCACGCCCGGCCGGTATAATATCAGCGACTTTCCACTGGCTGCCGGATCGAACCGGGTACGGCTCGTTGTCGATGACATCGGTGGCCGCCGCGAGGTGGTCGATTTCGCAATTTTCAGCACGGCAGATCTGCTGACTCCCGGAGTAACCGAATTCGGGGGCGCGATAGGGCTGCGTGAGACGCACAACCTCCACTACGCCAGATCCCCCGCTGCGACGGCTTATGTCTATCGGGGCATAAACGATAACCTCACTGCTGGCCTGAATGCTCAGGCCTCCAGCCGCGCGGTGCAGGCAGGTGGGGCGGTTATCTTTGGCACTCCGATCGGGTTTTTCCAGTTGGAGGGGGCGGTCAGCAAGCGAGGCCTTGGGCAAGGCTTTGGCGTGGCGGCATCGCTGGAATATCGGGGCGAATTTTCCTTGCTCACCAAGAATGACCTGCGCCTGAATTTTGTCAGCACCTATCGGAGCGCGCGTTTTGCCGATGCATTCTCGCCCGCGCTGTCAAATCAGCAGGCGATGCAGAGCACCGTGCTGGTGCAATGGCAAGCACCGCCGGGAATTAGTCTGGGACTTGGCTTCACGCAGACCCGGTACCGTGACCCCAGTGCAACCATAAATCGGCTGGACGCATCGGTTGGACGAAGCTTCGGACGCGTCAGCATCAATTGTTCAGGATCACGCTCCACGTCCAACGATGGTCGGCCCACCGACACACGCGGGGCAATCGGTCTCTCACTCCGCCTTGGAAGCCGTTATTTCCTGAACGGGCGCTTCGACAGCGCCAGAGACCGCAAGGAACTGGAATTCAGTCGCGTCAGCAATGGTATGCTGGACGACATAAGCGGCGAGGCTCGCCTGACCGACGATCGCGATACTCAGACGATTACGGGGCGCGTTGCCTATATCAACAATCGGTTCGATGCCGTCGTCAGTCACAATCGCCTCGAAACGCGCGGCCTCAATGGGACGACATCCGTCGCATCCGACTGGAATCTGAGGACATTCGTGGGCTTTACCTCGGGGCGGTTCGCCATCGGTCGTGCCGCACTTGAAGGTTTTGTGATCGCCCCTGTTCATGCCAGCCTTGGGAATGCACAAGCGCTTGTCGTTTCAGGCGACCGGGTAATCGCCCGTTCCGGATTTTTCGGACCCGCGCTTGTCCCGATCGACCGCGCCTATGGCATCACCCGCCGTGAGCTCAAGGTCGACCCCCTTCCCTTGGGCTACGACCTGGGCGAGGGTAGCATAAATGTGTTCCCGGGGTACGGGAATGGATATAAATTCATGATCGGCAGCGACGCGTCACACATAGCGGTCGGCTATCTCGTCGATGCAAAAGGTCCCCTTGCTCTCGCCGCCGGGACCGTGGATTCCGTGGACTCGCCGCCTAAAAAAGCTGCGGCACCGCGGAGTTTCTTCACCAATCGCGCAGGACGTTTTGTCGCGGATCGACTCGCTCCCGGAAGATATCGTCTCAACACGCCGGGGGGACATGCAGATTTCACGATACCTCTGAACAAGGAAGGCATGACCGATGTTGGCACCTTGCACCTCCAGCCTTAGGCGGCTCGCGATCCACGCAGCCTTCGCAATGGCTCTTTGGGCACACCCCGCCCTGTCGTGCCAGGCCACGATCGTCACCGCGCCAGCCACCGTTCAAATTCAATATGATGCGTTCGACTTCACCAATCGACAGGCAATTGCTTCATTCGAACTTTCCAGCACCTCATCGGAAACATGTGTAGTCGACCTTGCCCTGGTGAAGGCGGACCATATTGCAGCCGATGATTTTACCATCGGGGATACCGATGTTCATGTGAAAGCAACTGCAGACACGGCTGGTGGCGGCGTGATTCAAAAGGGAGCCGGCCTATGGTCTGTTCAGGTCAGCAGCGCGGCCAGAACGCGCGTCACCTTGCGCTTCGATGTCGCCATGGGTGGCGTGGTGCAAGCCGGCGTACATCCCGAACAGCTTTCTCTCGAACTGCGCGCGGCCGATACAGTCAGCAGCATGAACGAAGTCCCGCTCACGATCATGCTTGCATCTCCCCCGCGCGCGCAGATGAACATCGCTGGGGCAACGGGTACCTTTGGATCATCAGGCACCGTCAGCGAGGTCGATTTCGGCGTCATGGAAACGGGAAAAGTTCGCCACGTCTTTCTTCAAATCCGCGCAAACACCAGGGCCATGCTGTCAATCGATTCACAGAACCGTGGGCAATTGAAGCTCCTCGATCCCGAACAGGGTGGCGACGGAATACCGTATGAGACCGAATTGGCGGGAGAGACTGTAGATCTGTCACAGCATTGGCAGCGCGAGATGGCGCCTCCACGGACGATGGCGGGAACTGCACTGCCTTTTGACCTGACGCTGGGCCTGGTTGGTCCACGGCGGGCCGGGCGCTACGGCGATATCCTCACGATAATGATCAGCGGATTATAGGTCTGCAGCCTCGACGACCGCAGCGCTCATTATGTCAAAAGCATAAACGGCATCAATTTGTTAAAGAGGCCTTCGCGCGAGGATACATCCAGTTTCTCATAAATGTGCCGAATATGGGCTCGGACCGTGCCAACGGATAATTGCATGCGGTTCCCTGTCTGCTCGGCGGTCTGACCAGCAAAAAGTCTTTCCACGACCTGACGTTCGCTCGGCGTGAATCCAAAGGCGGCTTGCAGATTGGCCGCACCCATCGAGCAGGTTTCGCTGGCGCGCCGCAAAGTGATACCGGTTTCCCTCGATGACCCACTGTTGCGCAAGAAAATTGCCGTGCAGAGAATATAGTCGCCGCTTTTGGACGGCATGCACAATGTCGATATCTGTGCCTTGGATGACCGCACGAACCTGCCGAAATAATGGCTCAGATCGCTGTCTTCAAATCTGATCCTTTGGCTGCTGATAGCGAAACCACCCGATACCTCATCGAAAAAGCGCGAAGCCGCAGGGTTTTGCCAGGTGATAATCAGCTTGTCGTCAAGGACCAGTCGCGCTCGTAAATCACGAGTGGCCCAGACCGACAAAGAGTCTTCGGATTGACCATATAAAAGTCCGCTCGCTGACATCGTGATCCCCATTTTTTGCGACATGCCTGCTTGGGCTTGCCTGATTCTGCCGACTCGGTTATTAATGTCGCGTTCATCATTCCATCTGCCTAAGTCCGGGTGAAGTGCGTAATAACGCCTAGGTAGAACCACTTATAGGTTAATTGGACCAGATCGTGCTAACGTGAAAAGTCGGTCGACTAAGAGCCGAGAAGAAAAGAGAGAGGATGAGTGGCATGACGGAGGCCGCGTCACTTGGGGGGACGTCAATCCTGCGCGTAAACGATGACAAAGGATTCTGCTTTCAATCAAGCGGGTCAACTCCGCTTGCTGATGGCTCCGCACGTCATCCCGGGTCTCCGCTGATATTATTATTGGCACGTGATCATGTTTGAACCGGGCAAACAGTGCAATTGGGTCTACGTCATTGACGATGACTCATCGCTCTTCCTTAGCCTGGCGGATCTGCTGCCAAACCATGGCATACAGACCAGACAATATTGGTCTGTAAAAGCCTTTTTGAACGTCGTGGATAAGTTGCCGGTCGGCTGTGTCGTGATGGAAGCGCGGCTTACGGACTTCGACCCCCTCATCACCCAGGATAAGTTGACGAGGCGAAGGCCCGATCTCCCTATAATTCTGGTTGCCAGAAGCGGCGATATTCCGTTGGCGGTGGCGGCGCTCAAACATGGCGCGGTCGACTTTTTTGCCAAGCCCATTGAACTGGAAGCGCTGATAGCAAGCGTCAAGCTTGCTCTGGAAATGCATGAAGACGCTCCGGAACTGGATGCGGTTCGGGAAAGACTAAGGCATCTCACCCCGCGGGAACGAGAAGTTCTCGACCGCATCGTGGCAGGCGACACCAGCAAGGAAATTGCGCGCACCTTTCATGGCAGCCCAAGGACAGTAGAGGTGCATCGCTCCCGTGTCCTGGCCAAGCTGGGAGCGCGGAATGTTGCGGACGCGGTGCGCATTGTAGCGACAGCCAGAGCCGTCTGACCTCCAACCGGGCTGAGAGCACTGGTCCTTCCAGGATTTTTGTGCAGGACCCGATCTCGCTGGCGATGAAGGCCGCGATTTTGTAATCGCGTTTACACGCATTGGTCTTTTTGCAAACACGTGCGTTGGTCGTCCAAGATTGCGGGATTGGTCCGAAAATCATGGCAAACCGGCTTTTGGCAGACGCCCTGTTTGTCGCAATGCTACCGCAAACGCGGAGGCCGGCTTATATCTCCGGCCAGACGGAGTGATTATGGCAGTCATCGGGTTTGGGAGAAGCCGTGGCGCACTGTTCGGCCTGATGGCGATACGCGCGCTGGGTATGTCGATCGTGTCGCAACCGGTTCACGCGCAGGTTATCGAGATTGGTGACGATGGCACGGCCAGAACGTTCGATGGCCCCACGCGCGTGACGATGACGGCGGCAACCACTCTCGATGCATCACCCGACGCCTTTGAGCGGTCAGCCGCCCGCAACGGCCTGGACCCACGTCTGTTGCGCGCGGTTGCCTGGACAGAATCACGGGGTCGTTCAGATGCCGTCAGTCCCAAAGGCGCTCGCGGCGTGATGCAGTTGATGCCGGGGACAGCGGCGGCGCTCGGCGTCGATCCCATGGACCCGGAATCGAACATCGCAGGCGGGGCGGCATATCTGGCCCAGCAGATCGGGCGTTTTCAAAGCGTCCCGCTTGGGCTTGCCGCCTATAATGCCGGACCCGGGGCGATCGTGCGCTGGGGTGGGATACCGCCTTATCGCGAAACCCAGGCCTATGTGACGTCGGTTACGCGTCGCTGGCTTGGCAATGCTCCGGTCCATGGCTCGCCGGTCGCAACGCGCGCGCCGAAGCTCAACACTTTCCTGATCGAGGTGCCCGACCAATGATGCGCAAAGGCTTGCTTTTCTTCTCGACACTCGTGGTCGCAACCATGACCGCACAGCCTGCGCTTGCTCAATATGCGGCTCCCGATCCGGCGGGGTCGGGTCCGATCGTGGCGGCGGTGGACTGGCTTCAGGGAACGCTTCTCGGCAATGTGGCCACCGCAGTTGCCGTCATTGCCGTCGCGGCAGTCGGCTTCATGATGCTGACCGGGCGGATAAACTGGCGCTATGGGGCAACGGTCGTGCTGGGCCTGTTCATCCTGTTCGGTGCGGCATCGATCGTCGGTGGAATTCGTTCCGCAGCGGGTGGAGGCTGACGGTGGCCGACCCGCTTTTTCGCGCGCTGGCCCGACCGCAGATGGTTGCAGGCGTGACCTATCCGTTCTTCGTCCTGAACGGCATATTGGCGGTCGAAATGTTCCTTGTGTTCAAGAGCTTGCTGGCGATCGTGCCTGCCCTCATCATTCACGCAATCGGATATGCGGCCCATTTGCGCGATCCGCACATCATGGCACTGTGGATGACACGTTTGCGACGCACGCCGCGCGTTGCGAATTACCGGCTTTGGGGCGCGAATGTTTACCGTCCGTAATCGAGCCGCGTTGCGAGAGGTTTCGGCGGGTACGCACCTGCCGTATCTGGCGCAGATCGACGATCATAGTATCCTGACGCGGCAGGGTCATATCATGCAGACGATGCGCCTCGACGGGCTGCCGTTCGAGACCATCGCGCGGGCCGACCTCGATGCGCGGCTGGCGATGCGCGACGCCATGTTCCAGTCGGTTGCGTCCTCGCGTTTTGCCTTCGTCCATCACGTCGTCCGCCGCCCCGTCGCGCCACGGCTCGATGGAAAGTTCGGCGATCCCTTTTCGGAGGCGCTCGATAAGTCGTGGGCCGATCGCCTCGACGCGCGACGGCTCTACGTAAACGATCTGTACCTGACGATCATCATCCGTCCTTTGCGCGGGCGGGCCGGTTGGGCCGACCGGCTGTTCGGACTTGCAGGCGGCGATCGCGATCAGGGGGATGGCCATGTGGCCGACCTTCGCCAATTGGCACAGGCCCGCGAAGGTCTGATGGCTGCGCTCGAGCCATACGGCCCCCGGCTGTTGAATGCCTATGATGCGGCCAAGGGGCTGGCATCGGAATCGCTCGAGTTCCTGACGACATTGTTCAACGGGACGGTGACACCGATGTTGCTCCCCCTCGGCCCGCTTGCCGACGCCGTGCCGCGTCGCCGGATCGGCTTTGGTGCCGACACGATCGAATTCGGCGCGGTCGATGGTGAACCCGCCGAGTTCGCGGCCATCCTGTCGGCGAAGGATTATCCGGCCTCGACCTCGGCAGGGATGCTCGACGACGTCTATCGCCTGCCCTTTGCCATGCAGGTCACGCAGAGTTTCGCGATGGTCGATCGGGGTCCGGCCCTCGATCGGATGAACCTCGCGCTGCGGCGTATGCGATCCGCCGACGATGCGGCGGTTTCGCTGCGCACCGAACTGGCCGCGGCACAGGATGACGTTGCTGCCGGTCGTTCCGTATTCGGGGAACATCATCTCTCGATCATGGTCCGCGCCGACACCCCCGCCGCGCTCGATGTGGCAACGGGCGAAGTTCAGGCGGCGCTGGCCGAATCGGGCTTTGCCGTCGTCCGTGAGGAATTGGGCCTCGAAGCCGCCTTCTGGGCTCAGTTTCCAGGTAATTTCGACTATATCGCACGGCGCGCGCTGATTTCGTCCGCCAATTTCGCAGGCTTTGCGAGCGCCCACAACTTTCCGGTCGGCAGCGCGGTGGGCAACCACTGGGGCGACGCCGTTACCCTGTTCGAAACGACGGCGGCGGGGCCGTATTTCTTCAATTTCCACCGGGGCGATCTTGGGAATTTTACGGTGATCGGTCCATCGGGAACCGGCAAGACGGTGGTGCTCGGATTCCTGCTAGCACAGGCGCGGCGGTTCGATCCCCGCATCGTTTTTTTCGACAAGGATCGCGGAGCGGAGATTTTCCTGCGCGCGATTGGCGGCTCCTATGATGCACTGCGACCCGGCGAGCCGACGCGGATGAACCCGCTGATGCTCCCCGACACGCCGGGCAATCGGCGGTTCCTGTCCGAATGGCTGGCCAAGCTGGTGAGCGGCAGCGGTCCCGAACTCACCGTCGAGGAAAATAGCTGGATCGTCGAGGCGGTCGATGCCGCGATGACCGGGCCGCCCGAATTGCGTCGCCTGCGCCACGTCGTCGACCTGTTTCGCGGGCGTGGGCGCGCATCGGCGAGCGACCTTGCCGCGCGGCTTGGTCCCTGGCATTCGGATGGTGAGTTCGCCTGGCTGTTCGACAATGCCGAAGATCGTCTGGACATGGAGTCGGCAACGCTCGGTTTCGACATGACCGCGATCCTGGATCAGCCGATGGCGCGCGCACCGACGATGCTTTACCTGTTCCACCGCGTCGAGGAGCGGCTGGACGGTCGCCCGACGATCATCGTCGTTGATGAAGGCTGGAAGGCGCTCGACGACGAAGTATTCGTCGCCCGCATTCGCGACTGGGAAAAGACGATCCGCAAGCGTGGCGGCATCGTCGGATTCGCGACCCAGTCGGCGTCCGACGCGCTGCAAAGCCAGATCGCCAGCGCCATCATCGAGCAGGCGGGCACGCAAATATTCATGGCCAATGCCAGTGCGCAGGCCAGCGACTATATGGGCGGGTTCGGCCTGACCCAGCATGAATATGACATCGTGCGATCAATGCCGGAAACCGCCCGCGCCTTCCTGATCAAGCATGGCACCGATAGCGTCGTCGTCCGACTGAATCTGGCGTCCGAGCCGGAATTACTCACGATATTGTCGGGGCGCGAACGCACCGTAAGGCTGCTGGATCGTATTCGCGGCGAGGTTGGTGACGATCCCGACGCCTGGCTCCCAATCCTGCTGGATGCCGCCTGATGGTCGAACTTTGCGCCGCCCCCGCCACGGCCGGCCTCGGAGCATCGTTGCTCGCCGACGTCGATTGTCAGGCGTTCGGGCTGGTGGAACGCGGATATGCCGCGCTCTCTGCCAGTGGCGGTGCGGCCGCGAACGCGCTGACGGGGCTGCTGGTGATTGCGGTCGCGTTCTTCGGCTACCGGCTGTTACTCGGACGAGGGCTGTCGCTCGGCAGCACGGTCGGACTGGTCAATCGCATCGGCGTGGTGCTGCTGCTCGCCGGATCGTGGGAAAGCTGGCAGACCATCGGATACGACACGCTGGCCCGCGCACCGACGCGGATCGCGGGCGACCTGATGACCGCGATCGGCGCGCCCGAACCATTGTCGACGCTTCAACCCACGCTCGATCAGCTTGAAGCGGCTGGCACGGGCTGGCGGATGCGTGCAGGCATCGCATCGCCGTTGGTCGGCGGACCGCCCACGGCAGCGATGACGCTCAACGTGGCGGGCTTCCTGCTGCTGGTGTCGTCGATCGGTTTGCTTGTTGTGGCGCGCCTCGTGCTGGCGCTCCTGCTGGCGATAACCCCCGCAGTGGCCGGGTTCTTTCTGTTCGATGCGACGCGCGGGCTTGTCGAGGGCTGGTTGCGTGCGATGATCGCAGCGGCGCTCATACCCCTTGCAGTCCTGATCCTCCTGTCCGTCGAGCTTTCGATCCTCGCGCCGATGATCGCTCGCATGGTGGCGCAACTGGCTGCGGGCGTATTCGACCAGAACGCGGTAACGCCGATCGGCCTTGTCGTGATCGTCTTCACAGTCGCCGTCGCCGCAGCGGCAAGGGCCATGGGAATTATGGCGCGCGGCCTGCGATTGCCCCGTGCGATCGGCGGCGAAACACATGACGAGGGAGCGCCCGTCGTGCCCCTGTCATCAGCCAGCGTCCGTCTGCTCCCCATGCCCGGCGGCCCGGTCGTCCTGCCATCGATTGCGCGGGCGCTGGAAAGCGCCTCGCGTCGTGATGCCGCAATCGTCAGCGGCGGCAATGTCGTAGGTCGCTTCGCCAGCCGACAATCCATCATTCGCGATAGCGGCGGTTCCAGCACAGGCCCCGCCCCCGCCAGATCACCTGCGGCATCGCGGCCTCAAAGAACGATACTCCCCCGCGCTTCCCGCTCCGCTGCACGAAGAGACGCATGACCGATCACGAAACCTATTATGCCGCCGCCACGAGCTGGGCCGATGACCGTGTCGCTTCGGACCGCCGCGCGCGACGGATAGCGTGGACCATCGCCGGTATCGCCACCACCATCGCGTTCCTTCTGGCGCTGACGGTCGCCGTGCTGCTGCCGCTGAAGACGGTCGAACCCTATGTCGTGACGGTCGATCGTCAGACCGGCGCGGTCGAGGTGGCAACGAAACTGAGCGGCGGGCGACTCACGCAGAACGAAGCGGTCATAGAGGCCGAACTGGCCAATTATGTTCGCGCCCGCGAGACATTCGATGCGACCGATCTCGCGCTGAACTACCGCCGCGTCCAGATGCTGTCTGCGCCCGACGTCCGCGCGGCCTATGTCGCGGCGATGGCGGCCACCAACCCCGCCAGCCCCCTGCGCACACTGACGCGCGGCGATATGGTTGCAATCAAGATCAAGTCGGTTTCGCTGCTTGGCCCAAACACCGCGCTTGTCCGTTTCGATGCGGCCAGATCGGCGGCGAACGGGGGTGTGGTTTCGAACCAGGCTTACGCCGCTGCCGTGTCGTTCGGATTCTCCGGCCGCCCGCTTCGGCTTGAGGACAGGTTCGACAACCCGCTCGGTTTTCAGGTCACCCGCTATCGCCGCGATGCCGAGGGACTGACGCCATGAGGCGCGTTCTGCTATCCGTAGCGCTGGTCCTGCTGTCGGCGAACAGCGCCCCGCAATCGCGCGGCATCGATCGGCATATCCAGCACGTCTTCTACAATCCGGACGACGTGGTACGGCTGACGGGGGCGATTGGCTGGCAGATCACGCTTGAATTCGCTCCCGACGAGCGCATCGAAAACGTGTCGATCGGTGACTCGCTCGCGTGGCAAGTTACCCCGAACAAGCGCGCCAAGATGCTGTTCCTGAAACCGCTGACGGCAAAGGCGAGCACCAACATGACGGTCATAACCAACCAGCGGCAATATGCGTTTGCGCTGGCCACCGCCCCCAGAAGACCCTCGACGCCGTGGATCGTCCGCTTCGACTATCCGCGCGCCGTCGTCGAAACCCTGCAAGAACCGCCCGCCCCGCCCCAGCCGCGCCTGAACTTTGCTTATGCCAAGGCGGGGGATGCCCTGCTGCTCCCGACGCGGGTCTGGGATGACGGTCGCCAGACTTATTTTGAATTTGCCGACGGCGTTTCCCTCCCCGCGATTTTTGCAGGCGGTCCCGGAAAGGACGAAGCGCTGGTCAACGTCGTCAATCAGGGCCGCGTCGCAATCGTGCAACAGACCAGCGGTCGCTTCACCCTGCGCGCAGGCGAACGCTTTGCCACCGTCACCTACTTGCCCACGGAAGCCCGAAAATGAGCATCGATCCTCCCGTAAATCGACCCGTGATTGCGCGCGTCAGGGCGCGCCGCAGCATTGCACCGGTCGTATTGACCCTCGCCGTACTGGGTGGCGGGGTGTTCACGACGATGGTGCAGGGGCGCGAATCGCGCGAGGCGAGCGGTGCCAATCTTCCAGGCCTCAATATCGCGGCGGCATCTGCGCCTGCCGCCTTGCTCGCCCCTGCGCTGCCCGCAGTAACCCCGGCCTCGATACCCGGAACCGGAATGCCGCAGTTCGTTGCATCTCCGATGCCCGACCGACCGCGCCCACCCGGATCGGATCAGGCTCGTGCGGCGCGCACGACGGAGCGGTTGCGTGCACCGGCGCTGATCGTCGATCTCGGGCCGGGACGTGGCGATGCCACCGGTCTCTCGCAGAACGCAGGCCAGAGCGTAGGGGGGCCGGGTATTAGCGCGCCCGGATCGGGCAACGGCGATCCCTCTCCTGTTCCGGCATCCCCCGGTGGCGGTTCGGGAGGACCATTGTCGCAGGCTGCGGGAGGCGATGGCTCGCTCAACGCCCGCCGCGCCGACAACGAACGCTTTGCGACCCGCGTGTCCGACGACGAAGTTCAGGTGGTCGAGGCACGTCGCCTCAATCACCTCGACCGCCTCGTTCCGCAGGGCGCGATCATCGGTGCGGTGCTCGAAACCGCGATCAATTCCGACCTGCCGGGCTTTGCGCGCGCGATCGTCAGCCGCGATGTCCTTTCGTTCGATGGGTCGGCAGTGCTCATTCCTGCGGGCAGCCACGTCATCGGCCAGTATAATTCGGGCGTGGCGCAAGGCGCGAGCCGCATCTTCATCGTCTGGACCCGACTGATCCGCCCGGACGGCGTTTCGGTGGCGCTGGGGTCGCCCGCTATCGACGATCTCGGTCGCGGCGGCGTCTCTGGCAAGGTCAACCGCCATTTCCTGCAGCGTTTCGGGAGTGCAATCCTGCTGTCCGTCCTGAGCGGTGGGATCAGCGCGGCGTCGGCATCACTCAGCCGCAACGGCCCAACCGTGATCGTCGGCAGCACGAGCGAGGCGACGACATTGGCCAGCCAGGCCGACAAGAGCAGCGACATTCCGCCGACGATCAAGACACCGCAGGGCGTCAACGTCCGCATCTTCGTGGCGCGCGATCTCGACTTTACCAGCGTCGGCCCCGTCCGGTGAAGCATCAATGACGGCACCGACGTATGTATTCCTCGATGCCTTCCTGGCCCCGCTCCTCGCGCCCTTGGCCAGGGCCGATGTCACCGACCTTTACATCAACGCGCCGGGCGAGATCTGGCTCGAAACGCATCATGGCATGGAGCGGCATGACGCGCCTGCACTGAACGACGCGGCGCTCTGGCGGCTCGCCCGACAGGTCGCGGCCGCGAGCGATCAGGGGATCAGTCGCGAACATCCGCTGCTCGCGGCATCGCTGCAGGACGGTTCACGTATCCAGATATGCGCGCCACCGGCAACGCGTGGCCATATCGCGGTGGCGATTCGCAAGCACACGGTCCCCGACCTGACGCTGGCCGACTATTACCGGGAGGGGGCTTTTGCGAATGTGGGACGCAAGGTGCAAGCCCAGCAGGCGATCGATGACGATCTTCAGGCGCAACTGGCGCAGGATGATATATTGGGGTTTCTGGGTGCAGCCGTGCGGGCGCGCAAGTCGATCCTTGTTTCGGGCGGTACTTCCACCGGCAAGACCACCTTGCTCAATGCGCTGCTCAAGGAAGCACCCGCGAACGAGCGTCTGGTGCTGATCGAGGACACGCCGGAAGTGCAGTTAACCCATGCCAATGCCGTCGGTCTCATCGCGGTGCGCGGGCGGCTGGGCGAAGCAACGGTCAGCGCCGCCGACCTTCTGGAAGCCGCGCTCCGCCTGCGACCCGACCGGATCATCATGGGTGAAATCCGCGGGGCCGAGGCATTGAGTTTCCTGCGCGCCGTCAACACAGGCCATGCCGGGTCGATCTCGACCATCCATGCCAGTTCGACGCAAGGCGCGATCGAACAGCTTGCGATGATTGCGGCGCAGGCCGGCACCGACCTCCGGCGCGCTGAGCTGATCGCCTATATCCGATCGGTCATCGACGTGATCGTGCAACTCGATCGGACCGACGGCAAGCGGCAGGTATCCCAGATTCTCTTTCCTGTGGGCCGGGCGTTTCAATAGGCTCATGCTAGCGCTATCGAAAGTTCAGGCGGCCCTTAGCGCATAGCGGCGGCAATGCTCCAGATAGCCGCCCTCGTGACTGGCAAGCAGATCGACCACGCCAAGCCATAACCAAGGCGGCGCGTCGATGGAGCCTCCCCGACGGGCGCGCAGTATCTCCAGCCATTCACGTCGATGTTCGGCATTCATCTGCCGCGCATGTGCCCTGCCGACGACATGCGCCAGATAGCGGGCCGATACCGTTGCCTCGGTGCTGGAGAATTGTTCGAATTCCAGCTTCAGATCCTGCGGCATCAGTTCGCGCATCACCATCGGCTTGCCCAGCACATGACACGCCAGCATGCGTTCGCCGAGATTGGGCGAGAGCGCCTTTGCCCCGCTGACGACACGCTCGCCATGATCGGTCGGTACGTCGGCATCGGGCGACGGCGGCGCGACTGAGGGCACGGCCTCCTTCAGATCGATCAGGGCATGTTTGGCGGGTGATTTACGCGACCCGCCGATCGAAACCAGCGCCGCATAGCGCAACGTGCCGAGCGAACTGCACCCCTTCATCCAATAGGCGGCATCGACCAGACGAACCTCGTCATCATCATCGCGCGCGTTCAGTTTCAGGATGGTTTCCTGCACGGCAGGTTCGATGAACAAATCTTTCAGGGCGATGCGCTCGTCGGTGGAAAGTGCCCAGAATTTCTTGCTTAGCGGGATGACCGGCTCGACGTCCTCAATGCGCTCTCGGGCAAGTTGCCGCCAGCGACGGCTGACCGCCCGTCGGCGGATCGCGCGCACGACATTGGGTTCGCGGGTTGCATCCTCATTATCGGGTTCGGTCAGCGCAAGCTCATAGCCATCGACCATCGCCTCGATCATGTGCGCGGTGGTGACGCCGGGCAAATCCGACCCGCGCGCAGCGGTTGCCAGCGAGAGGCCGAGCCGGATGAGGTCGTGCGCAGGATTACCGATGGTCGTCTGGTCGAGGTCGCGTATCTGGATGTCGATCGAACCGTCCGCGCTCGCGATGGGGCCGAGGTTGCCGACATGACAGTCGCCGCAGATCCACACCGGCGGACCCTCGGGCAGCTTCTTCGCAACAGGCGACACCGCAAGCCATTCGTAGAACTTCTTCGTATTGCCCCGAACATAGGCATGGGTCGAGCGCGCCATTTTCAGTTCGCGGGCACGATCGAGCAACGTCTGGCGTTCGGCTTCGGTATAATCGAACGGCGGATCGGTCAGACCCGACTTCACGTCCGTCGATTTCTTCCGTGCCCTGCTCGCCATTCGATCTCCTGATCCTGGCAATGGAAAGCGCTTGAACCGGGACTTCGTTCCGGACCTCAAATATTCGCCAGACGACGGATCGACGGTTGCGTGAATGGGTTGAAGCCCTGGAGAGGGTTTTCATGACACGATTTCTGGGCTTGGTTCGTTGATCAACATTGCGCGAACAGCCGCCAAAATGGCCGAACATCTGGTTGAAGCGAACCTGTTTTACGTGGCGACGGACGAGCAAAAGGCGCAGTCCGTGGCTGCTGCGGTCCGCATCGCTGCGCCCGAAGCCGAAATCGTCTTCATTCCTTCGAGCGACGCCTTGCCGGGCGAAGACGCACCGGCCTCTCCCGCCAATGCGGGCACGCGGGTCGCGGCTTTGCGGCGACTGTACCGGGCAACCGAAGGCGGCAAGCGTGTCGCCTGTATCGTGAGTGCCGAAGCCACCGCGCGGCTTTATCCAGACCGCGAGACGTTCGGCGTCGCTCCGCCGGTCCTGCGCGTCGGCGACAAGGCGGAAGCGACCGCCCTGTCCGAGAAGTTCGCGGAAATCGGCTATGTCACCGACGACCGGGTCGATGAACCCGGAGAGGTCGCGGTGCGCGGCGAGGTGATCGACGTCTTCCCCGCCGACGCGAGCTTGCCCGCGCGGATCGAATTCGATGGCGAGACGATAACCGCGATCCGGTCCTATGACCCAATGTCGCAGCGATCGGTCGCCGACCTCGATGGCATAGAGGTTGGACGCGCTAACGAGCCGCCGATCGACGATGGGGTGAACCTGCTCGAACATCTGGAGCCGGGCGCCGTCGTGATCGAGGATGGCGCGGACAAGCGGCGGACGCAATTCGTTGCACTGGCCAACGATGCCGCCAGACATGGCCGGACGCGCGCTGCGGTGGTCGACGACAAGGCGTGGCAGTCGGCGCTCGGTAAATGGTCGATGCTCGACTGGGGGTCCGACGGTGCCGAGGCCCTGCCCCGGTTCGTCGAGCGAAAGTCACCGCTGGCGGCGTTCACGCGCATCGTGAAGCCCGCGCTTGCGGACGGCGGAAGGCTGGTACTGATCGGCAGCGCGCGCGATTTGCGGTTCCTGCGAGTTCGTCTGGGCAAGACATTCGGCTGCGATGTCGAAGCGGTCGAAAGCTGGGCTGCGGCAAGTGCGCTGCCCGCCGGGTCGATTGCGACGCTGGAAATGCCCGCCGATGCAGGCTTCAAAATCGACGACATGATCGTGGCTTCGGCAGCTGATTTGCTGGGCAGCCGCGCGGATATCATCGGACAGACTGCGGCGTCCGCTACAGGTCATTTCGACAGCATTTCCGAGTTTCGGGTCGGCGATGTCATCGTCCATGAGGATTTCGGCATCGGTGTGCTGACCGGGATCGAAGCGATTCCGGGTCAGGACGGCGATGCGATCGTGCTCGAATATGCCAGCGAGGCAAGGCGACTGGTCCCCGTCGATGCGGCGGACAGGATTTGGCGCTATGGGGCCGATGCCGATGCGGTGACGCTCGACAAGCTCGACGGTTCGACATGGGAGAAGCGTCGTGGAGCAATCGAAGCCACCATCGCCGAAAGCGCGCGTGGCCTGACCGCGCTGGCGAAGGAACGCGAGGCCCGCACCGCCGTGCCGATCGAAGTCGATGCCGCCGCCTATGAAAAGATCGTGGCCGCATTTCCCTTTACCGAGACCATGGACCAGTCGCGCGCCATTGCCGCCGTGCGCAGCGATCTGGAGCGCGGACGTCCGATGGACCGGCTCGTGATCGGCGACGTCGGCTACGGCAAGACCGAGGTTGCCTTGCGCGCGGCGGCGCTGGTCGCATTGTCGGGACAGCAGGTCGTGATCGCCGCGCCGACGACGGTGTTGGTGCGCCAACATCTGGAGGGGTTTCGCGCGCGGTTCGAGGGCAGCGGCATCACCGTTGCCGGGCTGTCGCGATTGTCGAGCGCTGCCGAGAAAAAGGCCGTTATCGCGGGGCTTGCCGATGGATCGATCCACATCGTGATCGGCACCGGCGCGGTCGCTGGCAAGACCGTCGCCTATCGCTCGCTCGGCCTCGTCATCATCGACGAGGAACAGAAATTCGGCAATGCGGACAAGACGAAACTGCGGACGCTGCACGACTGCCACATGCTGACGATGAGCGCGACGCCGATACCACGGACGCTGCAAACGGCGTTGGTGGGGTTGCAGGAATTGTCGATCATCGCGACGCCGCCCGGCCGCCGCCAGCCGATCCGCACGACCGTCGACAGCTGGGACGACACCCGCGTGCGGACCGCGCTGCTCCGTGAAAAAGGGCGCAAGGGGCAGAGCTTCGTCGTAGTTCCGAGGATCGAGGACATGGCTGGCGTCCGTGAAAAACTGGCGCGGGTCGTGCCGGAGGTCGAAGTCGTCGAGGCGCACGGCAAGATGCCCGCCAACGAACTGGACGAGGCGATGGTCGGGTTCGCCGATGGCAAGGGCGACGTCCTGCTGGCGACGAACATTATCGAGGCCGGGCTGGACGTGCCGCGCGCCAACACCATGATCGTCTGGCGCGCCGACCGGTTCGGATTGTCGCAACTCCACCAGCTGCGTGGTCGTGTCGGACGTGGGAGCCGACGGGGCCAAATCCTGTTGCTGACCGACGCCGAACATCCCGTAGCGGAGCGCACGTTGCAGCGACTGAAGACGTTGCAGGCGTTCGACCGGCTGGGCGCGGGGTTCGCGATCAGCGCCCGCGACCTCGACATGCGTGGTGCCGGTGACCTGCTGGGCGACGATCAGGCCGGGCATATGAAACTGATTGGCATCGACCTGTACCAACATCTGCTCGGCAGCGCCTTACGAGCCGCGCGGGGCGAGAATGTCGAGAGGTGGAGCCCCGAACTCAATGTCGAGATGGCGGGGTCGATCCCGGCTGAATGGGTGCCAGACGTCGATATTCGGGTGGCGCTTTACGTACGGCTCGCGCGGATCGAGGACGAAGCAGGTCTGGTCGCGTTCGAGGAGGAGTTGGAGGACCGTTTCGGCGCCCTGCCTGACGATGCGCAAAGGCTGATGGCGGTCGCACGGGTTCGCTGCCTGGCGCGTGACGCAAGGGTCGCGCGGATCGATGCCGGGCCAGCGGCGATTGCCTTAACCCCCCGACGCGACTTTGCCGGTGATGTGGCGGCGATGGGGCTGAAGGAGAGCAAAGGACGCCTGATCCTCGCCGAACGTATCGAGGATGGCGTTCAACGGCTGGAACGGGTCCGCGCGTTGCTCGAAACATTGGTCGAGCAACCGGTCACTTCCTTGGCGGCGGTCGCTTCACCATCAAATCGGGCTTCGGCGGAGGTTTCCAGCCGGGCGGTGGCGTGACGCGCTGGCGACTGGTGCCGATGCCCATGCTGCCGGGATGCTGGCGCTTCAGGCCGCTGGTATCCTCGGCCACGACTGCCCCGGCATCGAGACTGCGCACGAGGCTTAAACGATCGCGGAGTTCGGCGGCCAGTTCATAATCCCCGTCCGCCGCCGCCTGCTCCATCCGCAGCCGCAATTCGTCGGCAGTCTCGGTCATCAGGCGGCGAGTTGGGGCTTGATGATTTCGAGCGTCGCCTCGTCGCGCTCGCCACCGAACCAGCGTTCGAGCGCCGCTTCAAAAGGACGACCTGCATCGGCCTCGATGAACAGGGTCAGCGACGATCTCAACTTCATCGCATCGATCCCGCCAAAAACCTGTTCCGCCGACTTATGCGGCAAGTCCTGCAACGCCGAAACACACTCGCGTAGCCGTTTGCCGAGCACAGGATGGGCCAGATACTCACGCGCTTCATCGACCGATTGCAGGGCGAACCGCTGTGCCATGGCACTATGGCCCAGACCGGCAATCTGGGGAAAAATGAACCACATCCAGTGGCTCCGTTTCGCCCCCGCCTTTATTTCAGCAAGCGCAGAGACGTAAGTCGATGCCTGTGCTTCAAGAAAGCGGTCGGGATCGAACATGGTCAAATGATTGCCGGGCTGATGGCGGTGAACCCGATGACGGCATCCTCCCCGCGCGAGTAGGTGCCGACCAGGATACCGGCGGCAAGCACGTTGCCGCGGATGGCCTTGACGAAGTCCGACCGTCCCGGGTTCGGTCCGACATCGGGCGTCTGGGATAATGCGAAAAGCTGGAACACATAGTCGTGGCTGCCGTGCCCGGTCGGCGGATCGGGCGGCAGCCAGCCCTCGCCCAGAAAGCTGTTGCGGCCCACGTGGCTGCCATCCAAATCAACGTCGTCATCGGGTGCAATCGCACCTTCGGCAAGGCGAACTTCGGTCGCGGGAATGTTCCAGACGATCGCATGCACAAGGGGACTCGTTGCGGGCGCATCGGGATCCTCGACGATCAGCGCGAAACTGGACGTGCCCTCGGGTGCCTGACCCCAGACCAGCGGGGGCGACAGGCCCACGCCATCGGCTGTGAAGCGTTCCGGCAGGCGCGCACCGCTGGCAAAGGCCGGGCTGGAGATGTCGATGCGGACCCCGGACGTGTAGATATCGTCCTGCGCAACGACGAGCTTGCTGTGGCCCGCCCGCACGTTCTTGAGCATTTCGCCGATCCACTGTGGAACATGTTCGAGCACCGTGGTTCTCCCTTCGGTTCGTGAAGCACTGTCGTCCAGGAACCGCCCTGCACAGGGAAACTGTATCGCGAACAATGAGTTCCACGACTATTTCATCCATGCAGAAGCGTGCGACCCCAAAAGGACTCAGTCGTCGTCGCTACGCTTCAATGTAGACATATCGATGACGTAACGGAACCGGACATCGCCGCTTTCGATCTTTTTATAGGCATCGTTGATGTCATCGATGGGGATTATCTCGATCTCCGGCCCGATGTCATGCTCGGCACAGAAGTCCAGAATCTCCTGCGTGTCGGCCAGGTTGCCGATCAGCGACCCGGCAACCGATTTTCGGTGCGCGGCGGCTTCCATGTTGTTGACGGGGGCCAGCGGTTCGAGCGCACCGCAGATCGTCAGCGTGCAGTCGCGCTTGAGCAATTTGATGAACGGGTTGACGTCGTGCTTTTCCGGAATGGTCGAGAGCATGAAGTCGAACGACATTTCGAGCGCCTTCAGCGCGTCCTTGTCATCTTCCATCACTCCCGCCACGCCCAGCTTCTGGGCTTCCTCGAGTTTTTCCTTGGTCGTCGTGAAGATGGTGACCTCCGCGCCGAGTGCCTTCGCAATTTTGGCAGCCATGTGGCCAAGACCGCCGAAACCGATGACGCCGACCTTGTCACCCGCTTCGACACCCCAATGCTTCATCGGCGAATAAGTAGTGACACCCGCACACAGGATCGGCGCGGCGACGGCGGGGTTCATGCCCGGGGGGATATTCAGGACGAAATCCTCGTTCACGACGATAACGTTCGAATATCCCCCAAAAGTGTTGTCGCGACTATACATATTCTCCTTGGTCGGAGCCTTGGCCGAAGGAACCATCGGGCCATTATAGGTCGCGAGCCACGAGTTCGGGCCTTCGCAATAATTCTCGTCTCCCGCCTTGCACGGCGCACATTCGCGGCAGCTTTCGATCATGCAGCCGACGCCGACGATGTCACCGACGGCGTGTTTGGTCACACCCTCTCCCACCCGCGCCACGCGACCAACGACTTCATGGCCGGGCATGCAGGGATAGACGGTGTTCGACCACTCGTTCTTCGCCTGATGAATGTCGGAATGGCAGACGCCACAATGGGTTACTTCGATCTCGACCTCGTTCGGCCCCGCTTCCTCGCGATCGAATTCTAGTGGCTTCAGACGGCTGAACGAATGTTTGGTGGCGTAACCGATGGCCTTGATCATGTCGGGGATCTCGCAGAAAGGGTGGCAAATTGCCGTGCCGTCCTGAACGCCCCGCCGCCAAATGGGTGCCGGTAAATCTTGTTTTATTAAGCTAAATTCCGCCGTCCACCGTTTCACGACCGATTGCCGCCAGCGATGCCATCAGCGCTTCGGCGCAGGCGTCGATCGACGGGGCTTCGGTCGAGCGAATGACGAAATTCGCGCCGGTCTTGCCATCGCGGAAGAAGGGATAGCTGCCGATCTGGCACCCCTCATGCTCCTTCTCAGTTGTGCGCAGGAGTTCGGCCACTTCGCTTTCGGCAATCCAGCAGCCGATCGAGCGCGACAGCAGGGGCTTGCCGCCCTCCAGCGTCCCCGACAGAGCGTCGAGCATCATCGCGGTGATGTGCGGGACACCGGCCATGATGAAAATGTTGCCGTGCTTGATCCCCGGCGCGCCCGACATGCGGTTCTCGATGAGCGAGGCCCCCTCTGGAACGCGCGCCATGCGCAGCCGCATCGGGGTTGCCCCGCCGCGAGTCTCGTAATAATTTTCGAGCACCGCGACGGCCTTAGGGTGGAAAATCACCGGCACGCCCAGCGCCTTCGCAATCGAATCGACGGTGATATCGTCGTGCGTCGGCCCAATGCCGCCAGTCGTGAACAGATAGTCGTTGCGTGCGCGAAGCTGGTTCACCGATTCGACGATCGCATCCTCGACGTCGGGAACGACGCGAACTTCCGCCAACCTGATCCCCTGAAGGTTCAGCCACAGCGCGATCTGCGCGATGTTCTTGTCCTGCGTGCGGCCTGACAATATTTCGTCGCCGATCACGACGAGCGCGGCGGTCCAGATGCGTTCACTCATGGCTTAGCGTTAGCCGGAAGCGATGCTCTCGCAAAGTGCGCATCAAACGATTATGTGTGGGTCCATGACCGAATATGTAAACATCGCCTCCGACGTCCGCAGCGCCCGCACCGGAGCTATCAAACTTCATGATGCCGCCGGGTTTGCCGGGATGCGCGCCGCCGGTCGGCTCGGTGCCGAAGCGCTCGATGCGCTGGTGCCGCATGTCGTTCCGGGCGTGACGACGGGCGAGCTGGACGATATCGTGCGCGACGTCACGCTGCGGGGCGGCGCGGTTCCAGCGACGCTTGGCTATCGGGGTTACACGCATAGCTGCTGCATCTCGATCAACCATGTGGTCTGCCATGGCATCCCGGGCAGCAAGGTCCTGCGCGACGGCGATATCGTCAACATCGACGTGACCCCCTTGCTCGATGGCTGGCACGGCGACACCAGCCGCATGTTCCTCGTCGGCGACGTGCCTATCAAGGCGCGACGACTGGTCGACGTGACCTATGAATGCCTGATGCGGGGGATTGAGCAGGCCAAGCCGGGCAACACGATGGGCGACATTGCCCATGCGATCCAGACTTTCGCCGAGAAGCACCGGTACGGCGTAGTCCGTGATTTCTGCGGTCATGGCGTCGGCCGCCTGTTCCACGACGCGCCCGAGGTCGTCCATGCCGGACGCCCGGGAACCGGCCCTGAGCTGCGCCCCGGCATGTTCTTCACGATCGAGCCGATGATCAACATTGGTCGTCCGGACGTAAAGATGCTGGATGACGGCTGGACCGCCGTGACTCGCGATAAAACCCTTTCGGCTCAGTTCGAACATTCGATCGGTATCACCGAGTCGGGCTGCGAAATCTTCACGTCCAGCCCGAAGGGGCTGGACCGGCCTCCTTATTAAGTCAGAAAACTGCCTGTAATTTGTGCAGGGCGCTCGACTCTGCACAACGACAATGCAACTCAGGACGCGCTTGCAAAAGCTGCACCGAGAGATGTTGCGTTGCGGCGATTGGCACGTTTATTGTTTGTCTTGGCGCTGGGGAAGACCATGAAAAAAATCGAAGCGATCATTAAACCGTTCAAGCTCGACGAAGTGAAGGAAGCCCTTCACGATGTTGGAGTCAGCGGCATTACCGTTACCGAAGCCAAGGGTTTCGGGCGACAAAAGGGCCATACCGAACTGTATCGCGGGGCCGAATACGTCGTGGACTTTCTGCCGAAGGTTAAGCTGGAGGTCGTCGTCGATGACGACATGGCCGCCCGCGTGGTCGAGGCGATAGCAGCAGCAGCACAAACGGGACGCATCGGCGACGGCAAGATTTTCGTCATGCCCGTCGAAAGCGTCCTTCGCATCCGCACCGGGGAAACCGACAGCGACGCGATCTAGGTTTCCATTTTTTACCGAGCAAAGGGCAATACGAATGGCGAATACACCGCAGACCATCCTCGACATGATCAAAGAGCAGGAGATCGAATGGGTCGATGTCCGCTTCACCGATACCAAGGGTGCGTGGCATCACTTGACGATGGTATCGTCTGTGATCGGCGAGAATGAGCTGACCGACGGCCTGATGTTCGACGGTTCGTCGATCGAGGGCTGGAAGGAAATCAACGAGTCCGACATGATCCTGAAACCGGATCTGGATGCGGTTTATATCGACCCGTTCTCAGCAACGCCGATGTTGATCCTGGTCTGCGACATCGTCGAGCCCGAAGATGGTTCGCTCTATGCCCGCGATCCCCGCTCGACCGCCAAGCGTGCGGAGACTTTCCTCGCATCGACCGGTCTCGGCGACACGGTGTATATCGGACCCGAGCCTGAATTCTTCATGTTCGACAGCGTGGAATTCGATAACACCTACGCGTCGAGCTACTACAAGCTGGATGACGTCGAACTGCCAACCAACACCGGCACCACCTATGAAAGCGGCAACATGGGCCATCGCCCACGCGCCAAGGGTGGCTATTTCCCCGTTGGTCCGGTCGATGTTACCACCGACATCCGTGCCGAAATGGTCACGACGATGATCGAAATGGGCCTGCCCATGGACAAGCATCACCATGAGGTCGCCGGCGGCCAGCACGAACTGGGCCTGACCTTCGGCAAGCTCGTCGAAACCTGCGATCGCATCCAGATCTACAAATACGTCGTGAAGATGGTCGCTCAGGCTTATGGCAAGACGGCGACGTTCATGCCCAAGCCGATCAAGGCGGACAATGGTTCGGGAATGCACACGCACATCTCGATCTGGAATCAGGGCAAGAACACGTTTGCCGGTAACGGTTATGCGGGCCTGTCCGACACCTGCCTGTATTTCATCGGTGGCGTCGTGAAGCATGCCAAGGCGCTGAACGCGTTCACCAACCCGACGACCAACAGCTACAAGCGGCTGGTTCCGGGCTATGAAGCGCCTGTGTTGCTCGCTTACTCGGCGCGTAACCGCTCGGCTGCCTGCCGCATCCCTTATGGTGCGGGTGAAAAGGCCAAGCGCGTCGAGTTCCGTTTCCCCGATCCACTCGCCAACCCTTACCTCGCCACTGCGGCGTTGTTGATGGCGGGTATCGACGGCATCCAGAACAAGATCCATCCCGGCGAGCCGATGGACAAGAACCTGTACGATTTGCCACCGCAGGAACTGGCGCAGGTGCCTACGGTTTGCGCTTCATTGCGTGAAGCACTGGACAGCCTGATCGCCGATCACGACTTCCTGTTGAAGGGTGGCGTGTTCACACAGGACCAGATCGATGCTTACATCGAACTGAAATGGCCAGAAGTTGCGCGTTGGGAAATGTCCCCTTCGCCGGTCGAGTTCGACATGTATTATTCGGGCTGATTTGGCCGGATAGCGTTAAGGATAGGGCCCGGGGAGCAATCCCCGGGCCTTTTCTTTGACCTTCACCCGCAACTCAATAATCCTTCGATATCCGCACCGTCCCGCTGGTCCTGCCGATGGTCGAGATCGATGAAAGCAGCGACAGCCAGCGCGTAATCTGGAACTCGACACGGCTCGCGGAATAGCCCTGCCCGTCGCTGATGACTTCGACATAGGTGCGACGCGTGATGTACTTGCCCGCCGCGATGGCCGTTTTCGATCCCGTCGTCGTATCGGCAGGCAGGATGCGCAGGCGGTCGAGTCCGATTGCCTGACGCAATATATTGATCGGGTTGATGCCGCCGCCCGGACTCCGCAGCGATGCCACCGCCGCCGCCAGTTGGAGCGCTTCGGGTGCCGACAAATTGGTGATCGACGTTCCGAACAACAGTCGCGAAAGCAGCTCGTCCTGAGGCAGCGCGGGCACGCTGGTGAAGCTGATGTCGGGTTTCTGCCCGGTGCCGGTAACGCGCACGGTGGCGTTCAGGGACTGGGTGTTCGACGTGGCCTCTATGTCGATAACCGGGTCGATTGGTGTCGTACCGTTAAAGCGGATCGTGCCCTTGTCGAGGTCGAAACGCTTGCCCGCGAATTCATAGCCGCCACGCAGCACATCGGCGCGCCCGAGGATGCGCGGCGCATCAAGCGTACCCCCGATGTCAAGGGTCGCGCGCCATTCGCTGTCGAGGCCCAGCCCGGTAACGGCAAGCCGGTTGGCCGCCTTTGCCTTCACCGCAAGTGCCCAACTCATCGGCGGCCCCTGCTCGGCAAGATCGGTCACAGGCCGGTTAAGTTCCCTGACGTTAAGCCGGGGCACCGCCGAGGCGGCACTGGCCTGCCCCAGCCTGAAGGCGCTCCGGTCGAGCGTGACATTGCCCGCGATCGTGCCCGATCCCCCGTCCGACTTCACGGACAGCGGACCGGTGACAGTCGCCGAGAGATCGTCGCGTTTGATGATGTCGGCCTGTTTGGCATCGGCAACAATATCGATACCGAAACCGTTCGCAGCCGACAGGTCGAATGCCGCGCGCCCGGTCAGCGTCCCCTTGCCCGCAGTGGCCGAGAAGGTCTGGATGACGAGCTTCGACCCGCCGAATACGCCATTTGCCTTTACGCCGGTCAGCACAGTGCCGCTGAGTGGGCTTTCGAGCCGCAGATTGTCGGTCCTGATCGATCCCCTGATCTGCGGATCGCCAAGCCTGCCGCCGATGTCCGCACCGACCGCAATCGGCCCCGACAGGTCGAAACTTTCGATGCCAGTCAGCCGCCACAGCGTATCGGCGGGGCCGTTATAGCGAAGCTGGGCAAACAGCGGCGCGTTGGTCAGGCGATCGATCAGGCTTCCCGATGTCGGCAGCGGTGAAATGCGGGCCTGCGCCTGTCCAATCGTCGCGCCCCCGCTCGCCGCGACCGCGCGCATGACCGCTCCACGCGCATCGAGGACCGCAATGACCCCAACGTCGATCGGTCGCGAAGACAGCACCAGTCCCGAACGCGTCAGTCCTCGGATACGCAAATCGACACGCCCGGTCGGAGCTGCGCCAGTTGCGGTTTGCGCGAAATTGACCTGCCCGCTGGCAATACCGCCCAGCGCAAGGCGCGGATAGAAAATGTCGAGGACCGTCAGCGGCATCTGCAGCACGTCGGCGTCGATGGCGATCCCGTTGCCGCCGAACCGCCCGCCGACCTTTGCGGACCCTCCGGCGAATGTCAGGGCAGTCGGCGCGAGCGACCATCCGTTGCCGTCGTGAGTGAGGACACCGGGCACGTCTAGCCTGATCGGCTTGCCGTCGATCGTCCCCTGCCCCGCGATGGCGATGCGGTTGGGCGTGATTTGGGTCACGGTCTGGAGATCGAACGCGCGACCCCGCGACCCGGCAAGCGACGCCTTCACTTCACCGACGCCATTACGCAGGTGGACGTTGGCGGCGAGACGCGCCAGCCCTATGCCACCGTAACGCAGTCCCTGCCCCTGTATCGTTGCATCGACATCGGTGCCCGCCGGGTCGAGCAGGATAATCGCATCGAGTTGTCCGCGCCGCGCCGCGATCAGCGGCGGCCCCGCCAGTTTGGCATCGCGTGCGACCAAATGCGCCTCGATACGCTGGACGCCGCCCTGCGGTGCGAAGGTCAGGCTTCCCGAAATCCCGCTCCCCGCCAGGGCAAGCTGGCCGTCGAATCCGCCCGCCACGCTGCGAAACTGGCCCTTGCCGATCAGTCCCGAAGCCGCAAGTTGGCCGACCTGAATGATGGCCTGCCCGCCCGAAGGCAGCAGGATCGCGCCATTGCCGGTGAACGGCCCCAGCGTAGAGTTGCCGTTCGCCTGCCACACGAAACCTTCCAGCGTCGGCTGCAAATGCGCCGCCACGTCCTTCAACCCGAGCGAGTCCATCGGTCGCGCAAATTGCAGGTCGAGCGTCGGTCGGTCGATCCTGCCATCGAGAACCATCTTCAGCGGACCATATTGCCGCTGCACGCCGCCGCCCTCAAAATGGAAACTACCGTCCTTGCGCCGATAGCCATTGCCCGTCAGCCGGAGCGCGGGAGCCGTGAGTTTCAGGTTCGTGAAATGGATCAGGCCATCGACATCACGTTCCAGCCCGGTGTCGATATAGGGCAGTCCGCCCGCCAGTCCCGCGAGGAAGCTATTGTCGAAACGGCGCACCCATGCCTGCCCGCGTCCGATAACCCGCGTGCCATGGCCGTTCGCGCCGGGGACGATCTTCAACTCGCTTTTGACATCGACAATGCCGAGGCCGGGGATCAGGTATCGACCGAGTTGCCCCGCCAGTCCGACATCATATCGCCCCGTCGCCAGATCAACGAGCAGTGATATCTTGCCGTTGAGCTTGTCCGATTTCAGGATGAGGCCGTCGCCACTGATGATCTTTGACGTGACCCGCAACAGGCCCTGCACGCTGATATTGCCGAGGATGCCGCCCGCGACGTCGCCCACGCCAGTGACGCGGCGGGCGGTCAGTTTGATGGGAACGATCACCGGTGAGGCAGACAGTCGCCCGCGACCCGTGGCGCGAACCGTCTCGAACCCTGTAGCGTCGAATGCGGCGCGCTCGGCGGTCAGCAGATAATCGAACGATGCGGTGGCGAATGTCCCATTCAGCAGCACTTTCAGCTGCACGTTTCGGCCCGTCATGTTCGGGAACAGCGCCGCTGGCCGCAACAGATGTGCATCGATCTTCATGCCGTCGAAAGCACTGTTCGCAAGGTTCAGGACCCCGTTCGCACTGACCGCAAGCGAGGGTGAAGCCAGCGCCAGATGGGTATCGAGGAGACGGTTGGTGAGCATGGCATTGCCCTTCACCCGCACCGACGGCGTGGTCAGCGATGCCAGCTTGCCATGGCCCACCACCGATGGCGCGATCCGCCCGTCGAGATCGTAACGCCCCTTGCGCGCGGCCAGCGCCAGTGTGGCGACGCGCGTGCCGGAAGCATCGCCGGTCAGGCTGCCGCGCCAGTCGGTCCAGCTTCCATCTCCGCCAAGCCGGATTTTTACAGGGCGTTGGGTCCCGATGATCGCGCCGATAACGCCGCCAGCCGGGGCATTGAGCGCCAGTCCAACGTCGAATTTATTGCGGTCGGGTTCAGCATCGAGGCGGAAGGCGAGCCGATCCCCTGCCGCGCGGGCGTCGAGCGCGATCATCGCCCGTCCGTGGCGGATATCGGCCCGACCGGAGAGAGTTCCGGTGCGCGGCTTGCCAGTGACCTTGTTGCCGATGGTGAGGCGGGCGATGTCGAGCCTGCTGATACGGATATCGAAACCGGGCAGGATTGGACCCTCTTTGCCGGTTGGCTTCAGATTGGGCAGCCGATAAAGTGTCGCGGCGGGCGCGGTCACGCTGGTGATGTCGAGCCGATTGGCGGCATAGGCCAGGGGCGACCAGTCAAGCGCAACGTCACCGCTTTCAAAGAAAACACCAGCGCTGTCGGACAGTCGCAGGTCGCGGATGCGGGCGTTGCCGTAGATCGATCCGTCTATCCTGCCGACCTTGAACCGAAGGCCGGAGGCCGGGGAAATGCCCGCGATCCTGTCGGCGATAAACCGATGACCGATGCTCGTGTCGGCAAGCCAAAGCAGCGCTGCAACTGCCAACAGCAAGGCGATAAGGACACCGCCGATCCATTTCAGCAGCTTCAAAACGCTTGCCCCAATGAAACATACACTGCGACCGGAGACTCACCGGGGCGGCGCGCCAATGGGGTGCCGACGTCGATGCGGATTGGACCGAAAGTCGTGTAATAGCGCAGGCCGACACCCGCACCCAAGCGCAGGCCAGTGAATTTGGGATAGGGCGTCGAATAGATATTGCCGCCGTCGAGGAAAGGCACGATCCCGAAATTACCGCCGAATGCCGACGGCCTGATGCGCGCTTCAAGCGAGAACTCGGCAAGGCTTCGCCCACCGATCGGCTGGTCGAGGACGTTGCGCGGGCCGATTTCCTGATAGCCGAAACCGCGCACCGATCCGCCGCCTCCCGAATAAAACAGGCGCGACGGGGCGATATCTTCGCGCGATGCACCGACGATCGCGCCGACGCGGCCCCGCCCTGCAATCACCAGTTTCTTGCCGAGCGGGACGTAAGCACTGCCGTCAATTTGGGAGCGTGCATAACCAAAGGTGCCGCCCTGAAACGAAAGTTCGGGAGATAGCCGTGCAGCTAGCCTGAAGCCGCGCGTCGGGTTGAGCAGATCGTCCGATCCGTCATAAGCGAGCGTCGCGGGTATTGCCCCGATGAAGAAGGTGCGGCGCTGGGCGATTCCGGCGGTCGCCACGAAGTCACGCTCGTCCGAGGCGATCAGTTCAAAGCCGAGGCTGTAGGTCCATTTCTTTTGCCAGATGATGTTCGTCTGGCGCTCAAGATTGGCTCCAAGCTCGACCGTATTCGCATCATAGGCCGCCAGATTGTCGTGGCTGACGATGAAGCGGCTGTTCAGCACGAGGTCGCGGCGCGTGAAATTCCCCATGCGCAAGGTGGTGCCAAGCAATTGTTCGCGTGTACCGAGGACACCCCGAAACGTCACGGCGCCCTCGGGATGGATCAAATTGCGGTGCTGCCAGCTTGCCTCGACCCGCGCGCCCTCGCCCGTGCCATAGCCGACTTCGGCGGCGACGGTGCGCTTGGGGGCGGGCTCCATCGTCGCCTTGATGTCCACGGTGTCGGTGCCGACTGCGACCGGTTCGAGCGTCACCGACGAGATCAGCCCGGTCGCAATCAGTCCGCGCCGCAGATCGTCGATCATCGCCTGATCATAGGTCTGGCCGGGCCTGAAACGCGCGATTGCCTGCGTGTGCTTGGCTCCGAAGGGACGTTTTTTACCGGCCACCCGAATGACGCCGAACTTGCGCTGGGTGCCCGGATCGACCGTCAGTGCCAACGTCGCGGCGCGCGTTTCGTGATCTACGACGACCTCCGATTCGGCGACCTTGGCAAAGGGAAAGCCTTCGCGCCCGAGCTTCTCGCGCAGGGCCGCCTCGCCCGCGACGACGGTATCGGCATCAACCGGCGTATCGACCTTTACCCCGAACGCCTTGCGCATTTCCTCGGCCTTGGCATCGGTCGCCGCCAATCCGGCGACCTGGACATCGGTGAAGCGATAAAGAGGCCCCGCCTCGACCGTAAGCTTGACGGAAAGCCGGTCACCCGCCGGGGTCACCGCAGTGTTAACATAGGCGTCGTAATATCCGGCGGAACGCAACAGGGTGGCCAGCAATTCGGCATCGTCGCGCGCGCGGCGGTCGATCTGGGCAACGTTGGCGGGTTTGGATTCACCAGACTTCAGCACCGATAGCGCGTCGAAACGACTCTCGACCGCGCCGCCGATGCCATTCAGGCCAACGACATCGACGCGATAGCGCTGATCATCGCCCACCTCCGTCGTCTGTGCCGCCGCTATCGGTACGTCGCCTTCGACGGCATCGCGCGTGTTGAGATCGGGCCATGGTATGCCGAGATCAGGCAGCGGAGCCATGGGGGAATTGGGGTCGAGCGGCGGCGTTCCTTGCGCAAACGCAGGCCCACTGCCAACAGCAAGAATGGCCGCCGCCGCGAGAAACGCTGAGCGCTGCGGCATACGAACACCATACATCGGTGACAAACTAACGGCTTAAGCGATCCGCCGCTATCGCTTTGTGAGAGTCAGTGAAGCGTGCCTGTTGCTTCAGGACCGGCCAGAACGGCGATCAGCCTTTCGATCTGCCGCCAGCGACAGAAAGCAAAGATATTTCCCTTGTCGCGACTGACCTCTGCGCGCGTGGCCGCCTCGAACCCGGCGTCGTCGCCGAATGTCGCGATCAGTGAATTTGCGTCAGTGACGGTCTGGCGGTCGGCAACATAAGGGTTCGACATCTTGTAACTCCAGACTGTCTCTCGAACCGTGCGTGTAACGAAATGGTTCTGCCAAATCGCGCATCAGGGTGGTGAACGAATTATTGACCATGGCGGTCAGCGCATCGTCGTGCCAAAGCGATTGCATGGCTCAACGACCCGAAAACACCCGAAGCGGCGGCATCTTCATTGCGATCGGCGGCTTCGCAGGCGTTTTCATCGGCCGACATTATGGCCAGCCGACGGCTGGTTTCATCAGCGGACTGGCTATCGGCGGCCTGTTAGCACTGCTGCTGTGGCTGAAAGACCGACGCTAACTATCTGAGTTTGCGTCCGACCCACACAACGCGTCCGATCAGTTCGATCTTGCTCAGGTCGCAGTCCGGCCAGCTCGGATAGGCCGCATTATCGCTCTTGATCGTCACGGTTCGCGACATCGGGTTGATCGCCAGGCGCTTCACATTCAGCGCATCGTCGATCCTCAATACATAGATGCCGTCGCGCAAACGATCTGCGCTGTCCGAACGATCGACCAATATATCGTCGCCATCGGCGAGTGTCGGCACCATCGAATCGCCTTCGACTTGGATCACAGAGACCGATCCTGGGTTGGCGGTCACCGTCCGCAGCCACTTTGGGTCGAACCCGATCTGGCCCGACACGCTGTCCGAATCATGAAGCGACCCCGGCCCAGCCGATGCCTGTGCGGCAATCTTAGGGATGGCGATCAGGCCACTGCCACCCCGCGTCCGGGCGGTGGCGGGGGTAATCTGTGCCACCTCCGGCCCTCCCAAAACCGCTTCTTCGACGCCGAAATATCGCGACAAGGTGCGGCGGTCGTCCTCGTCCAGCTTCTTTGGCACACCACGGCGGATGTACTGTTGAACATAGGCGGCGTTACGACCGATCAGGCGAGAGAGCGACACATAGTCCTCCCCGCGCTCGCGGATCAGCCGATCAAGTGTTTCGCGGACATCAACCATGAAAATGACATAGCGATAGGAAAACTCCTAGACAAGTAGGAAATTGCTGATGAGATAGGGAAATACCTATTCACGGATTCGGGGAACGATCATGCACTTGTTACGGGAGATTGAGGTTCATCTGCGACAGACAGGAATGGCCCCGACGCGGTTTGGTCGGGAGGCGGTTCGCGACCCGCGACTGGTCCATGACATGAAGCTCGGGCGAGAGCCCGGTCGGGCAATGACGGAGCGGGTGCGTGCCTTTATCGAGTCACGCAAATGAGCCGTGATGCAAGCGCGCGACTTGTCCGCGCATTATCGGTGTATTTCGGCGCTTTGTCGGCGATCGATCATCGCACGTCGAGATGGTGCAGCGCTACCTTTACGGGAACGCAGCACGTCCTGTGGTTCGAAATCGCTGGCTTGGGCGATTTGGCGGATTTGCTTACGAACCTGCCTGAAGCCGACCTGCCGATGCCGGGTCACTTCGTAGCCGATATCGAAGTCGTCGAACGCAAGGACCACGGCGAAAGCGTACGGATCGGCGTCCGCGCACTGACCATCGCCGAAGCCTAGCGCGAGGCGAGTTTTTTCAGACTGCCGAGGAACTGGCGGACATCACTGCCATCGGTATCGCCCTCGTGACTCCGTTCGCGGTCATGAACGATCCAGTCGCTCGACAGTGGCATTGGCTGTGTCACCGAAGTCGGGGAATCCGGCCCCGGATCGTTCGCCGCACGACGCGCCAGTCCGGATTCAAGGCGGCGGATCAGAGCCTGAATTGAATTATCGTCGTCGTCCGGCGTGTCCGAAGGCGGCAGGTCGAACTCCACGGCGCTCAGCGGTGCCTCGAGTTCGGGTTCATGGTCGAATACGGGCTCCAGCGCAGGCGCGTAGGCGATGGCTTCATCCGACATCAACGGCGCGCCGAGTTCGGCAGGAGCAAAAATGGGCCGGCGGCGTCCTTCGAACTTCACCGTGTCGTTTGCCTGCGAATATCCCTCGTCATGCCAGGGTGCGCGAACGTTGCGGGCGCGCTTCAGCATCGCCTCGATCTGGGTCAGGATCAGCCAGAGCAAACCACCGACGATGAGACCGGCAAGGCCGACCGCGACGGCGCGGGCCGTCATCCCAAGTGGTGGAGCGGCGAACGACACCAGCGATGGCAGGCCGCTTTTCACCACAGCCCGATCGAACATCCAGTCTGGGACTGCCGCCATCAGAATGGCCGCGACCGCACCGAACATGACCGCCACAACGGGGGCAAGGGGCGTACGCGCCGCGCGTCGTGCAAGTGTCACCATAGTCTTCAATCCCGTTGCGGTCGGAGAGCGATCAATTTTCGATAGACAGGTTCATATCGTGAAATGTTTGACGACCAGTTACGTTCACGTTCGACAAATTTCCGGGCGACCTTGCGCCGGGCGTTCCATTGCGCGCGATCCTCGAACATCCCGGCAAGTGCGCGCGCAATAGCTGCCGGATCGTCGGGCGCGAACAATGTGCCAGTGACGCCGTCTTCGATTAACTCACGATGACCACCGACATCGGATGCGGCGACGAGTTTCCCCTGCGCCATGGCTTCCAGCGGTTTCAACGGCGTTACAAGGTCGGTCAAACGCATCTTCTTGCGCGGATAAGCGAGCACGTCGATCATGCTGTAATAGCGTTCGACCTCCTGATGCGGCACGCGCCCGATGAAATGGATACGGTCCGAAACAGGCGATGCCGCGGCCTGCGCATGAAGCGCGCCCTCCATCGGACCGCCGCCGACGAGCAACAGTTGCGCCTTGGGCCGTGCCGCCACCAGCGCCGGCATGGCGGCGATCAGATCGTCTAGCCCCTCATAATCATAATAGCTGCCGATGAAGCCGACGACATCTGCACCATCGAGGCCGAGTTTGCGGACGAGTGCGGGTTCCGGCTTTACCGGCTTCCCGAACATGCCGAGATCGACGCCGTTGGGCGACACCATGATCTTGTCGGCGGATATGCCGCGTGAGATCAGGTCGCTGCGCAACCCTTCGCAAATGACCGCGACCGCATCGGCACGACGGACAGCGAGCGTTTCGACAGCCTTGATCGCCCGGTATCGCAGCGATCCCTCGGTGCCCGTCCCGTTGCCGACGGCGGCGTCCTCCCAGAACGCACGGATTTCATAGAGCAGCGGCAACCCATGCCGCTTGGCAACGCGCAACGCCGCCAGCGCACCGAGAACGGGTGAATGGGCGTGCAATATGTCGGGCCGAAACGCTTCGACCACGCTGTCGATCCGGCCCGCAAACGCCGAAATCTCGCCGAGTTCGCGCAGACTCCTGTTCCGTCCGGAAACCGGTGGCGTCCGGTCGAACGTCAGCCCGTCGTACACACCGGCAGGCGCGTCATCCTCCTGCCGCAGTCCGGTCACGCCGCGAACAGTCCAGCCGTTCGCGATCTGCGCCTTCATGATCGCGCGCGTGCGAAATGTGTAGCCACTGTGTAACGGCAGGCTGTGATCGAGAACGTGAAGTATCCGCATATTCGCCTGCTTTGCCATATCGAGCTTAACGGGGCGTCAACTGCATCACTCTAGAGCGTCGTTGCAATGAT
>JAQGKX010000036.1 GCA_028289885.1 Sphingomonadales bacterium
ACCAGTGATATTCGACGCCGGCATGGAACACACCTATGCCGCCGGAGATCAGAATTGCGATGGCTGCGAGCAAGACCAGTGGCTGACGCATCGGCCTGATGAGATATGCCAGCACGGCGATCCCCAACGCAGCGTAATGCGGCCAGCGCTGCCAATGGCACATCTCACACGGATATAGGTGCCCGATAAGCTGCGAGCCCCACGCCCCCGCCAAGAGCGCGGCGGGAAGCGCAAAGGCGAGGGCGTTGGCGCGCTCCAGACGGTTCACTTGCGCGTCGTGGCCTGAGCCGGTGGAGCCTTTGCAAGTCGCGCGATCGTGTCGAGGGCATAGCTCAACTGGAAGTCGGTGATGCCCTTTGCTTTCAGCGTTTCCGGCGTGCCGGTGAAGCGCGGATCGGGCTTCTGGTCTTCCTCGATCACGCTGTTGTCGATCTTGGCCTCGTTGATGAGGTGGCGGCGGAGATCGGCTTCGCGGAAACGGGGCCGCGTCTTGTAATCGGCGTCGCTCAACTGTGGCACGATCAGGTCGGGCTCGATACCGCCCTCCTGAACCGAGCGGCCCGACGGCGTGAAGTAACGCGCGGTGGTCAGGCGGAGCGCGGTCGTGTCGCTGAGTGGTAGCAATGTCTGGACGGAACCCTTGCCAAAGCTGCGTTCGCCCATGACGAGCGCGCGATGCTGGTCCTGTAGCGCTCCCGCGACGATTTCGGCTGCGGAAGCCGACCCGGCATCGACCAGTACGACGATCGGCAGGCCGTGGGCGTAATCGCCCGGCTTGGCGAAATAGCGTTCGATGTCGCGACGGTCGCGACCGCGCTGGGATACGATTTCACCGTGGTCGAGGAAGTCGTCGCTGACGGAGACTGCCTCGTCGAGCAAACCGCCGGGGTTAGATCGGAGATCGACGACATAGCCGAGCGGTGGGTGGCCGAGCGACTTGTCGATCCCGGTCAACGCCGCGCGAACGGCGAGGCCGGTGTCCTTCGAGAATGTGTTGATGTTGATATAACCGACCTGCCCGCGCACTTCCCATTTCACCGGCTTCAGTTCGATGATCTCGCGGGTGATCGTCACGTCGAAGGGCTTGTCACGACCGGCGCGGACGATGGTCAGCTTGACCGACGTGCCGGGCTTGCCGCGCATCTGGTCGACCGCTTCGTCGAGTGTGCCACCGAAGATCAGGACGCCGTTCAAGTGCGTAATAAAGTCGCCCGCCTTGATCCCCGCGCGCCATGCCGGGGTGTCCTCGGTTGGGGTAACGACCTTCACCGCCCCGTCTTCCATCGAAACCGTGAGACCGAGGCCGCCGTAATTGCCGTCAGTCTGCGTGCGCATTTGTTCGAAGTCGCGGGCGTCGAGATAGCTACTGTGCGGATCGAGACTGGCGAGCATCCCGTCGATCGCGCCCTTGATCAGTTTCTGGTCATCGACCTTATCGACGTAATCAGCACGAATCCGTTCAAAAACCGAAATGAACGTGTCGAGTTCGCGATAGGTGTTCACATCCACCGCGGCGATGGCCGCCGTGGTCACGGGTACGAGCGCAATGGCAGAAACAGTCAGAAAGGCACGTAAGGGAAACTTCGGCATCGAAAATCCTTGAGATTCCCGGCAAGCGTTACCGTGAAACCCGGTCAACCCACAAGCCGGTCAATTCGGCCCAATGCTCCGTGCCACTCAGCCGACGATGCGGGCGATATCGATCGGCTGGCCCATCTTGCGCAGCTCGACGGTAATTGTCGGGCGCGATGGCCCAGCCTTGCCGATCGGCGATCCCTGATCGACGGGATCGCCAACGCGCACGTCCAGCGCGGCAAGGCTGGTGATGAGTGTCGTCCAGCCGCGTCCATGATCGACGATGACGATGTTGCCATAGCCACGATAGGGGCCGGCGAAGGCGATGCGCCCGCCGGTCGGGGCAACGACCTGAGCATTCGGGCGGGTGGCAATCGTCAGGCCCCGCGCGCGGATGCCGGTGTCGGATACTTCGCCGAGGCCAGTGACGACCTGCCCGATGACGGGAATTCGGTACGGTGCCTGCCCACCGCCGCCGGTGCTTGCGGATGCTTCTGCGGGCAAGGCGCGCGCCTCGCCAGGTCGCGCCGGGCGCATTGTCGGGCCGGGCAGGGTTTCAAGGATCGAGCGAACTTCCGCCGAGGCCCCGATGCGCGTCATCAGGTCGCCGATGTCGCGCGCTTCCTCTCCCATCGCCAGCGCGCGGTCCTGTTCGACGATGGCGCTGCCCGACAAATCGTCCGAAGCGCGACGGCGTTCGACGGCGAGCGCGGCAAGGGCGTTGCGTTGCGTGACGAGCGCGCGCTGACTTTGGGCGAGCAGGCCGAGCGCGTGGTCCGCCTGGCCGCGCAACTGCCGCCCGCGCGCGACTTCGGCGCGGAGGTCCGCAGTGCGCGCTTCGACCGCCGGGACGATGGTCGATAATAGCGCGCGGACGTGGACGAGGTCGTCGATCGAGCCGGGCTGAACCAGCGTGAGAGCGGCAGGACGGCGCGCAAGCGTCTGGAGCGCGGCAACGAGGCGCACGGTCGGCCCCTGTTGTTGCGCCAGCCGGGCGCGCTGGTCGCGGCGCAGGCGTTCGATGATTGCGATCCGTGCTTCGGCGGCGTCGATATCAGCCTCCGCGCCCTGCACGCGCGCGGCAATGGCAGCGGCGCGAGAGCGAGCCTGGTCCGACTGGTCGCGCGCGGCGGCAGCGGACGCCTCGAGCCGTTGCGACCGTTGCTGGGCGGCAGCGCCCTTGGCCTGCGCTTCTGCAAAGGCGCGGCGCTGGTCATCAAGCGACTGGCCGAACGCTGCCGATGCCGCCAATGATGCAAGCGCGATCGCAGTTCGGAGCCGCCAGCGTTTCAGGCTGGACCGCCGCTGATCTTGCCGAATTCAGCCTCGAAGGCGGGGCGGTCGCCCGACGCGAGGATGCGCGCCTGATCGATCCAGCGATCCTGGTCGATCCGACCTTTGAACGGTCCGAGATGCTGGTCGAGCTGGCGCTGTTCGTCAGGGGTCAGGCGCGCGATTTGTTCGAAGCGCGTTACGCCCAGCCCGTTGAGCATCATCGCGATGCGCGGTCCGAGTCCCTTGATCTCAAGCAGATTGTCGGGCGTGCCAGCCATCGGTTCGATGCGGAAGAAGGGCGGCTTTGCTTCGGGGGCCGTCTCCGCTGGCGTGGCGTCGCGCGACAGCGTCGGCTTGATCGCCTGCGGGGCATCAAGGGAGACGTGCTTGCCGCGTCGTGCCCACAAGAAAATCGCAATGGCTGCAATGAGGACAATGACCAGAAAAGGCCAATATTGCCCGGCTAACGTAAGCATAAGATCAGTTCCCCTTGGCGTTTGGGCAACTCACACTATCGACCACCAATGCTCTGGCAAAAGTATGGCCGACGTCTTGGCAGTTGTCTCGTTATTCGTCGCATCTTAGAAATCAGGCGCGATGTCCAGCGGTTCATCCGAAATGGATCAAGTTGCCGCCATTTCCCGTTCGACTTCACGCCAGCCGATGTCCCGTCGAAAGAAGCCCGTCGGGAATTCTATGCAATCCAGTGCCTTATACGCCGATTGTTTCGCAAGCGTCACAGTATCGCCCAGGCAGGTTACGTTCAGGACGCGTCCACCCGCAGCAAAAAGCCCTTCGGAACTTGCCCGCGTGCCTGCGTGGAAGACCAGTGCGCCCTGCCTCGCCGCATCGGTGACGCCATGGATCGAGCCGTTCTTTTGGGGATCACCGGGATAGCCGTTCGCCGCCATGACAACGGTGAGCGCAACTTCCCGGCGAAAAACGGGAGGGCGCGCTTCGTCGAGCGTCCCGGTCGATACTGCGAGCAGCAGCGCCGCCAGATCGCCATCGAAGCGCGGCATCAGCACTTGCGTTTCGGGGTCGCCAAAGCGGGCGTTATATTCGATCAGCCTTGGGCCATCGGGGGTCAGCATCAGCCCGGCATAGAGCACACCGACGAACGGCATCCCGGCATCGCGCATTGCCTTTACGGTGGGTTCGATGATCTCGTGCATCGCCCGCGCCTGAAGTTCGGGGGTCAACACGCTGGCGGGGCTATAGGCTCCCATGCCGCCGGTGTTGGGGCCGGTGTCGCCTTCTCCGACGCGCTTGTGATCCTGCGCCGAACCGAAGGCGACGACGGTGGTGCCGTCGGTCAGCGCGACCAGGCTGGCTGCCTCGCCGGTCATATACTCTACGAGAACGATTTCCGCGCCCGCTCCGCCGTGCGCGCCGTCGAACATGGCGTCGATGGCGGA
>JAQGKX010000003.1 GCA_028289885.1 Sphingomonadales bacterium
CGTTCAAGGCCGTTGTCGAAGGCGAGTATGATCACCTTCCAGAAGCAGCTTTCTACATGGTCGGCGGCATCGACGAAGCCGTTGCCAAGGCCAAAAAGCTTGCGGACGAGGCTTAATCAATGCCTGATATCCACTTCGAACTGGTAACCCCGGAACGTGCGTTCCTGAGTGCCGACGCACACATGATCGTCATTCCGGGCAGCGAAGGTTACATGGGCATCCTCCACGGCCATGCGCCGGTGATGACCACGATCCGCGATGGCGAGATTCGAATTTATTCGAATCCTACGACCATCAGCCAGCGGATCACCGTTGCTGGCGGTTTTGCCGAGGTTAGCGATGCAGGCCTGACGGTTTTGGCCGAGCAGGCGACTTTGCTGGGCTGAACGCGCTGATTTGAACTAATTGTTCCCCGGCCAGGCCGGGCCAGCCCATTTCACAATGACGTCTTATTCCCTGTCGTGCTGGCCCCGGCCTGCGCCCGGGGGGCGGCGGCCTCCTGTCGCGGCAATGCGTGCAGCCTGGCCCCACGCGCGATCAATCGTCTGCGCCGAGCCATACCCACCCCAAACCCCTGCCCGCATTAGCAACTTATAAAAGTTTCCGGCTTATTCACCCTAATTCGCCAGCACTTCTCTGGTGTGCACTCAGTGGTTCAGGGTATTATATGAGCGCTTTCGGACGACGCGGTGGAGTAAACGGAACGACGGGCGGCAATCGCCCGGCTTTCGGAGTTGCGCGACCCATGCAAGGACCAGGCGGTCCCGCAGAGGGCGGCGCACAATTTCCCCCCTTGGAAGATGCCGCCTTGCCCGGTGCGGCACGTGAGGAAAACAAGCCGCGTTCCAAAGACCGTCAGGGCGACGCGATGGCGCGGCTCAACGAACGCCAGACCAACGAACCCGAAGCCGCGGTTAAGGCCGAAGGCTTTGAGGCCAGCGTCCACAAGATCAAGGAACAGGTGCTTCCGCGCCTGCTCGAGCGCATCGATCCCGAAGCAGCAGCGACTCTCAATAAGGAGGAACTGGCCGAGGAATTCCGTCCGATCATCGGTGAAGTTCTCGCCGAGCTGAAATATACGCTCAACCGGCGCGAGCAGTTCGCGCTGGAAAAAGTGCTGGTGGACGAGTTGCTGGGTCTCGGACCGCTCGAGGAATTGCTCAACGATCCGCTGATCACCGACATCATGGTCAACGGTCCCGACCAGACCTACATCGAAAAAAAGGGCAAGCTGACACTCGCCCCGATCCAATTCCGCGACGAAGAGCATCTGTTCCAGATCGCGCAGCGCATCTGCAACTCGGTCGGCCGTCGGGTCGATCAGACCACGCCACTCGCCGATGCCCGTCTTGCCGATGGGTCACGCGTCAACGTCATCGTGCCGCCGCTGTCGTTGCGCGGCACCGCGATCTCGATTCGTAAGTTTTCCGCCAAGCCGATCACGCTCGACATGATGGCAAAGGGCGGATCGATGTCCGACAAGATGGCGACCGCGCTGAAAATTGCCGGGGCCTGCCGTTTCAACATCGTCATTTCAGGCGGTACGGGTTCGGGCAAGACGACGATGCTCAACGCCCTGTCCAAGATGATCGACCCCGGCGAGCGCGTGCTGACGATCGAGGATGCCGCCGAACTGCGCCTGCAGCAGCCGCATTGGCTCCCGCTCGAAACACGCCCTGCAAACCTCGAAGGGCAAGGCGCGATCACGATCCGCGACCTTGTCATCAATGCCCTGCGTATGCGACCCGATCGCATCATCCTCGGCGAAATTCGTGGTCAGGAGTGTTTCGATATGCTCGCGGCCATGAATACCGGCCATGACGGATCAATGTGTACGCTCCACAGTAACTCGCCGCGTGAGGCCATCGCGCGTATGGAAAACATGGTGATGATGGGCGACATCAAGATGCCCAAGGAAGCCATTTCACGCCAGATCGCCGATTCGGTTGACCTCATCATTCAGGTCAAACGTCTGCGCGACGGTTCGCGCCGCGTCACCGACGTCACCGAAGTGATCGGCATGGAAGGCCCCGTCATCGTCACGCAGCAGTTGTTCAAGTTCGAATATCTGGACGAGGACGCCGACGGCAAGATCATCGGCGAATATCGCGCGATGGGTCTGCGCCCGTACACGCTGGAAAAAGCCAAGCAATACGGTTTTGACCAGCCCTATCTCGAAGCCTGCCTATAAGGTTGCGCGAACGACCGAGGCGCGTCAGACTATCCCCACCGATCTGATGAGGATAACCGATGCGCCCATATCTGTTTGCGCTTACCCTGCTTGCCGTTGCTGCTCCTGTTGCCGCAAAGCCAGTCGATCCCGCGGTTCGCGCCGCGATCGATGCCGCAGTCGCTGCGTCGACCCGGACTCCGGCCAACAAAGCCCGCGACCAATATCGCCACCCTGCCGAGACGCTGGCGTTTTTCGGCATCAAACCGGGCGACAAAATCGTCGAGCTTTGGCCTTTCGGTGGTTGGTTTACAGAAATCCTGACCCCGTTCGTCAATTCAGGGGGCGGCACACTGACCGTTGCATCCCCAGCCGGCAAATACGACGCGCTGATTGCCACCAAGCTGGCGAGCGACCTGCCTACATACGGCAAAGTGATACGCGCGCGGTTCCCATCGACTCCTACCGAGCCAAAAATCGCACCAAACTCGGTCGATGCCGTGCTGACGTTTCGCAACATCCACAACTGGATGGGTAAGCCGGGTGCCGCTGACACCGCATTTGCAGAGATTTTTGCGATGTTGAAACCGGGTGGTGTGCTTGGCGTCGAGGATCACCGGCTGCCTGAAAACATGGATACGGCTCGCGAAGCCAGTAGCGGCTATTTGAAAGTCTCGACCGTGCGCGCGCTTGCTGCAAAGGCGGGGTTTCAGTTTGTCGGATCGAGCGAAATCAACGCAAATCCGCGCGATACGCATGATTATCCCAAGGGAGTCTGGACCCTGCCACCAAGCTATGCCGAGGGCGACGCCGACCGCGCGCGCTTTGCTGCTATCGGGGAAAGTGACCGGATGACGCTGAAATTCATCAAGCCGCGGAAATAGGGCGCGCTCTATCCGTCGTCGTGAAAAAAGTACAAAAAGTAGAACGGAGAGGCCGATTTAGCCTTGTTTTGCCTGCAAACTCGCCAATTGCGCTTTCAGGGCGGCAATTTCGTCGTCCTTGGTCGGCGCATCGGTTGGCTCCTGCGCAACCGCAGCATTGCCGTCCATTGATCCGGGCTTGAACGCACTTGCCGCAGCTTCGAACATGGCCATGTTGCGCTTGGTCAGTTCGGCGAACGGCCCCGCCGTCAGCGCGCCTTTCAGGGCATCGTGAAACTGGGCCTGGTTGCGACGGAAGGCAACCATCGATGCTTCGAGATATTGCGGAACGACGGACTGCATCGAGTCACCGTACATCGAGATGATCTGGCGCAGGAAGCTGGACGGCAACATCGTCTCGCCCCGGCTTTCCTCGTCCATGATGATCTGGGTCAGCACAGAGTGGGTGATATCCTCGTTCGTCTTTGCATCGAGGACCTTGAACTCCCTGCCCTCTCGGGTCAGTTTCGCCAGATGTTCGAGTGTGATGTAGCTGGAACTCTCTGTATTATAGAGTCGGCGATTTGCGTATTTCTTGATGATCACGGCCAAAGGTTCGCCGTCGGCATTCATTTCCGGTTTTTTGGCCATCGTGCGATCCCTCTGTCGTTCTACACCAGACTAGCATTTTTTCATGACGCACTGCAACAAGCCCACGCTGGTCCGCCGTGCAGCATAACGCAGCATTCGAAGTGACAATTCAAGCACGCACTTGGCCATTGCTGCATTTAATCAAAGGGTTGGTGCAAGCCGGATCGAACGCAGGTGGATTAGTGGCGCCAGATCCGATCGAAGCGATCACCGAGCCCGGTGAGCAGCTCATATTGCGACAGACCCGAGGCCAGTGCAGCAAGGGGCAAGTCATAGTCGATATCCACCCAATCACCCTCGTGCAATGACGGCTCGGCATCGATGGCTATGGCGACCAGATCCATCGAGACGCGACCGACAAGCGGGAAGCGCCCCTGCCCAGCCGAACCGAATTTGGCGAAACTCCGGAGGTAACCATCGGCGTAACCGATGTTTAAAATGGCAATCTCGGTATCGCGGAGGGCGGTGAAGGTCGCACCATAGCCTACTGTCTCCCCGCTCGACATTCTACGGCGCTGGACGATCTGGGCCTGGGGAAAGACAACCTGCGCGATGTGGCCGGTCGCTTCGGGGCGTGCGATTCCACCGTATAGCGCGAGGCCGGGGCGGGTCAGGTCCAGGCTGGCACCCTTCAGCAACAATCCTGCTGAATTCGCGATGCTCATACGCTTGGCCCTAGTCTGGCCAGTCAGAGCCGTGAACGCGCGCAATTGGCGGTCGTTCATGGGGGATTCTTCATCGGCGCACGCGAAGTGGCTCATCAGCGTGTCGATGGCGAGGCCGTCGAGCAAGCCGTCGGCGACCTGGGCTACCGACAGGCCGAGGCGGTTCATGCCAGTGTCGATCATTACGTCGCATGGCAGGCCGGTGGATCGCCAGCGCGCGACCTGTTCGGCGGTATTGAGGACCGGGCGGGCGGGCGAAGTTGTGGCGAGCGGCATGTCTTCTTTGCGAACGCCATGCAGGACAGAAAGCCGGGCGCTTGCGGGCAGGACTCCCAGGGCGGCGGCTTCGGCCCATGTTGCGGCAAAGAAGTCGCGGCATCCGGCCACGCTCAGGCGGGCGACGACCTCACGTGCGCCCAAGCCGTATCCGTCGGCCTTTACCGCAGCACCGCATGCCGCGGCACCGCTCCGGTCGGCAAGCCAGCGCCAGTTGGCGACAAGCGCATCGCCATCGAGGGACAGACGTAGGGGGGATGGGGCAAAAACCATGGCTACGCGAATATCGAATGGGCCGCGTCAGTCCAGTTCTTTCCCCGAAGTCTCGGGCAATCCGAACGCCAGAACGACGGAGGCGAGCGAAACCACGATCACCGTGTACCAGACGCCCGCGAACGGATCGCCGGTCCGTGCTACCATATATTGGCTGATAAACGGCAGGAAACCGCCGAAATATCCGGCTCCAATATGATAGGGAATTGACAGGGACGTGTAGCGGGTCCGCGCAGGGAACAATTCGACCAGATAGGCGGCAACCGGGCCATAGGTCATGCCGGACAGGAAGCCGATGATCGTGACGACGAGAACCAGCAACGCGGCCTTGTGGAACGGCGGCACGGTCTTGTCGAGCGGATAGCCCTTTGCCTTTAACGCGGTTTCGAGCAACTTCGGATCGGACACGTCGACGATGGTGCCGCCGATGGTGACGTTGGGGGCGGCACCCGGCGCGCCCTCTATCTTGGTGTAGGCAACGCCCTTTTTGGACAGGGCATCTAGCAACTTGCCGCACGCGGTTGCCTGGCCCTTGGTGGCAAACGGATCGTAGCGACAATCGCTACCCGTGACGACGACGGGCGAACGCTCCATCGCCGCACTCAGGCCGGGGTTGGCCAGATTGGCCATCCAGTGGAACAGCGGAAACATCAGGACAATGGTCAGTGCATAGCCGGTAAGGATGATTTTCTTGCGACCGATCTTGTCCGAAAGCCAGCCAAACAGCACGAACCAGACGAGGCTGAAGCAGGCGGCAGTACCGATGACGATGCGCGCCGCCGTATCGTCCATGTGGAGAGCGTTCTGCAGGAAATAGAGCGCCTGGAATTGAGCGGTGTACCAGACGACCGTCAACCCGGCTGCAACACCGATCATGGCTGCGAATACACGACGGAATTTGGCAGCGGTGTTGAAAGCCTCACGCAACGGGTTTTTGGAGGTTTCACCGGCAGCTTTCATGGCGGCGAAGACGGGGCTTTCCTTCAGCTTGAGGCGTATCCACAGCGATACCGCGAGCAGAAAGAACGAGAATATGAATGGGATGCGCCAGCCCCATGCTTCCCATTGCGCGGGGTCGACGAACGCCCCCGATGCGAGGACAACGGCGAGGCTTAGAAGGAACCCGCCGATTACGCTGGCCTGTATGAAGCTGGTGTAGAAGCCGCGACGATTGGCGGGCGCGTGTTCGGCAACATAGATCGCCGCGCCGCCATATTCGCCGCCGAGAGCAAGACCTTGCAATAGCCGCATTCCGACAAGCAGGATCGGTGCGACGATACCCGCCTGTGCGTAGGTCGGCAGGAAGCCGATCGCTCCCGTGGCGAGACCCATCAGCGAGATGGTAACAAGGAAAGTATATTTGCGGCCAAGACGATCACCGAGGATACCGAATACGACGGCTCCGACGGGCCGAACGCCAAATCCCGCACCGAAAGTTGCCAACGCGAGCAGGAAGCCGGCGCTGGGCGAGGCTCCGGGGAAGAACAGTTTGCCGATCAGCGCGGCCAGCGTTCCGTAGACAAAAAAGTCATACCATTCGAACACGGTACCGAGCGACGAAGCCACAATCACCAGTCGGTCGCGCTTCAGGTTGATGGTATGTGTTTCGGTCAAGGCCGCTCTCCCCTATTTGCGGCTGCTCATAGAGGCAGCGCGCACCTGTGGGCAAGTATCGCCTATATCACTCCACCGTTACAGACTTTGCGAGATTGCGTGGCTGATCAACGTCGGTGCCTTTCAAAACAGCGACATGATAGGCGAGCAACTGGACCGGCACCGCGTAAACCAGCGGCGCGATCAGGGGATGCACCTTCGGCATTTCGATCGTCGCGATGGCGTCGTCACCTGCTTCGGCAAGTCCCTCGGCATCCGAGATCAGCACCACCTTTGCCCCCCGTGCCATGGCTTCGTGCATGTTGGACACGGTTTTTTCGAACAACGGGCCAGCGGGCGCGAGGACGATCAGCGGCACCTTGTCGTCGATCAGCGCGATGGGGCCGTGCTTCATTTCACCCGAGGCATAACCTTCGGCATGGATGTAGCTGATTTCCTTCAGCTTCAGCGCGCCTTCGAGGGCCATTGGATATTCGGGACCACGGCCAAGATATAGGACGTCGCGGGCAGCGGCGATGACGTGCGCCATGCCCTGGATCGCCTCGTCCCGCATCAGGGCGGCGTTGATCGCGGCGGGAGCTTCAGTGAGGTGATGGACGATGTCCCGTTCTTCTTGCACCGACAATTTGCCCTTGGCGCGCGCGAGGTTGACCGCGAGCGCCGCCATTACTGCGAGCTGGCAGGTAAATGCCTTGGTCGATGCAACGCCGATTTCGGGTCCGGCGTGGGTCGGCATCAGCAGATCGACTTCGCGCGCCATCGATGATGTCGGCACGTTGATGATGCCAGCGGTGGTGACGCCGTTCGCCTTCATGTGGCGGAGCGCGGCGAGCGTGTCGGCGGTTTCGCCCGACTGCGATACGACGACGCCGAGAACCTTGCCGGTCAGGACCGGATCGCGATAACGGAATTCGGATGCGACATCGACTTCAACGGGCAGGCGCGCCATCGATTCGATCCAGTATTTGCCGATCATACCGACGTAGGACGCCGTGCCACACGCGACGATGACGACGCGGTCGACCGAGGACAGGTCGAAATCCATCTGCGGCAGGGCAACCTGTTCCTCGAGCGGACGGAGATACGAACGCAGCGTCTGGGCGACGACGATCGGCTGTTCGTAGATTTCCTTCAGCATGAAGTGGCGGTAATTGCCCTTGTCGATCGACAGCGAGCTGGCACCCGAGATCGTGATCGGGCGCTCGACGGGCTGGTTGTCCTTGTCGAACACTTCGGCGCCGTCGCGGGTGATGACGACCCAGTCGCCCTCCTCCAGATACGAAATGCGCTGCGTCAGCGGGGCGAGCGCAAGCGCGTCGGAGCCGAGATAGGTTTCGCCGTCGCCATAGCCGACGACCAAGGGCGAGCCGAGCCGTGCGCCGATCAGCAGGTCAGGGTGCTGACGGAAGGCGATGGCGAGCGCGAAGGCTCCGCGCAATTGGGGGAGCGCGGCTTTCAGCGAGTCCTGTGGCGACAGGCCAGCCTCGACGCCTTCGCTAACGAGATGCGCGACGACTTCGCTGTCGGTTTCGCTCTGGAACACCCGCCCGCGCGCGGTCAGCATTTCGCGCAACGTCTTGAAATTCTCGATGATGCCGTTGTGGACGAGCGCGACTTCACCGGTCGCATGCGGGTGGGCGTTGTTGGCAGTCGGCGCGCCGTGCGTGGCCCAGCGGGTGTGGGCGATGCCGGTCAGGCCCGACGCAGGGTCCTCGGCCAGCACGCGCACGAGGTTGTCGAGCTTGCCGGGCGCGCGGCGGCGGATCAGTTCGCCGTGATCGACGGTGCAGATGCCCGCTGAGTCATAACCGCGATATTCCATGCGGCGCAGGCCAGCGACCAGACGGTCGGCAACGGGGGCTGTTCCGACGATACCGATAATTCCGCACATATTATTTCGCTGCCTTTTTTGCTGTCATTGCCGCACGGAACCTTGTGGCCCAGCCGGGTTTTGCATCCTGAGTGCCACGCGCGACCGCGAGCGCGTCGGGCGCAACATCGCGGGTGATGACGGACCCGGCACCGACGATGGCTCCCGCTCCGATGTTGACCGGAGCGACAAGTGCCGAGTTCGAGCCGATGAACGCGCCCGCGCCGATGACGGTCTTGCTCTTGAAGAAGCCGTCGTAGTTGCAGGTGATCGTACCTGCGCCGATGTTGGCCGCTGCCCCGATTTCAGCGTCACCGATATAACTGAGGTGGTTGACCTTCGCGCCCTTGCCGAGCGTGGATTTCTTGATTTCGACGAAATTGCCGATCTTGGATTTCTCGCCGAGGACCGCGCCGGGCCGCAGACGGGCATAGGGGCCTACTTCGGCACCGCTCGCGATGGTTGCGCCCTCGATATGGCAGAAGGCGTGGATCGTGACGCCATCTGCAACGGTGACGCCGGGACCGAAGACTATGTTGGGTTCGATGACGACATCGCGACCGATCTGCGTATCCCAGGCGAACCACACGGTTTCGGGGGCAATCAGCGTGGCTCCGCCTGCCATTGCGGCGGCGCGACGCCTGCCCTGCCAGTCGGCCTCTACAATCGCGAGTTCGGCGCGGCTGTTTACGCCGGCGACCTCTTCCGCGACGGTTTCGATGACGGCGCTGTCCCGCCCGTCGCTCCCTGCGAGCATGATGATGTCGGGCAAATAATATTCTCCCGCCGCATTGTCGTTCCCCACACGGGCGAGCAGCGCGAACAGATCGGCGGCGCGCACGGCCATCAATCCGGAGTTGCACAATGTCAGAGCGCGTTCGTCGGCGGTGGCGTCCTTATATTCCACCATCTTGCGGATCGTCCGGCCATCGTCCGTGACGATCCGGCCGTAAGCTCCGGGGTTGGCGGGGCGGAAACCGAGGACGACGGCAACCGGCGTATCGGCTTCGTTCAGGCGGGCGAGCATCGCCTGCATGGTTGCGGTCGTGACAAGCGGAACATCGCCATAGAGGATCAACACATCGCCGGTAAAACCCTTCAGCGCGGAAGCTGCCTGTAACACCGCATGACCGGTGCCGAGTTGTTCGGCCTGGATCGCAACCTGCACACCGGTTCCGGCAACGGCGGCTTCGATCTGTTCGCGGCGTGCTCCGGCAACGATCACGGTTCGTGCAGGCGTCAGTTCGGCGGCACTCGACAGCAAGTGCATCAGCATCGGGCGGCCCGCAATCGGGTGCAAAACCTTGTGCAGGTCCGACTTCATGCGGGTGCCCTGCCCCGCGGCAAGAACGATAACGGCGACTTCGGACATGAGCACTCCCGCGGACTGATAGCCCGGTATGACGCAACCCTTACGACGCGGGCCTTGCCACTTCCAGTATGCCCGGCGCATGGGCGGCGAATGAACGATTTTCCATACGCCATCGTCGGGTTCGACCTCGACGGGACCTTTCTGGATACGTCGCAGGACCTGGCGGCCGCGGTCAACCACGCTCTCGGGTCGATTGGGCGTCCGTTGCTGACCGTGGAGCAGGTCAAGCCGATGATCGGCGGCGGGGCAAAGCACATGCTGTCACAGGGCATGGCTGCAACGGGAGGCTGCGAACCCGCTGAACTGGACCGGCTTCATGCTCTGCTGCTGAGCTATTATGAGGCTAATATTTCCACGCACAGCCAGCCTTATCCGGGGGCAATGACGGCGATCGACGCGTTCGATACAATGGGTGTGAAGGTCGCGATCGTGACCAATAAGCTGGAAGCACTGGCCGTGAGATTGCTGACCGAGCTCGACTTGCTCGGACGCTTCGTGACGGTGATCGGCGGTGACACGATGGGTCCGGGTCGCGCCAAGCCGGCAGCCGATCCGATCATCGAGATGATCGCCCGTTGCGGAGGCGGGCGGACGGCGTTTGTGGGCGATTCGATCTTCGACATACAGGCGGCGAAGAACGCGGGCGTCGCAAACGTCGCGTGCAGCTTCGGTTTCCTGATGCAGCCGGTTGCGGAACTCGGAGCCGATGCGGTCATCGATCATTACGACGAACTGATCCCGACCCTGCGGCGCATCGGGGCATGAGCAAGATTTTCGTCGAGCGCGCGGCGCTGTGGGTCGCGATCACCCTTGCCGTGGTCATGGCAACCCTGCCCAAGCCACCGAAACTGTTCATCGACCAGTTCGGCGACAAGTTCGAACATATGCTGGCCTTCGCGGTCATCGCGCTTCTCGCGGCGCTGGCTTACCCGAAAGCACGGCTGACACGGATTGCCGAGCGGCTTTCGTTTCTGGGCGCGTTGATCGAGGTCGTGCAGTCAATCCCCGCGCTGCACCGTGATTGCGACATTATGGACTGGGTGGCCGATACGTCGTCGATCATCGTCATGTTGACGATCGTCGCATTGGTCCGATGGAGTAAGCGGACCGTGCGCCGCTGATCATTTTCGCCACTTCGTCCACAAATGGCGCGCCAGCAGGAGCGGTGGCATGCGGAGCCAGTGCGACCTGATATAAAACGCAAGGCGGAGGTGCGGGCGGGTCTCGCGGCCCCAACCGTCCCTGCTGGTCAGGCGCGCAAGGTAAAAGCGGTCGGTGGGTTTTGGTGCGTCGTGCGGCACCGGAGTATCGAACAAGCGGGCCGACAATCGCAATGCGCGACGTGTTTCCGGGACCAGTCCATGGATTTTGGACCTGTGCGAGAGCGCCTTCCAAAAATCGTCGCTGTCGAACTCGCGAACCAAGCGGTCGATATCCCACAAGTTCCGCAGCCCGCCCGCAAGGTCGCCATCGGCAAACATATGCGCAACGGCGTGGATGACCATGTCGGCCGGGCACAGGATGCGCAGGCCATTCGGCAGGGCGACGCTGTCCGTGATCAGGGCGGCGGCGTCGGGCGTCGGACGTGCGGTCGGCGGCAGGATGGTGTGATGGACGTCGATCATCCGGTCGCGGTCGCGGTGGATCAATGGCGGCAGTTCGTGCATCCAGCGGCGGTAATAATCGTCGTCGTACGGGTCGGGCTTCACCCACTCCCACCCCGCCGCCAGGAGCGCGGCCTCTACCGCGTCCAGATTTGCGTGCGGCACCAATATGTCGAGATCGCCGATCAGCCTGCCCCGCCCTGCGTCCAGTCCAGCGGCAACGAAGGCGGTCCCTTTCAGGAGCACGACCGGCACGTCGAGCGCGGCCAGTGCCCGAAGCGCCATCTCGGCTTCCCAAAGAGCGTGGGTGCGCCCGGTCCCGGCATTGGCGCGCGCTGCGTTCAGGACGCGGGTCGCTTCGGGTGGCAGTGGCAGGCCATCGAGACGGACGGCGAGACTAGCGGCCAGCCGTTCGGCCTTCGCTATGGTCAGCAGCGCAGTCCACTGGGCGGCATCGAGCGCCAGCACGCTTTCGGGCGTCGTGAGCGCGCGGGTCAGGAGAGCGACTTCGCTCACAGGCCGCTCCACAATTCTTCGACGAGGGCGATGCCGGTGGCAGTGTCTGAATAGTCGATCGCGCGCGTTGGCAGGGTCGTGACGAGGGTGGAAAGCGCGTTGAAGCCCGGCTCCCCCAACGCGACGTAATTGGTCGAAGCCTGTGTCAGCCGGACGAATGCCTCGCTCGCAGCGACGTCACGGATTTCACGGGGGTGGCCGAAACGGGGGAACAGGATCAGCGCCGGGGGTGCGGGCGTTTCCATCAGGGCGATGGCTGCAGGATCGGAGCGAAGATGGCGGATGTCGCCCTTTGGGGTGCCCTTCAGCAGCGGCCCGAACCGGTCTTCGGGGAGGATGGCGGTCAGTGCGGCGATACTCTCGTTCTTCAGGCTGACGGGTCGCGGGAACGGGTGAGCGAGGCCCGTTGTCGGATCGATCAGCACGAACTCGTCACCCATGAACCGCCAGCCGCTCGCACCGAGGAGCGCCGACAGCGTCGATTTTCCCGAACCCGATTCGCCGGTGAGGATCAGGACGCGCCCATCGCGCTCGACGCTGGCGGCGTGCAGCAACAGGAACCGCCGCTCGCCAAGCGCGATTTGCAGGTTCATGCCCATTTCCGCGGCCAGCAATCCTTGCGCCAGCGGCAAAGGAACGGCTTCCGGCAACGTGTGATCGCCCTGTATACCCACCGAAGGCCGGATCAGCCTCCGCCATGGTTTCGGGGGTTCCAGACGAACGGTGAAGTCGGGGATCGTCGCTCGTGGATAATCAGCATAGAGCGACTCCATCGCGGCGATCGGTTGCCGCCATGCAGAGCCGATGCGGAAGCCGACCGGCCCGACCCTGACGTCGAAACTATGCCTCACGAAGCGGTGACGAGGCCGGTGGCGATCATCTCGTCGAGACGCGCGGCAAGCGCTTCGCGAGCGTCCGGCGCGTCCTGCAGTCCCAGTTGCGCAAGAATGTCGGTCAGATCGCCACCCTCCCCCAGCGCCGCCAGAATTTCAGGAACCGGCTCGGCGACAAGGTGCGTCTGCCCCGAACGCCGGTGATAAATCGCGGTCAGGCTATCGAGCGGCACGATCTGCAACAGCGCTGGCGGATCGGCCCGATAGCGCATCAACGCGGGGTCAGCGACCCGGCATCTGGAGCGAAGCATAGCAGGTGAAGCCACTCTGTCCGTGCTGCAGGCGGCGAATATAGTTGGTGTAGGCGCGGCTTGCTTCGGGATCGGTTCCCGGTAGCGAGCGACCTCGCAACGCGGCCTTGACGTCCTCGCCCTTCAGCGGGCGACCGGGTGGCGCAAAGGCTCCGGCAGTCCCTGCTCGAACGAGCGAACCATCGGCAGCGACATATTGGCCGCTGCGTGACGGGTCGGGCACCGGAATCTGGCAATTCAGGACCGAAGTCGCGGTCTGGGCGAGCGCCGGACGGATCGTAACGATCGCAGTTGCGCCGACGGCACCCAAACGGAGTACCGCGCGCCTTGTTGCAATCTTGCTGTCTTCGGTGTCGTCCATCGCGCGATCCTAGCCTCGAAATATTAGCATAACCGTAAATTCCGCCGCTGGCGACGTTGGATAGTTAACGCAGGCGCGCATTGTTCCTTACGACTGTAGCAATCGGGGACTATCAGGGGTCGATGAATCCAATGATCAAGCCTCGCGTCGTCATCGCTATCCTCGTTACAGCGGCCATTGCGCTGGGCGTCCAACTCGCCGGACCGAATATTTCCGCCTTCGTGACGGCGATACTGGCGGGCATCGCGACGTTGCTGATCCTGACGGTCGGGCACAAGGCAACCTATTCGATTGCGACGTCGCGACCGTCACCCGAAGCCATAGTCGAGGCGGAAACGCGACTGGTCGAGGCGATCGGCGAGCCGGTGCTGGTCGCGACCGATGGCCGGGTGCGACTCGCCAATGCTGCCGCCCGGACGTTGCTGGGTGCGCACATTGTTGACGAGGACATGCGTCTGGCGATCCGTCATCCTGCAGCGGCGGAACGACTTGCTCCGGGCGCTCCCGATGGGGCGGTTGAACTGATCGGCCTCGGTGGGCGTGACCAGCGGGTGCAGATGCGCGTGGCGACGATTGCACCGACGCAGCGGGTCATCCACCTGGTCGACCAGACGACGAGTTATGCAGCGGAGCGCGCGCGGGTCGATTTCGTTGCCAATGCCAGCCACGAACTGCGGACGCCACTGGCTGCGATCCTCGGGTTTATCGAGACGCTCGATGACGACAAGGCGGGCAGCGACCCCGAAGTGCGCGGGCGGTTTTTGGGCGTGATGTTCAAGGAAGCCCGCCGGATGCAGCGGTTGATCGACGACCTTATCTCGCTCAGTCGCATCGAGGCGGAGAAATACCAGCTTCCCGAAACCGCGGTCGCACTCGGGTCGGTGATCGAGGAAGTTGCTGGCGAATTGCGTGACGACGACGGTGGCCGACGCGCCGATCTGGTCCTGAACATCGACAGGGGCGTGCCTTTGGTCTCGGCGGATCGTGCCCAGATCAGCCAGGTCGTCCACAACCTCGTCAGCAACGCCTATAAATATGGCCGTCACGGCGCGCCGGTGACGATCCGTCTTGCGCAGGAAGGCAATCTGCTGCGGCTGTCGGTCAGCGATGAGGGCGATGGCATTGCGCCCGAACATCTTCCGCGCCTGACCGAACGATTTTATCGCGTCGATTCAGGGCGCAGCCGGTCGATCGGTGGGACGGGCCTGGGCCTTGCGATCGTCAAACATATCGTCGAACGACATCGCGGACGGCTTGAGATCGTCAGCAAGCGCGGTGTCGGTACGACGGTGTCTATGCTTTTGCCGATCTCGGCACCTGTCACGAAAACATCATGAAACTGTAACATTAAGTCACCGAAGCTGCGCTATCGGGGCCGCACGAAATACTGAGGATCGCGTAATTGGCCGAACACACGATAAAAGCTTTCGACGTCGAGATCGGCGAATTGCGCGGCCTGATTTCCGAAATGGGCGGGCGGGCCGAAGCGGCGATTGAAAAGGCAATGGCAGCTTTGGTGCGCGGCGATTCGACGCTGGCGGCGAGTGTCGTTGCCGACGATGCCAAGATTGACCTGCTCGAAACCGAAGTCGAGAAACTGGCGGTCAAGATCATCGCCCTGCGCGCGCCGATGGCCGACGATCTGCGCGAGGTGGTTGCGGCGCTGAAGATCGCAGGCGTGATCGAGCGGATCGGCGACTATGCCAAGAACATCGCCAAGCGGGTCAACACACTGAAGGAATATCGCAAGATCGAGGCCATCGCGGTGCTTCCCGCGATGGCTCAGGTCGCCAGCGAAATGGTCCATGACGTGCTCGACGCATTTGCCGCGCGTGATGCCGACGCGGCGCTGCGGGTGTGCGAGCGCGATCGGGAGGTCGATGACTTCTACAACTCGATCTTTCGCACGCTGGTCACCTACATGATGGAAAACCCGGCGACGATCACCAGCGCCGCCCATCTGCTGTTCATCACCAAGAACATCGAACGCATCGGCGACCATGCGACCAACGTGGCCGAAATGGTCTATTTCGCCGCAACGGGAAGCTACATGGCCGAACGCGAACGCGGCGAACCCGCCTATGGAACCGAGTCATGAGCCGGGCGCGGATGCTGCTGGTCGAGGATGACGCCGCGCTGGCCGAGTTGCTTGTTTATCATTTCAAGCGCGAGGACTTCGACGTCGTCCAGACGCCCAATGGCGAGGAGGCGTTGCTGCTCGCCAAGGAAACGCCACCCGATATCGTGCTGCTCGACTGGATGGTCGAAGGGATTTCCGGGCTGGAGGTTTGCCGCCGCCTGCGTCGCATGACCGAAACCGCCAATGTGCCGATCATCATGCTGACCGCGCGCGGCGAGGAGGAAGACCGCGTTCGCGGGCTGGAAACAGGTGCCGACGATTATGTCACCAAGCCGTTTTCACCGCGCGAACTGGTTGCCCGCGTCGGTGCCGTCCTGCGTCGCGTGCGTCCGGGGCTTGCGGGCGAGGCACTGAACTATGCCGATATCGAGATGGACACGGTCGGGCATAAGGTGAAGCGTTCGGGGTCGATGGTCGCGCTCGGGCCGACCGAATTCCGGCTGCTCAAGCATTTCCTGGAACATCCGGGCTGGGTCTTTTCCCGCGAGCGGTTGCTCGATTCGGTATGGGGCCACGACAGCGACATCGAACCGCGCACCGTCGATGTGCATATCCGGCGTTTACGCAAGGCGATCAACGATGGCGGCCGTCCCGATATCATTCGAACGGTGCGTTCGGCGGGCTATGCCCTTGATGCAGAAGGCAGACTTTAGACGCGTGCTGACGTCATAACGGAATATCGTTTCGGCATCATGCAACGCTTTGCAGTCTGAAACATTTGATCCCCGTGGCCTTCGCTTGTCGGGCGTGGCTGTGAAGCGACGCGTTCCCTGCGCGTCGTACAGGATCGAATGGAGAAGACCCATGAAACGCCTTATGTTCGTCGCCGCCCTGATGATGGGCAGTGCAGCCGTTGCACAGACCGCTTCCTCGCCTCCGGCCGGTGGCGGCGCGATGTCCGCGCCTGCCGATCCGGCAGCGCCGCCGCCCGCTGATTCCAGCACTGCGGCACCCGCGGCGCCAACAGCGCCCGATTCCACGATGGCACCACCACCAGCGGCTCCGCCGAGGCAGATGGCCCCAATGGCAGCGCCAGCCGCTCCGGCGCCACAAGCGAGCTATCCACGTTGTTCGGCCACCGTCACCGACGGGTGTCGCCAGAGTTCGGCGCGTGAATCCGATAGGCCGGGTGGCAAGCCCGCGCATCGTCGCATGCGTCATAAATAATAACGGTTAAGACCGAATCGACGGCACTCGGTTTCCATAGCCGGGTGCCGTTTTCGTTTCGACGCGGGCACGCCCGGTGATGAGGTTGGATTTATAAAGACTTTCGCGGCATAGTTCGGAAAATCGGGGAGCCTGCGTCTTGTACAGCGATAACGAACTCGAATCGGCGGTTGCCGCTGGCACCTTGTCGCGTGAGGCCGCCGACGCACTGAGGCTCCACGTTACCGGGCTACGCCAGACGCCCTCCGCCGATGAGGAACAGTTCCGGCTGATCACGAGCTTCAACGACATTTTCGTGGCGATTGCTGGCATCTTGGTGCTCGTCGGCGCGGGCTGGCTCGGTTCGAGCGTCTGGCCCGCACTTGGCGGATTGGCCGTTGCAGGCGCGGCCTGGGGCATGGCCGAGTTTTTCACCCGCCAGCGTCGCATGGCGTTCCCGAGCATCGTCTTCTTCCTGGCATTCGTAGGTGGCGTATTTGCCTTCGGGATGTTGGCATTCGTCAGTGCCATCGGCGCGAATTGGGCGGCGATGAGTTCGTCGCGCAACATGCTCGTTGCCCAATCGATCGGGTCGGCACTCGTCGTCGGGGCAAGCTGGCTGCACTGGCAGAGGTTCGCTGTGCCAATCACGGTCGCAGCCGGAGTGGCTGCAATCGCGGGTCTGGTCTTCACACTCATCGAAACCGCCATCTATCCACATAACGGGCAGTGGACGTTGCTGCTCGTGCTTGCGGGTGGCCTCATCATATTTTCTTACGCAATGCGGTGGGACATGGCGGACCGCGAACGCAAGACGCGCAAGTCGGACGTTGCATTCTGGCTGCACCTGGCGGCGTCGCCGATGATCGTGCACCCGATTTTCTTCCTGATGGGCGTCAACATGGGCATGACGGGCGGCAACGCGGCAATCATCGCGATCCTTGCGATCATCGTCTACGCGGCGCTGGCGGTCGTGGCGCTGTTGGTCGATCGTCGCGCGATCCTCGTTTCGGCGCTGGCCTATGTGCTGGCGGCGGCAATTTATCTCGTGTCGAAGATCGGATCATCAAGCCTCAGCTTTGCGCTCGCGATCATTATCATCGGGTCGAGCCTGCTGATGCTGTCGGCTTTCTGGCAGACGATGCGTCGGCAGGTGTTGCCGCTGCTTCCCGATTCATGGCGCAACCGGATGCCGGTCGTCAGCTAAGCTACTCGGCGACCAGCTTCATCAGGCGGCGCTCGATCGGCGCGAGGACGGGGCCGAGTTCATGGCCTCGACGCAAAACCACGCCGCCCTGCCCCATCAGCGCCCATTGCCCCTGCTTGTTGCGCAGCGAGGGACGCTTTTCGATGCGGAACTCGGGGTTCTCGGCGGTGCGGCGAAAGGCGGAGAAGACCGCAGCTTCGCGCCCAAGGTCCATCGCATAGTCACGCCAGTGACCGGCGGACACCATGCGGCCATACAGGTCGAGGATGCGGGACAATTCCGCGCGTTCGAACCCGACCTGAAGCGGCGAGCGCGGAAACGGGGAGACAGTGCCCATCAGGCGCGGTTACGCCGATCGGCTTCCGAGCCTTCGACGAGCGTCGCAAGCTTTGCGCGCAGGTTTTCGACTTCGCATTTCAGGATTTCAAGCTGTTGCGTCGCCGGGTCGAACCGCTCGCTGCAAACCGTGCCATAGGGCAGGAAATTCTGCTGATATTCCGCCGCCTCGACCAAAGTCGCGCGCGCAGGAATCCCGACCATCGTAGCGCCTTCGGGCACGTCCTTCGTCACAACCGAATTCGCGCCAATCCGCGCACGGACACCGACAGTGATCGGTCCAAGGACCTGCGCACCCGACCCGATGATGACGTTATCGCAGATCGTCGGGTGACGTTTTCCCTGAACCCCATTGGCAGGGTTGGTGCCCCCGAGCGTCACGCACTGGTAGATGGTGACATTGTCGCCGATCTCCGCCGTCTCGCCGATGACCGTGAAACCATGGTCGATAAAGAAATTGCGCCCGATCTTCGCGCCGGGATGGATGTCGATCGCGGTCAGCAAGCGGCCAATATGATTGACCAGCCGCGCGAGGAAAAACAGTTCGCCGCGAAACAGCCAGTGCGCGATACGGTGAAAACCAAGCGCCCAGACGCCGGGATAAAGCAGCACTTCCCAACGCGAACGCGCCGCAGGGTCACGGGATTTCACCGACTCCAGATAGCTCACCAGTGTATCGACCATCTCCGGTCCCCTTTGCTGCTCCGCCTTGTCATTTAAGATTTGCTACGCCCGTTGCAATGTCTGCTTGTCGTGACCCGGTCAAAATAGCGCTTGTCGCACCCCGATCTTCAATCCACAGCCACAAGATGGACTTTATCGACGCTGCCCATATTCAGTCTATCCTGCCCTTCATCGCGGTCGGTTTCGGTGCGCAGCTTATCGACGGTGCGCTCGGCATGGCGTTCGGCGTCATTTCCAACACCTTGCTGGTCAGCGTGCTCGGTATTCCTCCTTCTCGCGCGTCGGCGGGTGTCCATCTTGTCGAGATGTTCACGACGGCGGCATCGGGGATCAGCCACGCTTTTCACCGAAATATCGACTGGAAACTGTTCAGCAGGCTGGTGATCCCCGGGGTCATCGGCGGCGTCGGGGGTGCCTATCTGCTGGTCAACCTCGACGCTTCGGTCACGCGACCGTTCGTCATGGCCTATCTTTCGATCATCGGGATCATGCTGTTTGCGCGGTCGTTCGGCGTGCCCAGCCAGCGCAAGACCCCGCGCTTCATTGCGCCATTAGGTTTGGTCGGCGGCTTTCTGGACGCGGCTGGCGGCGGCGGCTGGGGGCCGGTGGTTACGTCCAACCTGCTTATTCAGGGCACCGAGCCAAGGCGCACGATCGGGACGGTGAACACCGCCGAGTTTTTTCTGACGGTGACGGTGTCGATCACTTTCATCATCGGCCTCGGGTTCGAGGCGTTTACCGAGGCTACCATGGGCCTGTTGATCGGCGGCGTCGCAGCGGCTCCGCTTGGGGCATTCCTCGCCAAGCGCGTACCGACGATGCTGCTGCTGCGTCTGGTCGGGATCGTACTGATCGCAACGAGTGTCTTCAGCCTGTATCGGGCGCTTAGTTAATCCCAGCGCGCGGCGGCTTGGTCATCGGCATCCCTGGCCTCCACCCAGCCGGTTCGCCCGTCGTCGAAGCTTTCTCTTTTCCAGAACGGCGCTTTCGTTTTCAGCGCGTCGATCAGGAACGCGCAGGCGTCGAGCGCAGCCGACCGGTGCTGCGCAGCTGTCCCGACAAAGACGATGCGCTCGCCCGGAGCCATCGTGCCGACGCGGTGGACGATCGTCGCGGCGGTCAGGCTCCATCGCTCGACCGCCTGTTCGGCAAGGCGACCCAGCGCCCGTTCGGTCATCGCGGGGTAGTGATCGAGAGTCAGCGTCGCGAGGCCGCCATCGCCGCGCACGATGCCGATGAAGCTGGCAATCGCGCCAATGCCGCCGCCCGACAGCCGGTCGATTTCCGCACCGGCATCGAACGATGCTGTTGCGATCCGGACGTCGATCATCCGCCAGTCACCGGCGGGAAGAACGCAATTTCAGCGGGCGAGCCCAGGGGCGCATCGAGCGCCGCCATTTCGAGATCGATCGCGCCGCGAACCTTGCTTAGGTCGCCGAAAGCCACAGCATAACCGCCTCCCCGTGCGCTCAAACGCGTGCACAGCGCAGACAGGGTGGTGTCGCCGGGCAACAGCTCGACATTCTCCTCCCCGAGGCCAATGGCCTCGCGAAAGCGGGCAAAATACAGGATTTTCGCCATTGTCGTCAGTCCATATGCCTGATGCCGACACGCAGGTAATCCCAGCCGGTGATGACCGTCAGGACCGCAGCCGCCCACAGCGAGACGATGCCAACCGTCTTGATCCACAACATCAGGGGCAAGGCACCCGCCAATATCAACGCGCCGAGCGAGACCAGTTGCAACGTCGTTTTCCACTTGGCGAGCTGGGAAACCGGCACCGATACGCGGACTTCGGCCAGAAACTCGCGCAACCCCGATACCGCAATCTCGCGCAGCAAAATCACCAACGCCGCGATCTTGTGCCAACCGAAGATGTCGCCCGTCCCGACAAGGATAAGGATTACCGAAGCGATCATGATCTTGTCAGCAATCGGGTCGAGGAACTGCCCGAGCTTCGACACCGCTCCCTGCGCGCGCGCCAGATAGCCGTCGAAATAGTCCGTAATGCCCATCAGGCAGTACAGGACAAAGGCAAGCGCATAGCCCAGCTGCCAGTGCGGGAACCAGAGCAGGCCGACGAGCAGCGGCAGCGTCACGATGCGCGACAGGGTGAGGAGGTTGGGCAGCGTCCACATGATCAATCCCTGTTATAGCGTTTGGCGCGGCGCGCAAAGCTGGCTATTGCGCGCTCAACAGAAACCGGCGGGCCGCTTAACTTTGATCCAGAACACCGTCCACCTTTTGGGACGTCGTCGATTTTTGCCGCTTTTCGTGACCCAGGCACTGGGCGCGTTCAACGACAATCTTTTCAAGACGGCGATGGTCCTGTTTGTCGTCTATAACGTTTACTCCGATCCAAAGCAGGAAGAACAGTTCAGCGCGCTGGCGACGGCGATCTTCATCATCCCGTTTTTCCTTTTGTCCGCGCTTGCCGGGCAGCTTGCCGATGCCAACGACAAGGCGAAGTTGATCCGCATCATCAAGACTGCGGAAATCGGCATCATGCTGGTCGGCGCGGGTGGGCTGTTTCTTGCCAATATACCGCTGATGCTCCTCGCCTTGCTGGCGATGGGCGTTCATTCGACGTTTTTCGGGCCGATCAAATACGCATTGATGCCGCAGCATTTGCAAGCCGACGAGGTTCTCGGCGGCACCGGGCTGGTCGAGGCGGGAACCTATATAGCGGTACTCGGCGGCACCATCGTCGCCGGGTTGATCAGCGCGCAGGCGGCTGCATTCGGGGTGGTCATCGTGGCCGTCATTGGCTGGTTTGCGGGACGTTATGTTCCCGCTGCCCCGCCCATCGGGACACCCGACCCGATCGACTATAATATCTTCCGCGCGTCCTACCGGCTGGTTTACGGCACGCTACACATCCGGCGCCTGTTCCTTGCCATCGTCGCGATCAGCTTTTTCTGGGCAATCGGGGCGGTGCTTTTCATCCAGTTTCCACCGCTCGTGAAGAACATATTGAACGCCGATAAAAGCGTGGCCAGCCTGTTCCTCGGCATATTTTCGATCGGCATCGCGATCGGGTCGGTGGTGATCAACCGGCTCCTGAAAAGCGAAGTTTCGGCGCGTTATGCCCCCTGGTCGGTGATCGTCATGGGGCTGTTCGTGCTCGGCTTTCACTTTGTCGCCAAAAGCTGGGAAGACAAAAGCGATGCGCCGATGCACTCGCTTATCGGTTTCGCCCAGCATCCCGGTGCGCCTGCGCTCATCGTCTGCCTGCTCGGCATTGCGATTGCGGGCGGCATGTTCGTTGTACCGCTTTACGCCTTCCTGACGACGACGGTGCCGCAGAGCGAAACCGCACGGACGGTTGCGGCGAACAACCTCGTCAATTCGGGTGCGATGGTGATCGGGTCGGGTGTCGCGATCGGGTTGAGCGCGCTGGGCGTATCGGCGGTCGATCAGTTCCTGCTGACCGCTGCAATGTGCCTCGTATCGTCATGGCTGGCCTGGAAGCTCCATCTCGCCTGCGACTGAAACTCAGGCCAGGAACGAATAGAACGCCACGAAACCCGCGATGAATGTCATCGTGAACATCTGTATGTCCGATGTCGGAACCTTTGCCACGCCCTGTTCGAAATACGCCGGGAGCGATGCCCGGAACGGGTGGCGCGTGGCGTGATTCGTTTGGGCAAGGGCTATAGACATGGCGATAGGTTAACGCGTTGCTAACCATAAAGACCAGTCGAAATCGTGGTTAACGACCGATGTCCGAAGTCGGGACGATTGCAGCCGCCGACCTTCGCTGTATGAAGCCCCGTGACCCGATGATTTGCGAACAGGAACAACCCATGACCCGTCATTCGATAGCGGCAGTCTTGCTCCTCGGCTCCCTTGTCGCCTGTTCCAAAGCACCGACCGCAAGCGAAACCGACGCACCCGCAGCCGCCTCCGTCGACACGTTGAGCGGCGCGAAGTTCGCTGATTTCAAGGGCGATCCCGGCGCTGGCGAGGCGATATTCGTCCAGTGCAAATCCTGTCATGCGATCGAACCCGGGGTAAACCGCACAGGCCCGTCGCTCCACGGAGTCGTCGGGCGAAAGGCGGGCATCATCGACGGTTTCCACTACTCGCCGCCGATGCGTAACAGTGGCATCGTTTGGAGCGAGCCAAAATTGTTCGAATTCCTCGAATTGCCCCGGCACGTGGTCCCAGGAACGATGATGAGCTTTGCAGGCATCGACGATCCGCAGAAGCGCGCCGATGTGATTGCCTATCTGAAAGCGAACGGATCTTGAACCAGCGCGATCGAGCCAGCCGATGACCCCCCGCGAATTGCTCGGGACGGCAAAGGTGCCCGGCGGTGGCGAGGAACTGCGGCTGTTTCGACGCGGGCGCGACTTCATGATCGTCCTCGACCGCAATGAACTGATGAGCAGCCGGATGAGCGGGTCTGAGATCGCGCTCGCAGAATTGACCTGCCAACGGGTCGGCGACCGCAGGAATTTGCGCATATTGATCGGCGGGTACGGCATGGGCTTTACCTTGCGCGCCGCCCTCGCCGCTCTTGGTGCCGACGCACAGGTGGTCGTCGCCGAACTCGTTCCCGAGATCATCGACTGGGCGCGCGGGCCGATGGCCGAACTGATGGCCGGCTGCCTCGACGATCCGCGCGTCGAACTCATCTACGACGATGTCGCTGCGCTGATCGCTGCCGAACGGCAGACCTATGATGCGATATTGCTCGACGTCGATAATGGCCCCGATGGGCTGACGCGCGACGAAAATGACCGACTTTATTCGATGGCAGGACTCGCCGCGTCGAAGCGCGCGCTGAAGCCGGGTGGCGTGCTCGCGGTCTGGTCGGCTGGCCCCGATGCGGCCTTTTCGCGCCGACTGGCCGATTCGGGTTTTATCAGCGAAGAAGTCATGGTGCGAGCAAGGAGCAACGGTGCAGGACCGCGCCATGTGATCTGGTTCGCCAGGAATGGGTCGTCCTAAACACGAAAGATCACGTGATGCCGCTTGAAAAGTATTTTGCATCCCGGCGCGCGCTTTTGACGTCGATAGCCGTCGGAGCGCCGATGGTGGCGGTTGCAGATACGCCCGTTAAAGGAGCGTTGCTTGTCGGGCCGTCCGCCGTCCAGCACTCCGAACTGGCCGACGTGCCGGTAGCAACAGGAAAGCGCGCGTCGATCGTCGGCGATCCAGTCCCATGGGAGTGGCAATCCGGCGATTTCTCGGCGCGTGCGACCGCAGACACGCTGCATGGACTGTATCGACCCTCACGCACGGTCGCGGTGGCGAGCGGTTGCTGGGTACGGCTCTGGGACGGCATTTCGGGAAAGCCCGAATGGTTCGGCGCCGTTCCCAACATTCCTGCATTCGATAATCTGCCCGCCATCATGGCATGCCTCAAGCACTGCGGTACGGTGCTGCTACAGGCGGGAACTTATTATCACAGCGGAACAATCAAGCTGACCGAAACAAATATGCGCATCGTCGGTGCCTCGAACTGGTTTGCCAGTCAGGTCGGCGAGGCATCCTGCTCGCGCATATGCGGAACCGATCCAGGCGTCCCGGTGATTCAATTTGGGCCCGATGCCAAGCCAAGCCATATCAACGACTTTCCAGCGGGTCTGGCGCTGGAAGATATCTGGATCCAGCGGAATGTCGCGCCGAGCACACTGAAACACAACGGCATCGTGAAGATCGGTTATTGCAGGTCAAGCTGGGCCGATCGCATCTGCGCCGAGAACGGCATTTACGGATTTCATTTCAGCGGTTCGGTCGAGTTTCGTTACGGAAATATCTATGCGGCGCGATCCATGGAAGGGACGGGAAGCGGCGAAGATAAATTCTATGGTATCTATGTCGATGGCAACGAAGACATCGGTGCCGCGGGCGGAAACGCCTCTCTGCGCGGAGGCAAAATCGCCATAACCGGCACGGCGCTGGTTCCGGACAGCCGTGGACTGGTCGTCGATAAATACTTCACCGACTGCTGGCTGGACGAGGTCGAGACGGTAAGTTGTCCGATCGGCATCGACATTCAGGGAGATGGAAGCGGCACCATCGCGCGCGCCGTTGCCGGTAATACCGACTTCAAGATCGGCCATGCCGTACTCGATGGTTACACGACCGTCGGCGCTCGCATCCGGGACGTGAATAAATACGGCTCGGTCGAAATACTCTATCTCTATGCTGCCCCGACCGGATCGGGGGAGCGAACAGCCGCCCTGCAGATTCAGGACTGCCCGGGACGCGTGGATGTTCGTGGCGGCCAGGTCCCGATGTTCTTCGGCGAAGGCTGTAACGCGATCGTGATATCGAACAGCGATGGCTGGACGGTGGACGGCATCAAGATACTCGAATGTAGCGGCGTCGGGTTTTCCGCCACGCGCGCCAGCGGCGGCATATGCAAGCCGCAGTTCACCAATCACGAACGCGTGATGACCGCTGCGGTGAGTCTCGTCACCCAGTGCGTCGGCAATGTCATCGAACCGATGATCAAGGGCGACTCGAATAAAGTCTTGCTGGGGATTGCTGCACTGGACGCCACCAGCAGCCTAAATGAGTTCCGCATGACCGGTGTCCGCTCGTCCTGCATCAAGGGGGGAGCGGCAAACAAGCTGGTGGTGATGGGCAAGCCGATCACCGCTGCCGGACGTTTCGGGACAGACAATGTTGTTTCGGGGGTTATGGCCTGAACCAAGCAGCCGGTGGGTCACCCGCCGGTGCGATCTGGCAGCTTGCCGCCGGACGGCGATCATTCGCCGTGTGTTACAATAAGTTGGTGGAGCCTAGCGGGATCGAACCGCTGACCTCTACACTGCCAGTGTAGCGCTCTCCCAGCTGAGCTAAGGCCCCATCAGGGACGCGCGGCATATGACAGGCCGCGCGTCTATGCAAGACAAGTATTGTTAGACGTCGCCCTGGGTGGTGCCGGTGTCGACACCAAGGTCGTCGTCGCCGCCAAGATCGACTTCGTCGTCGGGCGATTTCTCGGCGTCCTCATCGACATCGATGTCCAGATCGCTGTCGCCGAGGTCCGAATCGTCCTTGGAATCGGTGTCCTTCTTGACCTGATCGAACGGTAACGGCTGTTTCGATTTCAGAATCGATTCAGGAGCCCATTCGTTTGCACAGTTGATGCAGGTCACCGGGTCTTCTTTGGTAAGGTCGTAAAAGCGCGTGCCACACTTCGGACAAGTGCGCTTCGTGCCCCATTCAGGCTTAACCATGGGCTTCGATTAGCTCCGGAAAAATTGAAATTCGCGGGTGTTCCGCAAGTCGGCGTCGCCCTTGCCATAGCCAAACCGCACTG